>CAZZVO010000007.1:0-36719 GCA_964657505.1 uncultured Mucilaginibacter sp.
TTAATTAATGTTTAGGATTTTTACAGGATTTGAATACTTGCCAAAATTTGAAGTTGAAGAAGTAACGTCTAATTTGTCGATAAACTCTACTTTAACAACAGATCCATCGCAAGCTGATATATTTCTTTTTCCAATTAACTACGAGAAGTTGTATGGATATACCGAACATGAATATAATCATTACAAATATCTGCAAACAGAAATTGAAGGTTTAAAGAAAACCTTGTCTCACTTAATTGAACTTGCAGAAAAATTCAAAAAGAAAATTATATTATTTTATTATTTCGACCCGGTAAAAAAAATTAATGTTCAAAACGCAATTGTTTTTCGCACATCTTTGCTAAAAAGCACAAAAGCGATCAACGAGTTTGCAATGCCAGCTTATACAAAAGATTTAAGAAAACTAAAAAACCTTTCAGAAAGTGAACTTTGGAAAAACAAAACAGAATTACCTACGATAGGCTTTAGAGGTCAATCCGCACCTGCAAAACTTCCTTTAAAACTTGCTTTAAAAAGAAAAGCCAATAAAATACTAAGTTTTACAGGTGTAAACAAAGCATTTAAATTGCATTATAACTTTGGTTATTTAGCAAGGAGAGATGCGATAGTTTCTTGTTTGAAAAATCAAAATATCAAAACAGATATTACCTTTACTACTGAAGCACAAAGTTGGGATCCGGTTAACGGAAAAATGCCTTTTGTAAATAATATTTTTGATAATCAATACAATATTTGTGTAAGCGGACATGGAAATTATTCATTCAGATTGTACGAAGTTTTGAGTGCTGGCCGAATCCCGGTTTTTATCAATACAGATTGTGTTTTACCTTTTGAAGAATTTATAGATTGGAAAAAACATGTAGTTTGGATAGAGGAAAAAGATGCAAAAAAAGCTGGTCAATATATTTTAGATTTTCATCACTCCATTAATCCTGACGATTTTTTACAATTGCAGAAAAACAACAGAAAATTATGGGAAGATTATTTGTGTAAGGAAGGTTTTTTTAGAAATTTACATCAATATTTTCCGCTACTGTAACATTGTATCTTTATTACAAATTATGCAACTTAGATTTGATATGGTAAAAGAAGTATCCGTTCAAACTTCTGTTTTATATTCAAAAAAAGCTGTCCTGATCTGATGCAAAAACCCTTACTTACTATAGGCATTCCTACGTACAATCGGGCAGAGTATTTAGACCGTTGTTTAAATTCGATTATTTCGCAATTAGACGGCGATCAGGAAAACATAGAATTAATTATTGCAAATAATGCTTCATCTGATCATACAAATGAAATTATAAATCGCCACTCACAAAAAACAAAGATTAAATATTTTGAAAATAAATTCAATTTAGGCCCTGATTCTACCAGTTCTATTTGCTTTACAGAAGCTACCGGGAAATATGTTTGGGTTTTGGGAGATGACGAGTTTTTAATACAAGGAAGTCTTCCTTTAATAATGAACTTACTTCAAAATAAAAATTATGGTGATGTTTATTTACATTGCATTCCATTTCACCGGGAAGAAGAATTAGACGAAACACCGGTTCGGGAAATCAAAACAGTTTCTTATATAGATCCTGTTGAATTTATAGAGAAATTACATTACTATATAACTTTTATAAGTGGAAATATCATCAATAAATCGATTCTACCAAAAGATTACAATTTCAAAAAACACGTCAACACAAACATTGTACAAGTTGATTGGACAGTAAGGGCAATTTTTGCTGCTGAGGAAAATATTTTTGTTGAAACACCACTGATTGCTGCAAAACAAAACAATTCCGGAGGCTATCAATTTGTTACAACCTTTGCTAAAAACTATAATTCAATTTTAGATGATTTAGTTAAAAATGGATATAACAAAAACATTATCAATATCACCAACACCAATTTGATCAAAAGTTATTTTCCACCAAACATCATAAAACTTCTCTATTATGAAACAAGGTTTGATACTGAACAGCATTTTTCAGTATTGTTAAATTCCTTTTGGAAATATAAAAGCTTTTGGGTTGTACTCTTCCCTATTTATGGTAAATATTGGATTAAAAAGCTGTTAGGAAAAAAAATTGTAAAGTATCAAAATTAGTTAGTGTGAAAGTTTTATTGTTTGGAGATGCCCCAATGGCTTTAAATGAAGGGGGAATTAATCAGACTTTATACAACTTATTCTGTTTTGTAAAGCCAACAGACTTTATGGGCATCACTGAAGTAGATTTAAAAAGTCTTAAAAAAATTGGCTCAACAGAACCTTACACCAATCGGTATAAGAGTTATAAGCTTAACCAAATTCATATTCCCCAAAACCGACTTACCAAACATTTACAACCATTAATTAATCAAATAAACTTTTTTATTTTTCGGCACAACAGTTATCTCCAACTGAAAAAAGAAATTGAATTATTCAGTCCTGATATTATTATTTCGTGTTCCAATACGGCTTCCGGTATTTTAATGCACCATAAATTGTTTAGTAAAAACAGCATCAAAGCTTGCATCATTCCCTATTTTATGGATGATTGGATGTATAAAAACAAGCAAGACAAGTTAGGTGAAATTGTTAATGTGATTGTCAGGAAAATGCTGCAAGAAAACAAGAATTGGATGATGATCAGTGAAGAACTAAAAGTAATATTAGAAGAACGTTACCAAGCCAGTCCCGAAAAAGTTTTATACATTAGGAATCCCGTTGATTTAACAGATGCACCAAAAGATACTGTTTATCGTCAAAACAATCCTTTTACAATTGCTTATGCAGGAGCATTATGGCCTATGCATTTTGATAGTTTTGTTGCGTTTGCAAAAGCGATAAAATTAATTGCTCCAACCAAAAAAATCCAATTAGTTCTTTATACACAGCAAAGTCAATGGGACTGGCGAAAAAATGAATTAGAGCCACTTGGAGTTGTTTATGCCGGGCACTTTCCTTACAATCAAATACATCAAAAGTTAAACGAGGCTGATGCTTTGTTGATGACTGCTTCTTTTAGTACCGAAAATTTTACGCATTCAAAAGCATCGTTACAAACCAAGATTACAGATTATTGCAAATCAAAAAGATTAATTATCAGTTGTGCCCCATCCTACGCTGCTAATAATAAATTCTTAAAAGATAACAATTGTGGTATTTGCATCGAAACTAATAATGAAAACGAAATTGCAAATAAGCTTTCAGAAATAATAGCAAACATGGATAAGTACCAAAATTACGTTACTAATGCCTGGGAAACGTTGCACAACTTTTCAAAAGAAAAAGTCCATCAAAAAATTAAAAATTTCCTTCAGCTAAGCTTACAATGATTAATCAATTGAAATTTCTAACTTCTATTCATATCTTTTAAATTCTACAATTGATTATTACTAAACTAATAAGCGGATTAGGAAACCAACTATTACAATATGCCATCGGGCGAGAGTTATCTATCACAAAAGGTGTTCCATTAAAATTAGATATTTCTTTTTTTGCAGATCAAAATTTGCGTAGTTACAAGCTTAATCATTTTAATATTAATGCAGAAGTTGCGACAACAACAGATATTGAACCTTTTAAAAAAGAAATAGCTGATTATAACAACTTGCATCAACAAACTTCTTTATACGCGAAATTGTATCGAAATATTGAACCTGTTTTTCATCCAAAATATAAAAAAAAGTATTTTAAAGAACACATTTGGTGGATTTTAGAACCAAATGTATTCAAAACTTCTGATGATGTTTACATAGAAGGTTATTGGCAACATTATAAATATTTTGAAAATATTCACCCTCGAATTTTTGAAGAACTAACTTTAAAACAAACACTAGAAACTGAATCGGCAACATGGTTATCAGCAATGAAGCAAGATAATTCTTCTGTTGCAGTACACATTCGGCGGGGCGATTATGTAACAGATTCTGGTGCTAATTATTTGATGGGAGTTTTACCTGTTGAATATTATCAAAAAGCAATTACTTACATTAAGGATAAAATCTCAAATCCAATTTTTTACTTTTTTTCTGATGACTTGGATTGGGTTAGAAAAAATATTCAAACCAATACATCGTCGTATTATATTGAAGGAAATTTAGATTACGTTGATTTGGATTTGATGCGACATTGCTCGCACAATATTATTGCAAACAGTACATTCAGTTGGTGGGGCGCTTTTTTAAACCGGAATCCCGACAAAATTGTGATTGCTCCTAATCAGTGGTCGCCAAGGGAAGATGTTAATAGAAATATAAAATTGCAATTTCCAACTTGGATCAAACTGTAACCAAGATTTATATGGGTAAAAGAAGCATTGATAACTGTAGAATTTATTGATATAGATGGTTAATTTAATTTCTGTTATCATCCCAAATTATAACCATTCACAATATTTAAACCAGCGGATAGATTCTGTTCTTCATCAAACTTATAAAAATTTTGAAGTTATTATTTTAGATGATTGTTCTACGGACAATAGTAAGTCCATCATCCAACAATACCAAAATCATCCTCAAATCTCACATACTGTCTTTAATGACTATAATTCCGGAAGTACATTTTTACAATGGGAAAAAGGGATTTCATTAGCTAAAGGAAATTTTATTTGGATAGCAGAAAGTGATGATTACGCAGATCACAATTTCTTAGAATCCTTAATACAAATCATAAATAAAAATATCAATATTGGATTGGCTTATTGCGGTTCCAATATGGTTAACGAAAAAAACGTTATCGTTGGAAAACTAATACAGGAAGTACCAAACAATCAAGATGGTTACTATTTGAATAATGGATATGATGAATGCAAGGATGCTTTTTTCTTTCATCCAATTATCCCAAATTCGAGTGCCGTTATTTTTAAAAAAGAAAACTTTTACAAGGTTGATGCTTCTTTTAAAGAATATAAAATTTGCGGCGATTGGCAATTTTGGATTGACATTTGTTTTGACAATTATATTGCCTATTTACCGCAAAATTTAAATTACTTTAGACAATCGAACACTTCTGTTAGCAGATCAGATCATCTTAGAAAAGATACTTATAAGATTTTTTTATTAGAAAAGTTGAAGATAGGATTGTATGCTTATGATAAGGTTGGAAATCAATTTTCGTTAAAACAAAAGATACGATACTTGGACACTTATTTGTTTAGTGTTTTATTGGAACTTTCGAGAAAAAGAATAACACTAAGTAAACCAGAAATAATTTTTATTACCAAATCTTTACTCAAAATATCTCCAATTTCGTTGCTTGTATTTTTTAAATCTTTAACAGATGTTTGCTTATTTGCAGTTAGAAAAGTGAAGAGGAAAGTTAAAGAAAAATGGACGGTAAAAACAGCATGAACGTTTTTATAGTTTGTACAGGTTTAGGACATATTAACCGTGGTTTTGAATCTTTTACCCGAGAATGTTTTGATGCTTTAAAAGATAATGCTGATTTTAAACTTTACCTTATTAAAGGCGGCGGTAAAAGTATCGGAAATGAAATTGCTTTACCAAACCTGCCCCGCAGAAATAAATTCACACAAATTATAAGTAAACTTTTATCGAAAGATGCTTATACAATAGAACAAATCACCTTTTGCATTGCGATGTTACCACTTATCATTTTTAAAAAACCGGTGGTAATTTATTATAGTGATTTTGAATTGGGAACTTACTTGTGGCATGTAAGAAAGTTGCTCAAGTTTAAATACAAATTACTTTTTTCAAATGGTGCACCAAATGGACCACCATTTAAAACAGAAGATCATGTTCAGCAGCTCTTGCCCATTTATTTGGAACAAGCAATCCAGCAAGGTGCTCCAGCATCAATGCAGACCCTTTTACCTTACGGTTTTAATATTAACATTGAGGAAAGGTTAAGCAACATCAATAAAAAAGACCTGATCAAAAAGCGTTTGGGTATTTCTTCAACTTATAAAATAATCCTTTCTGTTGGTGCTATCAACAAGCACCATAAACGGATGGATTATCTAATTGAAGAAGTAGCCCAACTTGGAAATGAGTATTTTATAATCATTTTAGGTCAGTTCGAAGCTGAAACCGAAGAATTGATTTCGATGGCATCAAATAAAATATCTGGTAGGTTCATCATTACCAATGTTTCTTACGACGAGGTAAAAGATTATTATATTGCTGCAGATTACTTTGTTTTGGCTTCTTTAAATGAGGGTTTTGGCCGCGTTTTAATTGAAGCTTTGAGTTATGGTTTGCCCTGCATTGTTCATAATTATGTTAACGCAAGACAAGTGCTAGGCACAAATGCAACATATATTAATATGGAACAGAAAGGTAGTTTAGCTCGATGCTTTACGGTTGAAAGTATGATACCGGATAAAGAGCTTTTAATACATTCTGCATATAACCTTTATTCATGGGATATATTAAAAATAAAATATTTGAAAATGGTAAATAAATTGTGGATTAATGGTTCAAGGAATACACATTTTTAACATACTAAACGAATTTTGAAGAATATTTTTAATAAACTAAATGGAAGTTGCGTATATCATACTTGCTCATAAAAATCCCAGCCAGGTTGCCAGATTAATTAATAGATTAAATGTTGAAGGCACTATTTTTTCGATACATGTCGATTTAAGTGCTAACATAGAAAAATTCAAGCAAGAAGTTTATAATTTTAATTCTAACAAACAAAACATACAATTTATAGAAAAAAGGTATAAATCAAATTGGGGTGGATTTAATACCATAAGGGTTATAGTTGAATTAATAAACTCTGTTCTGTCCTATAATCCGATTAATATTATCACTTTAAGCGGACAGGATTATCCAATTATGAATAATAGCACTATTAAAGAATACTTACAAATGTACAATGGTAAAGCTTTATTAGAACATGAGATAGGAAGCTTAGATGTAACAACTCCGAACAGAACAAATCGGTATTATTTTGCAGATTATTTCAATTATAATAAGAATGGTTCTTTTAACTATAAAGAAGTATCAATGTTACCGAGGATATTAACGAAAATCTTACCTAAAAAAAAATTTATTAGTGGTCTTAAACCTTACGTAGGTAGAGTGTGGTTTATACTTCCTTTAGATCTTGCTGAGTTTGTTGTGAAAGAGTTTAAAACGAACGATGTTTTAAGAAATTTTTATAAATACTCTATCAGCTCTGATGAAATGTACATTCAAACTCTACTATTAAATTCAAAGTTTGCTAATCGCGTAATAAATTTAAGAACAACTTTTGCTAATTATAATGCCCCAAATCCTATAGTATGGAAATCAGGTGACATAGAACTACTAAAAGCACAAAAAATGCCTTTTGCTAGAAAATTTGATATTAATATTGACAGTAAAATTCTTGATCTCATCGACATTGAAATCTTGAACAAAAACCAACAAGCTAATTTGGAATAAATCGAGGCGTAATTTAATCTCACATGTTGTCTGTAATTATACCAACTTGCAATCGTAATGATTTATTAAGCAAATGTTTAGATCGCTTCAGCCCAAGTGTCCAAACGATTAATACAGCAGATTACGAAGTTATTGTTACGGATGACAGCGAACAATACCAAGCCAAGCAATTCGTCGAAGAAAATTATCAATGGGTAAAATGGGTGCCCGGGCCAAAAAAGGGTCCTGCAGCAAATAGAAATAATGGAGCAAAAAAAGCACAGGGAGAATGGCTTATATTTATAGATGATGACTGTTTACCTGATGAAGAAATATTAAGTGTTTATCAAAAATCTATATTAAATAATGAAAAAATATTAGTGTTTGAAGGATGTATCAAAGCTGACCGGGAACAACGAAATTTAGCGGAAGAATCGCCAGTAAATGAAACCGGAGGTTATTTATGGTCCTGTAATTTTATGATCAACAAAAATCTATTTCTAAACAGTTTAAACGGCTTTGACGAAAAATTTCCGTACGCAGCGATGGAAGATGTTGAGCTTGATTACAGGATAAAGCAAATGAAAATAAGCAAAGTATTTGTGAAGGATGCATTTGTGATCCATCCCTGGCGGCTACAAAAAAAAATGTATGCGATCACTATGAAAAGGTTTAAGTCAACTTTGTATTTTCTAAACAAGCATCCTGAGAAAAAAAAAGAAATAAATAATCGTTACTATTTGACTGCATTTTACAACTCATTAATAAAAAATACTTTAAAAAATGCTGTTAAATATCGATTTAGAGGTATTCGTAAAAAAATTACTTACGATATGCTTCAGTTTTATTTTTTTTTATACACCTCAATTTATAAATAATTATTATTTTGCTGGTTGAGTTAATTGATTATACGGCTACCCTTACTTTAACAGCATGTTATCTATATAGAAGAATAACCTTTACTAAAAAATCCCGTTAAGAACATTACTATTTATAGAACGAAAAATAAAAATTGTTATAATTTGTGATAAAACATTACTCCAAGATCAATTCATTATTAAAAAAACTTTTTTTCGCCCGTCTAAAACCTATTATTTTAGAGCTACGAAATTTTCGGTCAAGTTTGTTTAAAAAGATTAATGCTAATATAGTTAATCCGCTTAAGTTGAACTCAAAACGTTTCGGTGGGCCTAAAACTGCTCTTCAGACTTTCGATGAAATTAACCAATATGTTGAAGGCAAAAGAATACAAGGATTGCAATATTTCTCTTGGAAATTTTTCGATGATATAATCGAAATTAAAGACCCAGTTTACACTGTTGGAATCCCATTGCCAGGTGCTGAAGTTCCCGCTTATACAACAAAAACCACCGAGTATGTATTTTTAATGCCCAATGTTAGAATTTACAGTAAGTTTTTTTTTACTGTAACAGAGGACAATTATTTGCTAACCCCTGTTTCAAATCACTATGGTACAGAAGCAAACTCACATCCATCATTCGGTACTTTATTTCTTCCAAAGTGTAAAAAATTAAAAGGAAGGTCTATAATTGTAAGAGGAGGTGCGTATTGGCACAAAATGCAGGACGGCCTTCCGGCACTTTACTTAGCCGAATTAGCTGGATTTGACTTTAAAAAAATTGATCACTTTATCATTCAAGATAAAATAATAAATAAGAATAGTATTTTTACACGTGTAGGCATCCCAATCGAAAAGCAGGTAAGGCTTTATGAAGATGATGAATGTTATGAGTGCGAAGAATTATTATTTTCTTCCTGGTATGATAGAAAAGGGAATTGGTATAAGGATTATCTACTTAAAATTATTCAACCTCGGGTTATTGATAAGGTTTTTCCGACCAAAATATATATAAGCAGGTCCAGGGTTAATACCAGGCGTGTTTTAAATGAAGAAGAAGTAATACAGTATTTAAAGAAATTTGGTTTTGAATGTGTACATAATGAAGATTTGACATTCGACGAGCAAATTGCATTATTTCAAAATGTTACACATATAATTTCATGTCATGGTTCACAATTAACTAATATTATATTTTGCAAACCAGGAACAAAAGTATGCGAAGTAAGGCATGTTACACACAAGATTCATTATAGAAAAGCATTCCACGATTTGTCCAACGGCTTTGGTTTGGATTATTATTTACTTTACACAGCACTTGGTGAAAAATATATTGATGAAGCAAATAATGTTATTGAAACAGATACCCACATGTATATAGACCTTGCGGACATGGGATTAATGTTGGATAAAATGAATTTAAAAGAAATCGCTTAGTTTGATGCCGCAGCCTTTAGTTTCCGTTATCATTCCTACTTATAATTATACAAATTATATAATTGAAGCCATTGATAGCGTTCTATGCCAAACATATCCAAAAGAAAAAATTGAGATAATTGTTGTAGATGATGGGTCGACAGATGACACCTTTTCTGTATTAAAAGAATTTATAGACAAAAAAGTAATACAATATTTTTTTCAGGAAAATAAGGGGAAAGCTAACGCCACGTATAAAGCAATACAAAAATGTACAGGTAAGTATATATTCAACTTAGACGCCGATGATTACTTTTTGCCGGATAAAATATCAAAGTACGTAAAAGTATTTGAAAAAGACGATACTATTGTGCACGTAGGAACTGCAGCTAAAGTATTATATCAATATAACCATGTTTTTGTAACAGAAAAACTACCTAAAGATATATTAGGAAAACCACTGTATGGTAACTGGCTGTTACAGCGTTTTTACAGTAGTAATTTATTTTTCGGAGGCGGAACAACTTATGCGGCAAGAGCTTCCGTTTTAAAGACAATTAAAATTCCGGATGCTGTTGATATGTATATTGATGAGTTTCTAATTTTAGCTATTTTGCCTTTAGGAAAAAGCTATTTTTTAGAAGAACCACTATCTGTATGGAGAATGCATAAGGATAATTTTTCTGTTTATGCAGAAGTTAAAGAAAATCAGGTTAAAAAAGATAAGAGGTTGTTACAATCATCCGCTGCCGTTTTAAATTATCTTTTAGAAAATAAATTTGATAAAAAATTAATCACAATTTACAGCCTTCAAGATGCAACCAGGCAAATAGCATTTAAAGAATCAACCAACACCAAAAAAATTAGTGATATTGCTAAATATGCTTTTAATGTCTTTTTTAAAATAAAACCAGGTTTAAGGTTAATTAATAAGTATAACGTAATAAATAGGTTGATTCCACTTTATATACTAAAATCAATAAAAAAATCCCCAACCAAAGTAGTATAATAAACTTTTGAAGTTAGAAAAGTGATACTATAACGTTTTTAAAAAATTGAAGTTAACAAAACTAGTATTACTTTCGGATAACGTTTAATGAAAAGTGTATATATCGTAACCCCGAATTATTTTCCAGAAGTTTGCGGCATAGGGGATTATTCGAATTTTCTATTTAAAAATCTGAAAAAGAATAACATCGATACACATATTATCACATTTTCTGATTGTGCAGAGCAACAAAACCCTGATGTTCATCTTATTAAAAAAATAAAAAAAAGGAAAGTGAGCAGTTGGTTAGCTTGCTTAAAAGCTCCTGAACATGTTACTACAATTATTATCCAATATGAGCCTTATTCTTTCAGTAAAATAGGTATTCCATTGTATTTAGTTTATATCTGCTCGGTACTTAGATTAAAAGGATACAAGCTTACAATTATGTTTCATGAAGTAGCCACAAGATTATATACTACTAACCCCAAAAAAATTATCATTAGTACGTTGCAATTATTTATTGCTTTTACTATTACTGCTTTATCGTCTATACGGGCTACTTCAACAAGCTTTAATGCCAAACAATTGTGGCCATTCAAATTTATACTAATACCTATTCCAAGCAATTTTACCAGAGGGGAAATTGACAGAAAATCTGTCGACAACAGGTTAATAATCGGGTGTTTTGCTAACAGGGTAGATGGATTTTTTGCCTCAGTAATTGATCAGTTATTACAAAAAAAAAATTGCACTATATATTTAATAGGAAGGCCGAATAAAGCCAATAATAAAGTTTGGACAGATTACGGCTTTGACCATAAGGAAAACTTGGTTATTACTGGAACTCTAACAACCAAGGAGATTGAGGAGCGTTTTAACAATTTAAATTTGTTCATACACATGGAAAAACTGGATGCCAAAGGAAGAGGTGGTGCATCGTTAAAAAACGGTAGCTTGGCAGCAGCATTAAATTGGGGATTGCCGGTGATTACATCAAAAGGTGATATGACAGATGAGAATTTCTTGCGCAACAAAGTAAACATACTTTTTGTGGTCGACCCATATTCTGTTACATCATGGGTAGAAGCAGTGGAATTTATAATTGATAATATTGATTTGAAAAATCAAATTCAGAAAAATGCGTTTCAATTTTATCAGCAAAATTTGAGTTGGCCGGTTGTTACAGGAAAGTATATTTCTTTAATTAATAAGATTAGCAATACGTAAAAATGATATGTGCTTCTTTTAACCCTATAAATTTGATTCCTATATCCCAATATGAAATTAATGGAGCAAAAAGGAATTTATTACCATTAAAAGAAGTATCTAAATTTTTAACAACTATAGTTAAAACCGATCGGTTTCATTACTTCCATAAATCCGGTAACATTTTTAACCTAATACTATTTTAGATATAAAATATATATTTTTGAAGATCTTATTTTTATCCCATAATTTTTTTCCTTATATCGGTGGAATTGAAGCTAACTCAGATATTTTATCGCGTGCTTTTTTTAAAGCTGGCCATGAAGTAAGGGTTTTGACTTGGACAAAGGATTCCGACAAAAACATCTTTCCGTTTCCTATAATTAGAAACCCGTCTTTGTTACAATTGTTGCGCGAACATCAATGGGCAAACATGGTTTTTGAAAATAACCCTTGTCTTCGGTTGTCCTGGCCTAATCTATTTTTCAAACACCTTTCTATAATTGCATTAAACACTTGGGTTTCAAGGATTGACGGCGAAATCGGCGTACATGGAAAGATTGGTGTGCAAGATCGTTTAAAACATATTTGGTTTAAACGTGCAAATAAAGTTATAGCGGTTAGTGATGCCGTGAGGCGGCATAGCTTTCCGCCTGCAATTGTAATAGGAAATCCATATCAGGCAGACATTTTTAAGGTTAACCTGCAAATAGCTAAAACATGTGCCTTTGTGTTTTTAGGACGTTTAGTACCGAATAAAGGGGCAGATCAGGCGATAAAAGCTATCCAGCAATTAATACTGATGGATAAGAAAGAAAAGTTTTTGCCATTTGAACCCCACCTAACAATTATTGGAGATGGCCCAGAAAAATCTAAGCTAGAACAATTGGCTGTTGATCTTGAAATCCAAGATTACATTCATTTTACCGGGCCGCTTAGAGAGGAAAACCTTGCTTTAAATTTAAATAAACATCGTTATATTCTTGTGCCTTCTTTATGGGAGGAACCGTTTGGAAATGTAGTTTTAGAAGGAATGGCCTGTGGTTGCCTACCAATAGTTTCTAACGGAGGTGGACTGCCTGACGCTATTGGCAATGCAGGGATCAGTTTTTCACGGGGTGATGTAAAAGCATTGGTTTCTTGTATTTGTAACCTGCTTGCCAATCCGAAATTAGAACAACAACTTAGAAATGCTGCTGCAGATCACCTTGCCAAACATCATCCGGATGTTGTTTCACAAAGCTATTTGGATATAGTGGAAGACGCTGTTAAAGAAACCTAAATGAAAATACTTATTTCGCACCCAACCGGTAATGCATTTTTTCGTGCGGCTGCAATTGGAATTCAAAAGGCTGGTATGCTTTCAGGTTTTAGGACTACTGTAGCGAACTATCCGGGAAGTGTTTATGACCAACTAAGTTCCTTCGGCCCTTTTGCAGAGTTTAACAGGCGAAAATACGACCCGGTTTTAAAACAATATTCACAAGCTTGGCCTTGGTATGAATTAGGAAGATTTGCGGCTACGAAAGCAGGTTTTAAAAAGTTGATTAAACAGGAAACAGGGGTTTTTAGTGTAGATTCAGTTTATCAAAATTTAGATAAAAGGGTAGCCAATAGCTTGGAACAAATGGCTAAAAAGGGAACAACTGCTGTTTACGCTTATGAAGATGGTGCATTACTTTCTTTTTTAGAAGCAAAAAAACTTAAACTTCAATGCTTATACGATCTTCCTATTGGATATTGGCGAACTGCAAAAAGGCTTTTAGAAACAGAACGCGAACGCTGGCCTGAATGGGCACCAACTTTAACAGGCTTTGAGGACTCGGAAGCAAAACTCGCGCGGAAAGATGAAGAGCTTCGTTTAGCAGATAAAATATTTGTTGCAAGCCGATTTACTGCAAATACTTTAAAAGATTATCCTGGTAAATTGGCACCTGTAGCAGTTGTCCCCTATGCTTTTCCGCCTGTTACGAGTTCCCGTAGTTATGCTGCTTTTTCTACAACGAGACCTCTTAAACTATTATTTGTAGGAGGCCTGTCACAGCGAAAAGGAATAGCTGATCTTTTTGCAGCGGTTGAACAACTTAAAAACCGTGTTGAATTAACTGTAGTTGGAAAAAAAGTAAGCGATCAAAAATGTATTGCCTTAGATGCTGCACTTGCAAAGCACCGGTGGATACCAAGTTTAGAACACGACAAGATTTTGAAGTTAATGCATGAACACGATGTTCTTGTTTTTCCATCTCTTTTCGAAGGGTTTGGATTAGTTATCACAGAAGCCATGTCGCAAGGCACGCCGGTAATCACTACCGACCGTACTGCCGGACCTGATTTAATAGAACATGGGCGAAATGGATGGTTAGTTGAAGCCGGTTCTACAGATGCATTACGTACTGCAATTGAAGAATTGCTTTATCATCCTGAAAAAATTGCATTAGCAGGAAAAGAAGCTATGGAGACAGCTAATCTAAGAAACTGGGAAATTTATGGCCAAGAGTTAGTAAATGCAATAATTCATACATAGTGATAAGTAGAATGAATATACTATTTATCCGATGTTGATCCATTTTTTAAAAATATTTGTTGTATTGGTCAATACGTAAAATAGTATCAACTAATACAACAATCTCTCAACTTTAATTTTTTTGTTTTTGATATGACAGCACTCACAACTTCAAATAGTTTTCCTTCTGCAACACTATCAGAAAAATCATCTGCCAAAGTAATTAAGCACGACCCAAATCTGATAATCAAGCAGGGCATTTGGGTCTACTTTATTTTATTAATAATTGAGGGTGGACTAAGGAAATGGTTTCTGCCAGCACTGGCAACACCTCTGTTAATTATTCGTGACCCTGTTGCAATTTGGCTAATATACATTACATGGAGAAGAGGTTTGCTAAAACCCAATATTTATTTATACGGAATGATCATCATTGGGATTATAAGCATATTTACTGCCTTACTTCTTGGCCATGGTAATCCTTTAGTTGCTTTATTTGGTGCGCGTATACTTTTATTTCATTTTCCAATAATTTTTGTAATTGGCAATATATTCACCCGCGAAGACCTGATTAAAATAGGTAAGGCAACATTATGGATGTCTATCCCGATGACAATATTAATTGCACTACAGTTTTACAGTCCACAATCAGCATGGGTAAATCGTGGTGTTGGTGGTGATATGGCTGGAGCTGGCTACAGCGGAGCAAGTGGATTTTTTCGTCCCCCTGCTACTTTTTCCTTTACCACCGGGACAACAATGTTTTATAGCTTCCTTGCCCCTTTTATTTTTTATTTCTGGCTTTATCCTAAAAATATAAACCGTATAATACTGGTAGGTTCAACTATAGGTTTGTTTGCTGCTATTCCGCTTTCTATCAGCCGTGGCCTATTTTTTCAAATTGGAGTGACCGCTTTTTTTACAATGATTGCTACCTTTCGGAAGCCAGAATACATAGGTAAATTAGTAGTAGCTATAATAGGGATTATTCTAACTTTTCTAATTTTAAGCCAAACAAGCTTTTTTAGTACAGCAACATTAGCATTTACTTCTCGTTTTACCGACGCATCAGTCTCAGAAGGAGGCTTAAAAGGTACACTTGTAGATCGATATCTTGGTGGGTTAATTGGTTCAATTGCAGGTTCGGGAGATGAGCCATATTTCGGTTACGGGATAGGTATGGGCACAAACGTTGGAAGCCAACTACTAACTGGTGGTAGGACTTTTTTAATTGCTGAAGGGGAATGGGGAAGAGTAGTTGGGGAATTAGGCCCATTGATGGGGCTTAGCGTTATTTTTTTAAGATTAGGTTTTACCTTTAAACTTTTAGTTGGAAGTTATAAGAAATTAGCTTTGGGTGATTTATTGCCTTGGCTACTTTTAAGTTACGCACTTTTAGATGTTGCACAAGGTGGGTGGGCACAGCCTACCTCTTTAGGATTTTGCATAGTTATTGGTGGGTTAACGTTAGCATCCGTAAAAGAAAATCCACTAAGAAAAGTCAAAAAACCGTTAAAATTTAGTGAGACAGCCACTTAATTCAAACTAATATAACTACTAACATCATTGCATATTATCTTTCTTACACATCCTAATTTTCTTGGCCATCAAAGTATGCCCCGCTTCGCAAAAATGCTAACGGAAGGTATGGAAAAGCGTGCCCATCGAGTGGAAACATGGTCTCCAAAAGCTACATTTTACAATTTGCCCTTTCCAAAAGCTCTAAAAAAATGGTTGGGTTATCTAGACCAGTACATGGTGTTCCCTTCTCAGGTTAGTAAAAAGTTAAAAGGAACTAAAAAAGATATGCTATTTGTTTTAACAGACCATGCACTTGGCCCTTGGGTGCCTTTGGTCGTTCATCTTCCGCATGTAATCCACTGCCATGATTTCCTTGCACAACAATCTGCATTGGGTTTGATTCCTGAAAATCCAACTTCCTGGACTGGTAAGCAATACCAGGCATACATCCGCAGAGGTTATACAAAAGGCAAAAATTTTATCTCTGTTTCTAAAAAAACGCAGCAAGATCTACACACGTTTATCGATCCTGCAACAATAGAATCAACGGTAGTTTATAATGGTTTGAACAAATCTTTTAAGGTAAAAGATGTTGTTGAAGCCCGAATGGAAATCAGCCAAAAAACCGGACTTAACTTAGCAAAAGGTTACCTGCTGCATATTGGCGGGAACCAGTGGTATAAAAACCGCGTTGGTGTAATCGAAATTTACGATGCATGGCGCGAACTCAGTAAATCTTCCTTACCACTATTGTTAATTGGCGAATCGCCTGATGAAAAATTAAATTATCGCATAAATCAATCAAACTATAAATCTTCCATTTACAGTTTTAGTAATATTGAAGATAGCTCAATCAATGCTGCTTATTCTGGGGCTTCTATATTTTTGTTTCCTTCTCTGGCAGAAGGTTTTGGATGGCCTATTGCAGAGGCAATGGCTTGTGGTTGTCCGGTTATCACCACCAATAAAGCACCGATGACGGAAGTTGCAGGTAATGCCGGTTTCCTAACTGCTAAACAACCAACAGACAGCATAAACATTAAGATTTGGGCACAAAATGCGGCAAAAACAGTTGAAGAAATTATCGCATTTCCTCTTGAAGAACGTTTAAATGCTGTAAAAATGGGCATCGAAAATGCCAAACGTTTTAATACTGACCATGCTTTAGATGAGATAGAGCAAATCTATCAGCACATCCTCCAAAAATATAAAGACGGATGAAGATACTCCATATAACTGCCAGTATGGATCCTAAATTGGGGGGTGTTTGCCAAGCTGTATCAACTATTATTAAAGGATTAGAAACTCATGAAAACATTCATAATGACGTAATTAGCTTTGATGATCCCAATGCTTCTTTTATCAAGGTAAATCCTGACAGCATTCATGCTCTTGGTTCTGGTAAAGGGCCGTGGTTTTACAACCAAAACTATCTCCCTTGGTTGCTGCAAAACTTAACCCAGTTCAATGTTGTCATTTTACATGGTTTGTGGAATTATCAGGGATATGGGTTGATCAAAGCATTTCGCTTGTTAAAAACAGATCGCAAAAAGAATGCTTCTTTTTGCACTAAATTCTTTGTGATGCCACATGGAATGCTGGATCCTTATTTCCAAAAAGCTTCCGGCAGAAAATTAAAAGCTGTTCGCAATTGGGTTTATTGGAAAATTATCGAAAAAAAAGTCATTAATCAAGCTGATGGATTATTATTTACTTGTGAAGCAGAACTTCAACTTGCGCGGACAACCTTTACACCCTACCATCCTGTAAAAGAACTGGTTGTTGGTTTAGGGGTGGAAGAACCACTAGAATTTACAGAACCGATGCTCGAAGCATTTCAAAATAAATGCTTAGGATTGAATAAGCAACCTTACCTCCTATTTATCAGCCGCATCCATGAAAAAAAAGGTGTTGATTTATTGGTGGATGCCTACATTAAAACGACAGGGACAGAAAGCGATAAACAAGACGATGCTGTTTTTATAGGTCGAAAACTTGCAAGCACCAAACTTGTGGTTGCCGGCCCGGGATTAGAAACACCGTATGGCCAAAAAATTAGAGGTTTAGCATTAAGCATACAACCGAGAAGTAATATTTTTTTTCCTGATATGCTTACAGGAAACGCTAAATGGGGCGCATTTTATGGTTGTGATGCTTTTGTGTTACCGAGCCATCAGGAAAATTTTGGTATTGCCGTAGTAGAAGCTTTGGCATGCGGCAAACCGGTACTCATCTCTAACCAAGTAAATATTTGGACAGAAATTGCAGCCTCAAAAGCGGGTATCATTGCGGATGACAACGCAGCAGGAACCGAAAAGCTATTGGAAAGTTGGAACAAATTATCTATGGAACAAAAAATAGAAATGGGCAAAAATGCAAGGAAGTGTTATGAAAAACATTTTGCCGTAGGCCCTGCAACTCGAAATTTAGTGGAAGCCATAAAAGATTAAAATGAAATTGCCGTCTTTTTTCCATCTAAAAATCTATGATCTTAAATTAATTAACCTACAACTACATCTATTGTAAACGACGCCGTTAATCGTTAATGTTACAACATCAAAGCTTATAAATGCATTATTTTGCAGGTATAAGCTTTTTTATTATCAGTTTAATAATTTACAGAAAACCATTTCGCTCATGAATTTATTCTATTTTAGCACATCGGTCTAAAAAAGTATGGGTAAAAGAAGTATTAGGTTTATTTGATGCAAACAGATTTATCAAAATTTACAATTGGTAATTATGTTGCCGGTCCTAAATGGAAAGTATTTGTATGGTATTTTGTTAATTACCTGGTTTTTGATAGTGGCTTGCCTTGGCCCTACGCTTTAAAAAGAAATTTGCTACGTATGTTTGGTGCTAAAATTGGTAAAGGTTTGATCATCAAAACAAAAGTTAGTATTAAATATCCATGGAAACTAAATGTTGGTGAACATTGTTGGATTGGCGAATCTGTTTGGATTGACAATTTGGAGGTTGTTTCTATTGGAAATAATGTATGCTTATCTCAAGGTGCGATGCTATTAACTGGCAACCATGATTATACATTAAGCGATTTTCCTTATAGATTAGGGAAAATTGTTTTAGAAGATGGTGTTTGGATCGGTGCAAAATCAGTAGTATGCCCAGGCGTTGTATGTAAATCCCATTCCATATTAACAGTTAATTCTGTAGCAACTAAAGAGTTAAAACAATGGACAATTTATTCTGGCAACCCAGCAATTACTGTCCGCGAACGTAAATCTGTTGGTTAGTTTTATTTTTTAATGGTGAATAAGAAAATTTTATTAATCGGAGGAAATTTTTATCCCGAACTTACCGGGATAGGAAAATACAACGGTGAAATGATAGATTGGCTGGCTGAGCATGGAAATACCTGTACAGTAATTACAACTTATCCATATTATCCGGATTGGAATATTAAGGAACCTTACTATAAAAAGTCATTTTGGTTTAGTAAAGATTTCAAAAACACAAATCCGGCTAATCCAATAAAAATATACAGGTGTCCGCATTTTATACCATCAAACCCGTCCGGACTAACCCGTATTTTATCTGATGTTTCGTTTTTTCTTTCTTCAACGGTAATGGTTTTTATGCTGTTGTTTAAAAAGAAATACGATTATATCATTACCGTTTCCCCTCCATTCTTAACCGGGACTTTAGCAATCGTATATCAAAAAATTAAAGGGGCGAAATTTTTCTATCATGTACAAGATCTTCAAATTGATGCTGCTGCAGATTTGCAGATGATAAAATCCCGTATATTGATTAGGATTTTATTTAGGATCGAAAGTTTTATTATGAAACAAGCGGACATGATTAGTAGTATTTCTGAAGGAATGATAGACCGAATCAAACAAAAATCAGGAAAGGCTAAGGTTAGTTTTTTTCCTAATTGGGTTGATACCGCTTCGTTTTATCCCTTACCAGAAAAACACCTGCTAAAAGAAGCATTTGGATTTGAGGCCACAGATAAAATTATTTTATATTCTGGCGCGATAGGCGAAAAACAAGGCTTAGAGGCCATTTTGCAAGTAGCAGATTCATTAAGAAAAATTGCAGGTTTAAAATTTATTATATGTGGTTCCGGCCCTTATAAAAAGAAATTGGAAGACTTAAAAGCATCCCTACAAACCGAAAATGTTATTTTTTTACCTTTACAGCCAGCAGAAAAACTAAATAATTTTTTAAACATGGCAGATGTGCATTTAGTTATCCAAAAAACAAATGCCAGTGATTTGGTAATGCCTTCCAAACTTACGGCTATACTTTCTGTTGGAGGGCTTGCGGTAATAACAGCACCAGCGTTTTCGAGTTTGTTTAAAATAGTGGATACATACAGGATGGGCATATTGGCAGACCCGGAGAACCAAACTGCTTTAACCAATGCCATACAGTTAGCACTTGGGCAAACAGATGGAAATATTAAAAACAATGCCCGTGCTTACGCAGAAAACTTTCTTTCGATTGATGGGATATTAAAAAAATATACGCAAGAAATGGCCGAAGCATAATCATATATAATTTTAGATGATTTTTAGTATTAATACTTCTTTTAACATATAAAATTTAGCGAAAATTATTTAAAGCATAAGTAACCATTACGGCTACACGCCGTATCGATGTTTTGTTAATTTTTTATATATTTATAAATTAAAAACATAAGTCGAAGGTTTTATTACCCAATATGGAAAACCGTTACATATTTTTTTTAATTGTTTTACTTTTTCTGGGTGATATTTTAGCAATTAATTGTTCTTTCATGGTTGCCTACTTTTGGGACAGCCAGAATAATTCTATCATTCAATCTTCACACTATAATCTTGATTTATTAATATTTAATGCCACATGGATAGCTTCTGCTTTTTTCATGCAGCTATACCATCGCGAAACAGCTCAGCGTACAGAGTTCATCTTCCAAAAAAGCTGGAGAACAATTGTTTTGCATGCGTTAACATTTAATGTTGTTATTTTATTAACCAATTATGCTTCTTACTCAAAAAGCTTTTTGGTTTACATTTTTGTGTTTGAAGTATGTGCTTTCGTTATCAGTAGGTTTGTAATTACGGCATTCGAACAATACCATATCAAGCGGATTAGGCATAAGAAAAAAATCGCGATAGTTGGCTATAACGAAACCGCGAAAAGGCTGGCAGACTATTTCCTTAAAAACCAGATGTCGTACAACTTTACAGGTTTTTTCGACCACACCGAAAGCAGTTATACAGATAAATCAAATCAGGAAGTAATACGCCCGATCGACCACCTAATGGCTTATGCAGTAGAAAACGATGTGGCAGAAGTATATTCAACATTGTTCCCCGAGGATTACCAAAATTTAAACGACCTGCTTTCTTTAGCAGAACAAAACTGTGTCCGCTTTAAGTTTATTCCTGATGTTACAAAAATCATTAACTCTAATTACGCAATCAACACTTACTTTGATGAAATACCTGTTTTAAGCACCCGCTCAGAACCTTTAGAACATATAACTTATCGCATTGTAAAACGTGCATTTGATATTTTCTATAGCCTTTGTGTAATTGTATTTTTACTTTCTTGGCTCATTCCTATACTTGCTGTATTTATCAAACTACAATCTAAAGGACCTGTTTTTTTTATGCAACTTCGGTCAGGTAAGGATAATAAACCTTTTTGGTGTTACAAGTTTAGGAGCATGACCATGAACAATAATGCTGAACATGTACAAGCAACTAAAGGTGATTCGAGGATAACAAAAATTGGTGCTTTTATGCGTAAAACAAGCATAGACGAGTTGCCGCAGTTTTTTAACGTGTTGATTGGCAACATGAGTATTGTTGGGCCGCGCCCACATATGGTACAACACACGGAAGAATACAAGGCGATTGTCCACCAATATATGGTAAGGCAATTATTGAAACCGGGAATTACAGGCTGGGCACAAGTGAATGGTTTTCGTGGAGAAACTAAAGACCATAAACAAATGGTAAAGCGTGTAGAACACGACATTTGGTATATAGAAAATTGGTCACTGATGTTAGACATCAAAATCATATTTTTGACAGTAATCAATACAGTAAAAGGTGAAGAAAACGCATATTGATTGTACAATTTAAAATATAATTGATATTTTTATTTTAGAATATACAATTGACAAAACTTTTCCTACTTGCATTTTCTAATGGAATACTTTTATTTATCCAAGCATCAAATAAAAAATTAGTACCTTAAAATTGTAAAATATTTTTTCCCAATAAAATTAAATATATGAAAAAGAAAGCCTTGGTTACAGGGATTACCGGTCAAGATGGTGCCTACCTTGCAGAGTTGTTATTATCCAAAGATTATGAAGTGCACGGTATTAAACGCCGCAGTTCTTCCTTCAATACAGATCGAATCGACCATTTATATCAGGATCCGCATGAAGCTAATGTTAGCTTTTTTATGCATTATGGTGATCTGTCTGATTCTACCAACTTGATCCGTATTATCCAACAAATACAACCAGACGAAATTTATAATCTTGGTGCAATGTCTCACGTTAAAGTGAGTTTTGATACACCAGAATACACCGCTAATGCAGATGGTATTGGCACATTGCGGATATTAGAAGCTGTACGTTTGTTGGGTTTAACTAAAAAAACTAAAATTTATCAGGCTTCAACTTCCGAGCTTTATGGTTTAGTTCAGGCTGTCCCACAATCAGAAACAACCCCTTTTTATCCACGTTCACCTTATGCCGTGGCCAAACTTTATGCTTATTGGATTACGGTGAATTATCGTGAAGCTTATAATATGTTTGCTTGTAACGGCATCTTGTTTAACCATGAAAGTCCTTTGCGCGGCGAAACTTTTGTAACGAGGAAAATTACTCGCGGTGCATCCAAGATAGCTTTAGGTTTACAAAAGAAGCTTTACTTGGGAAATTTAGATGCGCGCCGCGATTGGGGACATGCTAAAGATTACGTAGAAGCAATGTGGCTCATTTTACAACAGGAAGTACCAGAAGATTTTGTAATTGCTACCGGAATTACAACTCCCGTTCGTGACTTTGTAAAAATGGCTTTTAAAGAAGCCGGTATAGATGTTGAGTTTAAAGGAGAAGGTGTTAATGAAAAAGGATACGTTGTTTCATGCAGCAATCCCGACTTTCAAGTTGAAATAGGAAAAGAAGTTGTTGCGGTAGATCCTGCTTACTTCCGCCCTACCGAAGTTGAATTATTAATCGGCGACCCAACAAAATCAATTACAAAATTAGGTTGGAAAATTAAATATGATTTGCCAATGCTGGTGCAAGATATGATGAGTTCTGACTTAAAATTGTTCCAAAAAGAAAAAGCTTTAAAGGAACTGGGCTACACGATCAAAAACCAGTACGAATAAATCCTTTTTTAACCTACTTTAAACCACAACCGATTGGAAAAAAGTGCCAAGATATACGTAGCCGGCCACAAAGGGATGGTCGGCTCAGCTATTGTAAGAAAACTTGTTGCAGAAGGTTACGATAACATCCTTACCCGTTCCTCAAAAGAGCTTGATTTGCGAAACCAGGAAGCTGTAGCTCAGTTTTTTGCAGAAGAAAAACCACAATACGTGTTTTTAGCAGCAGCAAAAGTGGGCGGCATCATAGCCAATAATGTCTACCGGGCAGATTTCATTTACGAGAACCTGAGTATTCAGAACAATATCATCCACCAATCTTACCTCAATACGGTAAAAAAATTGATGTTTTTAGGCTCGAGTTGTATCTATCCTAAGTTAGCACCGCAACCATTGAAAGAGGAATATTTGCTGACCGGATTACTCGAAGAAACTAACGAACCCTACGCGATTGCAAAAATTGCAGGTATTAAAATGTGCGATGCATACCGTGCACAATATGGCTGCAATTTCATTTCTGTTATGCCAACTAACTTGTATGGATATAACGACAACTATCACCCAGAAAATTCGCATGTTTTGCCGGCAATGATCCGTAGGTTTCATGAAGCTAAAGCTGATGGAAAAAGTCAGGTTGTAATTTGGGGTTCGGGCAGCCCGAAAAGAGAATTTCTATTTGCTGATGATCTGGCCGAAGCTTGTTTTTTCCTGATGGAAAATTACAACGAACCAGAACCTATCAACGTTGGGGTTGGGCACGATATTTCCATCAAAGACTTAGCTTATTTAGTTAAAGATATAATTGGCTTTGAAGGCGAAATCACATTCGATGCAAATAAACCTGACGGAACGCCACGTAAACTAATGGACGTTGAAAAATTACATGCTAAAGGCTGGAAACATAAAATCGAATTGGACGAAGGAATCAAGCTTGCTTATCACGACTTTCTTTCCAAAGCAGAAAATGTGGCTATTCGCTAATTAACTAACATACTTCTTTTATCACCTATTTTTAGGTACGAAGTTTAGTTTTCTTTTCTTGTAATATTTTGTAAATACGCTTTGCATCATCTGGCGTATTGGCATTAATTAAAGCACCGGCTTCCGGTGCTTTAATTATTTTAGCCCCATGCTCAATCAATATTTTTCTGAGTGATGTTTGTTCTTTTTGATGATAAGCTTTAAGCAAAGCATAACTTTCCGCTTCCCAAATCGCGGTTAAAGGCTCTGGCAAGCCATCCCACTGGCTTTCAAATGTTGTAGCAATTTTTTTAATATCTCTCTCATCATTCAAAAACTGTAAAGTTTGTTGGTCGATTAATGGCACATCGCAAGCAATTACCATCCAGGCAAAATCCGTATATTTTTGAAAAGCCGTTAAAATAGCTTCATACGGACCGCTTTCCAGGTATTGGTCTGGCAAAGTTTTGTAGTTTTTTGCTATGTGATCTGCCTGATCTTCTCTGCAGGAAATAAAAACCTCCTCACAATAATTCGCAAGTAAGTTTGCTAAATGGTATTGCTGTTCTTTACCATGCCATTTGATAGTCGCTTTATCTACGCCCATCCTGGTACTTCTGCCGCCAGCCAAAACCAAACCTTTTAAACTTTTATCCATTTAATGAATAGTATACTACCAAACCTGGCTTTTCACTGCTTCGCATAATACTTGGAAGATAGTTTTTTTATTAAACAAACCTACAATCTCCATTTCAACATTTGGAAATTGTAAATATTTAGTTTGATCGATTATTCCCAAAATTGCAAGTATAAAAACAGGTGCTAAAAGAAGTATATACAAGTTTGCGTTAAGTAAAATTCTTCTCATAATTGTATGATTAAGATTGGTTAGTGAAAACTATGAAAACAACTATTGATGTTGCAACTGTTTTAAAATACTACCGCCTAAATTAACAATTGCACTATCTGAAATAGTTAAACTATTTCTACTGATTTTTGGATTTTCAATACTTAACTGATTTTTACCAGCAACTTTAATTACGGCATCATTAATTTGATTATTTGATGGAATGAACAAACTTGCATTTTTGGTTAAACTATCTCCAACCAAACCTTGCAAATAACCTATTTTGTTTTTTTCCAATTTTATGCTTGTACTTTTATTTACAATTAAAGACAAATCTTGCTGATTAAAACCACTTATAGCAGTTGTGCCATTATAATTATCCCATTCTGCAACTGCTTTTATTATAAGCGAACTTGTAATTACTTTATCCAGTAATGGACAAACAATGATAATACTATTTCGATATGGATCAATGTTAGGCTTTATTTTGTCTGCAACATCTATAAACAATATATTTCCTTTTTTAGAGATGTGCAATTTATCTTTCACATCTTTACTTATATAAATGCCATAAGTTTTTCCATATTTAATTTGAACAGAAATTAAATTGGCGGCACTATTATCTAAAACGGTAAAACCTTCTATATTTAATTTTTCCATTTCGTAAAAAGGACTTTTGTAAGTTCCTTTTAAATATTCTGCACGCAAAGCAAAATCGTAAGTAACCATAGAAATGATAATAATCAATATTGCTGCAAGTAGTAGTTTATTGCTTGTTTTCATGATACTGTTTTTATGCCTGATAATTTTGTGTTTTAAATTCCTGATAACGCTTTTCAATTTCTTCCAAACTTATATCTAAAAGAAAAATATTCTTAAAAAACGTTGGTAATTCCTGTTGTAAAAAACGCTCCTTGCGGTAATTTTTTACTTTGCTTTTGGCATCGGTACTAACAAAATAACCAATGCCGCGCTTGTTAAAAATTACTTCCTGGTTTTGCAGAAAATCGTAAGTCCGTGCAACTGTGTTTGGGTTTACCTGTAATTCTACTGCCAGATCACGTACTGAAGGTATTTTTTGTTCGGCAGCCCATTTTTCCAATGTTATATTTTCGCTCACATACGCTGCAATTTGCAGGTAAATGGCTTCATTATCTCTAAAATCCATAATTAAACTTCCTTTTCTTTTAGCTTGTAATAGGCACTAATCCACAAAACCAACACAACCAATCCAAGTACAATTGCACCTATGTAATCTTGCAGATAAACTTGATGAATGCTATAAGCAGTTTTTCCGTTTGAAATACTTATCGGACTAAAAAATGAAGTGCCATCAGCTTGATTATTAAACATTGATGATAAAATTGGTCTGTTTAATAACCCCATTAAAAAAGCAACTATAAAAAATGCAAAGGCTGTTTTGATAAAATGCAAGCGCTCAAAATAGATAGCACCAAAAAATGTTATAGCATGTAAAAATGTATAGAAAATAAAAGTGTAATATGGATGCGGCCTGAAATCGTTTTTGCTAAATAAATTAATTACTGAATTATCACTACCTAGCGATGTAGGATGACCTATTTGAATAACTATGCTGGCAATCAAATAGAAAATTGCTACAAAAACGATTTGAAAAATCACAAAAGAATATAACCAGCCGACAAAGTATTTTTCGAAACTTGAAGCTGGTAAAGTAAGTGCCGGGATTGCTTTCTTTTTATCGCCTAAATCATTAAAAATCATACTGGTAAAAATGCAACCAGCTATTAGCAAGAAAGCCATAAAAAACGCAAATTGGACAGATTGCGGCAGGTTGCCTTTGTCTTGATAAGAAACAAAACCCATAAACAAAAGTAGGATGCCAGCCAGAACGGCAATAGACATCAAGTAAGTTCGGTAGTTTTCGACCGTGTGCTTTTTGAAAAGCATAGAAAACCGTCTGAAGTTAAAAGTTTGGTTCATGGCTTCTTATTTTAAGATTTCGATAATGGTTTGATCATTGTTGATGATGGCGTTAAAAAGCAGTTCCATATCCACTTTACTGTAGCTGCCATTGGTGTTTTTGGTGATGGTGTTCATGCCGCGGATACTTTCTTCAGCATACAAAACGTCTGTTCCTGTTGTCGCCGTGGTACTAAAAGTTAGCCTTTCAGAAATCTCATCCAAACTTCTGTTCAAAACAATCTTTTGATTATGGACTACTAACAAAGTGTCGATCAAATTATCCAGATCGCGGACTTGGTGTGTCGAAATGATAATACAGCGATTTTCTGTTAAAGCCGAAGCAATGATTTTACGGAACTGGCTTTTTGAAGGAATATCTAAACCGTTCGTCGGTTCGTCCATAATTAAAAGCGAAGTGTTGGTGGAAAGTCCGAAAGCGATCATCACCTTTTTTTGCTGACCGAAAGAAAGCTTATTCAATAAACTATCGTTCGGGACATCAAATTCGGCGAGCATCTTATCGAACTGGCTTTCGTCAAAAGCCGGATAAAAATGCGCGGTACTTTTAATAAATTGTTTTGCAGTCAAAGCCGGCACGTAAACTTCTTCCGGGATAAAAAATAAATCCTGTAAAAACGCTGGCAAGCGCTTGGCAGCATTGTAACCGTTCACTTCGCAAATGCCTTTATGCGGAAAAACCAAACCGGCAATGTTTTTTAGCAAGGTTGATTTACCTGCACCGTTTTTGCCGAGCAAACCATAAATATGCCCGCCCTGCATTTTCAGGTTCAGGTCTTGAAACAGGATTTTCTTCCTGCCGTAACCAAAAGTTAAGTTCGAAATATTGATCATATTTATATAATTAGTGTATTAGTTATATAGTACACTACAAATGTAGATATGATTTTGAAAGATGCAAGAGATTTCGAAAATAAATTTTGCGCAAGCAAAAAAGTCCTGCTTTTTAATTCAAGCAGGACTTTAGATCAAAGAGGTATTGCAATAAAAAAACAAGGGTAAAAGAAGCATCGGTAAAAATCAGATGCTTCTTTTACCCCATCAAAACTTGTGTTTATTTTTTAGGGAGACGTTTGTTTAAGTCTTCAATCGAAATGCTTACCATACGCCCTATCGGTTCTTTGCCTCGGTAAGTAATCATTTTAATTTGTGCAGCTTCTTTCGGAACGACTAATGTCTGGGTGTATTTCGGATAAAAACGATCCGGGAAAGAGTTATCAAAACTGTAGTAAATTTCCAAATTTTTGATTTCTGTTGATAAGGCAATATTCATCACGCTGTCTTTACGGGAAACATTAATAATTGGATCGTAAATACTTGGTGCATAATTGATTTCAGCTTCTTCCATCCTGGGGAACTGGCTTTCTACCCGGGATGAAAAATTATCCCAATTCTTTACTGCTTTTGGCGACCAAAGTGTTTCTGCAATAGCAAAACCGCGCGGCCAGGTCATGTATTCTGCTTTGCGCATATTGTAAACCTGTTCTGTCCATAAATTTGCCTGTCCGCCTTTAATCAATTTGGCATCTACACTATCCGGAACTGGTTCAAACTGATAAGCTTTTTGCAAACGCAAAGTAGCATAAACCCTCGATTCGATGGCGGCATCTCCCTGCATGTAATCAATATAAGCAAAAGTAGTTGGGCTCATTACCACTTCGTGCCCCATTTTAGCAGCTTGGATCCCACCTTTCATGCCGCGCCAGCTCATCACAACAGCATCCGGTGCTAAGCCGCCTTCCAAGATTTCGTCCCAACCCATAAACTTTTTCCCTTTGGATTCTACAATTTTTTCTACCCGTTTCTCAAAATAACTTTGCACTTCTTCCATGTTTTTAAGCCCTTCTTTTTGCATCAAACCTTTAACGGCTTCGCTTTTTTCCCAGAAGTTTTTCGGGCATTCATCTCCACCCAAATGGATATATTCAAAAGGAAAAAGTGCCGCTACCTGCGTAATCACTTTGTCCATAAATTCATAAACCTTTTCGTTGGCTGGGCATAAAGTGTTATCAATCATGGCAATCGGCGGCGCACCATGTGACCAATCCATGATTT
Source organism: uncultured Mucilaginibacter sp. (assembly GCA_964657505.1). Classification (GTDB taxonomy): domain Bacteria; phylum Bacteroidota; class Bacteroidia; order Sphingobacteriales; family Sphingobacteriaceae; genus Mucilaginibacter_A. The sequence continues at coordinate 29,039 of CAZZVO010000007.1, forward strand.
CTTCACCAGAACGAACATGGTAATTTTCTGCACCAGGCGTACAAGAAAGTTCGGGATAAGAAACTACAGCAGCCAAACTATGGCCGGGCACATCAATCTCCGGCAAAATATTTACAAAATGTTCCTTGGCATATTGCACCAATTCTTTGATGTCTTCCTGTGTATAAAAACCGCCGTAAGTACGTGGTTCGGTTGCTGCTGGAGCCGTAAAAGTACCAAAGTAGCCAACCCTTTTTGCGTTATAGGCACCAACTTCTGTTAAGCGCGGTAAGCCTTTAATTTCAATCCGCCAGCCTTCATCGTCCGTTAAATGCAAGTGCAGCAAATTGTATTTGTAGCGCACCATGGCATCGATGTATTGTTTAACATCTTGTTTGGTAAAAAAATGGCGGGAAACATCAAACATCAACCCGCGCCAGCCAAATCTTGGATAATCTGTAATTTTAACACAAGGAACCGTCCAGCTTACATTTTTAACTGCGGTTTTACTTTCAATTTCTTTTGGTAATAATTGCACCAGCGTTTGCACACCATAAAATAAACCTGCCGGTTGGTTTGCTTTTATAACGATGCCTTTTTTGGTGATGGTTAATTGATAACCTTCTTTTCCTATAGTAGGATTTCCGGCTTTGTTTAGCACCAACTTTATGGCAGTAAAAGAAGCATTGCTTTGTATAGAAACTTTTTTGCCGGTAGCCGTAGAAATTTTGTTTTTGAGATACGTTGTAACCGGAAGCATTTCGGCAGAAGTACCGGCACCGATAACAACATTGGCAGGCAATAAAAACTGACCGGCAGTTTTTACAACGCTTACTGGTTGCGGAATGATAGCAATTGGTTTGTTACTGGTTTGACTAAAAGTTTTGAGTGATAGCAGGCAGCAAAGTAATAATCCGGATAGTTTTAACATAACAGTGTTTTCAAAAATTGTCTGCATTATACTGTTTTTATCCGACAAAATATATTAAAGCTTGATGAAAAAAATGTGCTTCCGTTTTTTGGGTTTGAGTAGTTTTGCCTGGGCAATTTGCTGATCAACCTGTTCTGCAAAAAAACTGAAATGCTTTAGAATAGATTTAGACCAGTAACTGCCTGTATGCGCACCAGGACTGGTCAAGTAGTTTGCATTAATTTTCAATTCATCACACCGCTCTTTAAACTTTTGACTGGTGATGAGCAGGTAATCTTCCGTTCCGCAATCAATCAAAATTGATTTTTTTTCTCCTGAAATGTTTTTAAGCAGGTTGATGGGCGAGTAATCATCAAAAAGTTGATTGTCGTCACTGTAATTACCAAACAGATAAGTAAGCGAAGTTTTTTTATTGGCCGAATAGCGCAGGTTGAGCACGCCCGAAGTACTGCCCGCACTTAAAAAAGCATCCGGGTGTTTTAAAAAAAGCCACATAGCACCGTAGCCGCCCATGCTGTTTCCGGTGATAAATATTTTAGAAGGATCTTCTGCAAACTTTCTGTTGATCGTTGGCATCAACTCGCTCATAAAAAAATCTTCGTATTGTGTGCTGTCAAGGTTCGGGGAATTAATGTACCAGCTTTTTTTCAAACCATCCGGGCAAACGATTAAAAATTGATATTGGTCAGCAAGCTTTTGCAAATCCGTTAACTGGCTCCACGATCTATAATTACCGCCGTGCCCATGCAGCAAATAAACCACTGGATAAGTCTTTTTATTTTTTTTGGAGTACGTTTCCGGCTTGTAAACCCAAATTGTATCTGTTGTTTTAAGGTTGTTTGATTTGATAGTTATCGTTTCTTGTGCAAAAAGCAAACACTTTAAAAACAGCAAAACAAGCAGAAGCAATGCTTTTTTTACCAGCATATTTATTGTTTATCGAACAAAGATAACCGAACGCACAAACAAGATGATTTAAAAGCTAAAAATAGTTGTATTGTGTAGTTTATTGTTTATGTTGAAACTTGTAAAATATACTTCTGCTTACTAAAAATACAGGCATAAAAGAAGTATGACGATTTTATAAGCTTCAGATAAATTAGATAAATAAAAATATTGCAAGTAGAACTCACCACTTTTTAAATATTACAAAAACCGCCATCACAATCAATCCAAAACCTACCAAATGGTTCCAGCCTAATTTTTCGGTTTTGAAAAACACCAGTGTAAAAACCATAAAAACGATAAGCGTAATTGCTTCTTGTATGGTTTTAAGTTGTACTAAGTTAAAAGGGCCACCATTATCTTTAAACCCGCCTTCGTTTGCGGGCACTTGGAATAGATATTCAAAAAATGCAAGTCCCCAACTAATTACAATTATAGAAAACATGCCTAAGCTTTTTCCCCAGGAATAGTCTTTAAATTTAAGGTGCCCGTACCAGGCAAAAGTCATGAAAGTGTTGGAGATAAAAAGAAAGATGATAGTTTTTAGGCCGCGCATAAGATTGTAATTTTTAGTTACCGGAAATAGGTTGTTAACTTATGTAAATGCCAATTGTTCGTTATTGTTGGCATCTTGCTGCTTGTCCCCGTTTTGTGCAATGGCTTTTGTTTCCGGCATAAATATCCAAAACAAAATAAAAGCCAAAAGTGCTAAACCCGACAAAACATAAAAGCCATTATTAAAGCCACTGATTTTTACAATGTAACCGCTAATCACATTGCTTAAAGCGGCGCCTAAACCAATTGCTGCGGCCATCATTCCTTGCGCAAAATTATCTTTACCAGTACCAAAAAAAATATCAGAAACCATTAAAATGGATACTACGCTAAAAATGCCGCCTGCTAATCCATCTAAAACCTGAATACTGATTAAATAAGTAGCACTTTTAGCAAACGTATAAAGTATCCCACGGATCGGCAAAACCGCAAATGCCAGCAACATAATTTTTTTACGACCGGAAACTGCCCATTTACCACTTAAAAAAGACATCGGCACCATCACCAATTGCGCGATCACGATGCAGGCACTCATGTATAACGCCGCGTTGGAATGATTGCTTTTGCCCAATTCCTGCCCAACCAGAGGTAGCATGGCGGCGTTGGCGAAATGAAATAAAACGGACACTAATAGCAGCACCAAAAATCCTTTGTTCGTTAACATGTCTTTAAAGGAAGTTTTTTTCTTGCTGTCTGCATTTTTCTGATCCTCATTTTTAATTTCGGTTGCAGTACTCGCTGCCTGATGGTCGATATCGTCCTCTTTGATTGATAAAGAAAAAACGACGCTCATCAGGCAAAAAATAGCGAGTCCGTAAAAAATGCCCGCGTTGTGGGTTAGCTTTCCAAGGATGCCAATGAGTACGGCAGAAGCAACATTACCTGCATGATTGTAAGTTTGGTTTTTACTGATCGTGTTATCAAACTTTTCCTTTCCTGCAATACCCGTCGCAAGCGCAATTAAAACCGGCGCAAAAAAAGCAGCCGCAATGCCAATGGTAACCTGGCAGCCAATAATAATATAAAAGTTCGGGAAAAAGAGCATGGTTAAACCTGCAATTCCAATTGTGATGGCAACGATAACCACGCCTAACCTCTTTTTTGTCGTCACATCGCAAAGCCAGCCCGCGGGTGACTGGGCAAGTACTGTTGCAAAACTCATAGCACCAATTGCTATTCCCACTTGCGAAGGGTTCCAACGCAAATTAGAAGACAAATAGACAGCTAAAAAAGGCCCAAGCCCGGTAGCAACATCTGCAGCCGAAAAATTCAGCAGGTTGAGGAAGGTTAAACTTCGCTTTTTAGATTTGTTTATATCAGTCATCGTTCGGCAGCAAGAAAAAGTTAAATTGTATCACAAAAAAGCCAGAATAAAAAGAAGTTAAGCTTATTAGTTTTTGGGTGATAAAAGAAGCATGCGTTGTTGTCCGTCGTTATATCGATTATATTAATCACAAATTTTTAAAGTTGATAAACAGTCCCCCAGCCCAAATCAAAAAATAACAATGATGTAAGTATATATCGAAAAACCAATTTCCAAGGCTCAGGTATCTAAATCTAAATAATTGCTTGTTGTTTGATCAACATCAGTAAAACGCAGTGATATGAAGAAAAATTAATTTCGTTTTCATTCCCTACTTATTAGCCCGCCATACTTTTGAAGTATTAAAAACAAAGAAATTATGAAAGTTCAATTTAGCAAAGTATTCATCACAGCCTTGTTTATTACAAGTGCATTTGCAGTCCATGCACAACAATCATCCTCCAACAATTCAAACAGACAGCCTCAAAACCTGGCCGGCGCACCGATGATGCCACCGCCGCCACCAAATGGGAACGGCCCGATGCCGCCGCCACGTCCGCATGGAGGACGACCAGGCGCGCCCGATCTGATGCAGGAAGCGATTAAATTGACTACGCTGAACGGAACTGTAAGCAGAGCGATTGCGAACGACCATTTCGAGTATAACGGTTTCGTACTTAAAACAGCGGCTGGCGAAGTATTAATTAACTATCCTTCGCACTTGGGCGAGCAAATATTTAACAAAGCTAAAAGCGGTACAAATGTAAAAGTGAGTGGTTTTTATCGCGCAAACCGGGAAGGAACAAACGAATTTCATTTGGTGATGATCGATATCAATGGAGATGTTATTACTGATGGCCCGCCAGCCCCGCCAGCATTTCCGGTTGCACAACAACAAAAAACGCTTACTTCGTCCATAAAAGAATTAAGGTACACAACTAACAAAGAAGTTAACGGCTTTGTATTAAACTCCGGGGAAGTGGTTGGCATACCGCCGCATATTGCTTATCAATTAGGCACACAACTTAAAGCAGGCGAAAAAATTAGTGTTACTGGTTTTTTAGAACCGAAAAGACAAGGCGTAGTTTACAGTCAAAACATCGTTCAGGTTAAAGCGCAAACATTAACAATTAATGGCCAGGCTTATTTAGTTAGATAAAAGCGGTTTTAAGCAATACTGGCAGTTGGCTTTAAAAAACCATCTGCCAGTTTTTTTATTGGAACAAGTAGCGCCAATACAATTTATGAAAATATTGCTGATTGAAGACGAGGTTAAATTAGCCGGGTTTATCAAAAAATCCTTAGAGCAGGCAGGCTATGTGATAGACCACGAGGCCGACGGGATTTTAGGATTGCAAACCGCGATGATAAACAATTACGATTTAGTTTTACTCGACTTGATGCTGCCATCGCAAAACGGTTTTGACATCCTTAAAAACCTTCGGGATTTTGATAACCACGTCCCGGTTATTATTATTAGTGCCATCGGAAGTACAGAACAAATCATTAAAGGTTTAGATTCCGGTGCTAATGATTACTTAAAAAAGCCTTTTGAAATGCAGGAGCTTTTGGCGAGGGTGCGGGTTTTGCAAAGGCAAAGTACACCTAAAATTAATTCAAAAATTAAAATTGGGGATTTGGAAATCGATGTACACAGCCGGGAAGTAACAAGGGGCGAAAAAACAATCAGCCTAAGCAACCGTGAGTTTTTATTGTTGGAATATTTGATGCTGAATACAGGTAAAGTTTTAACAAAAAGCCAAATATTAGATAAAGTTTGGAACATGAATTTTGATCCAGGCAGTAACGTGATCGAAGTACATTTATACCAATTGCGAAAAAAAATAAACGAAGGTTTTGCACATCAGCATATACAAACCGTGATTGGCCGCGGCTATACTTTTAAATCAGAAAATTAGAATGAACATCCAATTTTACAAAGGTTTCAAATTTAAGATGACACTTGCATTTAGTGTTACTTTTATTTTAATCAATGTATTATTCAGCCGTTATACTTATTTATATTTTAAACAATCTTTTATCGAAAATTACAACAAATACTTGTTTAGCAGGGCTGCGGCTTTAATAAACAAAACAGAGATTAATCCGGATTTAATTGCATTGCCGGACACCGGAGAATCTGTCCGTATCTTCTATCACAACTATAACCACCAGCCTGTAATTGTTTTCCAATCTCCCGGAAATATTAAGTTTGTTAATCCACCTTTTCAATCTGGCGTTGTTGATACATTGGATTTATATGGCGTTTATTTAAAGAAAGAAAACTATGACGGCCGCCCGGTTGAATTGCTGTTAACGGTATCCAATTTTAACCTTACTAGCCGGCTTAAAAAGTTATCTTATTTGATGATCACGGCCACTTTGTTAAGTGTTTTAATAAGTGCAATTGCTGTTTACATAGCTGCTGGTTGGCTGTTAAAACCGATAAGGTTTATAATTAGGCAGGCTACGGCAATCAATACAAGTAAGTTAAATGAACGGCTTAAAATAATTGAAACTCATGACGAATTACAACAATTAACAGAAACTATAAATAACATGTTCGGCAGGATTGAGCAGGAACAGCAATTACAAAATAATTTTTTTGCTGCTGCGTCGCACGAATTACGTACGCCCTTAGCTATTTTACAAGCTGAAACAGAACTTAATCTTGGCAATCAATTTTCTGCCGATATTATAACTTTTCTAAAAAGCCAGTTACAGGAAATTATTCGTTTACAACATATCGTACAACAATTTTTATTGGTTAGCCAACTTAAACATCATGGTTTAAAACTTTATATAACCGAAGTTGATATGGCCGAACAATTGTTAAAAGTATTTGAGCGAAATTCTTTACTGTTGAAACAATCAGGCTTAAAAACAGCATTGGTATTTGACAAAGAGATGCAAAGTTTCATAATAAAAGCCGACAAGGACAAGTTAGAAACCGTCTGGCAAAACCTCGTACAAAATGTTATAAAATATGCCGATAAAAACAGTGTGGTGACTTGCAACGTGAACCAAACCGACAACGATGTAATTGTAAGTTTTGAAAACAAAACAACTGTTAAACAAATTCCAATAAATACTTTAGGAAAAGCATTTCAAAGTTCGTCTTCAATCGGTACAAGTACTGGTTTGGGGTTGTGGTTATGCAGGCAAATAGTAGAATTGCACCACGGACAGATTGATTTTTACAGTGCCAATTACAGTTTTACTGTTAAAGTTACTTTAAAAAATCGTGCCTAATTTATTCGAAATTAATATCTAAAAAGCTTGAATTAAACTTTAAACTATTGTTTCCTATTGGTACTTAAACTTATGTTTGAACAAGCTGTAGGCAAACACTGGACCATAATACAAATACCTTTTCCACATTCGCTTTGGCTCGTTCACCAGTCGTCCCAGCCATTCGAAGCCCATGTCTACCCAAAAGCTGCTTGGCCGGCTCATTGTTTCTGCATAAAAATCAAACACGGCACCTATAGAGCCGATGTATCTTGCGTCAAGCTCTTCTTTATGTGCCACTGCCCATTTTTCCTGTTTAGGCGCCGTCATCCCTACAAACAAGGCGTCGGGCTTAAAACTGTTTACCTCGGCTATCATCCTGGCGTTGTCGCTGTCCGAAAACTCCGCTTTAAAGGGCGGGGAATAATAGCCAACGCGGATGTTTGGGTGTTCTATCGCCAGTTTTGCCTTGATTTTTTTCAGCGTCTTTTCCGAAGCACCCAGATAAAAGCAGCTCCCGTATTCTTTGTTCATCTTGTCCAGCAGGTAATAATGGAGGCTGGAGCCGGATATTTTTTTGATCTTTTCCCCTGTTTGCAGCCTTACCGCGGCCACGATTCCGACGCCATCTGGCAGCAGCACGTCCGACGATAACAGGGCTTTTTTGAACTCCGGCTCTTTTTCGGCCAGGCAAAAAGAGTACTGGTTGATGGTGTTAATCACTATTTTGGGTAAAC
>CAZZVO010000008.1:0-13295 GCA_964657505.1 uncultured Mucilaginibacter sp.
ACATCCGGAAGGGTTGCAGCAAGTATCAGCGAAAATATTGGCGGCGAAAACCAGTTGATTATCATTGGTGTACAGGCTGGACTTATCGCGTTAATTTTGTACTTACTTATATTTGTTGCATTTGTTAGGATAAGCTACCGATGGCTGCCTTTTTTAAAAGGAAAAGAAAGAAAGGTTTGTATCACAGTTTTTCTGATCAAAATCGGATTTTTAATATCAACTTTAACTTCGGAAATAGAATCGTCAACCTATTTATCCTACATGAACTGGTTTTTATCCGGTTTGTTGATTAACATGATTATGCAGGTAAAAACAGCATCAGCACCCAAACTCAAATTAGCAGAAGCAAATGTTTATTGAAAGCCTGATCCAAAAGCTGAAAAATGACCCCGATTATCAATGGGAAAGCAAATATTCTCTCCGCGACCTTTTTAGTATTACCACAGTTAGGGGGACACAAATGGTTAGAGGTTTATTGTTGAAACCTTTTTTAAAAAGATCGGCCGGACTGATTTTTCTGGGAAGCAATGTTAAATTGAGGCATACTTACCAACTAAGCGCAGGTAAAAACTTAATTTTGGAGGACAACGTAAACATCAATGCACTTTCTACTAACGGAATTATTTTTGCCGATCATGTTTCTATCGCCAAAGATTCAATTCTGTTTTGTACCGGCGTAATTGCACAAAAAGGCACAGGCATTACCATTGGCAACCGTACCGGTATTGGTGCACGTGCTTTTTTAGCCGGACAGGGTGGAATCAGCATTGGTGATGATGTAATTACCGGACCAAATATCCAAGTGTTCTCCGAAAACCATAACTTTTCTGATCTTTCTTTAACCATAAAAGAGCAAGGTGTAACTAAACAACCTACCACAATTGGGAACAACTGCTGGATTGGCGGCGGGGTTAGTATTCTGGCAGGCGTTACTATTGGCGATGGATGCGTAATTGCTACCGGCAGCGTGGTTACCAAATCTGTCCCTGCAAATTCTGTCGTAGCTGGTGTACCGGCCAAAGTTATCAAAAGCAGGGGCGAATCAATTAAATAGTACATCAACATGAAAACCGCATTTATAACAGGCATTACCGGCCAAGATGGTGCTTATTTAGCTCAGTTATTAATTTCAGAGAATTATAAAGTGATTGGCTTGACCCGTAGCTACAATAACTTTAATAATACCAGTTGTAAATACTTAAAAATTGATGATCAGATTAAAATAGAAGAATGCGACCTGTTAGATTTTTCAAGCATCATCAAACTTTTGCTAAAATATAAACCTGACGAGTTTTACAATCTGGCCGCACAAAGTTCTGTTAGTGTTTCGTTCGAACAACCCATCGGCACAATAAATTACAACATACAGTCTGTGTTGAACATATTGGAAAGTGTGCGGCTTTTAAAATTGGATACCAAAGTATATCAGGCATCAAGCAGCGAAATGTACGAACTGGTAACAGATTTACCTGTAAACGCTGATACACCAATGCACCCTTTAAGTCCTTATGCAATATCAAAAGCAACAGGATATTGGACGGGCGTAAACTACCGCGAATCCTATAATGTGCATTGCGTTAACGGCGTTTTGTTCAATCACGAATCGTATTTACGAAGTCCGAATTTCTTTGTGAAAAAAGTTGTTAAAACATCGTTGGCTATCAAAAATAATCTTGCAACTCAGCTTTGCGTAGGTAACCTCGATGTAAAAAGGGATTTTGGTTACGCACCTGATTATGTGAAAGCGATGTGGCTATCGTTACAACATGAAAAAGCCGACGACTATATTATTTGCTCCGGGAAATCTATTTATTTGAGGGAAATTGTTAATTACGTTTTTGATTACCTCGGCATCGACATGGACAAACTGGTTGAAGATCAAACATTATTCAGGCCCACCGATATTCAGAACATTTATGGCGATAACACCAAAGCTAAAACATTACTGAATTGGGAATACAACAAGTCGTTTTTTGAAGTTTTGGATGTATTGATTGAGGAAGAAAATAAAAACTACAAGTAAGGTTAATGCTAGTATTGGCCATGCTTCTTTTACTGGTAAATAACTTGTGCTGAAGAATGTGCAAATCAATCAGAACAAAACAAAAATTAACAGGTAGAGGAAGCATCGCGATGCAAATAAATATGAAAAAAAAGTTAACGATTGCGGTAGATATCCGGGACCTAAGAAAGGCGCAAACCGGTATCAAAACCTACCTGGAAGAGTTGTGCCGCGAGTTTAAACAAATGAATAGCGACGAGTTGCAATTTTACTTTTTGGATACTTCCTTCCCGGTTTATACCGGCACTAATAAAATTTTGAAATGGACAGAGCATTTTAGGTATCAGTTATGGAAACAGGTTGTGTTACCGATAAAGGCCTGGTCAAAAAATTGCGATATTGTTTTTTGTGTTGATAATTGCGTACCATATATACACTTGGGCTACGTAACCATTCCATCTATCCATGATGCGTTTTGCTTTGAATCGCCAGAACAATATGGGAAACTTTGGTTGCTTATTTATAAATTGACTACAACGCCTGGCGCACAAAGATCTCCCTTGGTAATCACGGCGACTTCCCATGGTAAAAAACAAATTGCTCATTTCATGAACCTTGACCCAAAAAAGTTGATTGTAGTGCCTGATGGGCCTAAAAGAGTAAATTACAACGCTGAAGCAAAAGATAGCGCATCACCATCAATACTAAACTCATTTCCGATAACCACAGGCAATTATATTTTACACGTGGGATCGATGTTTAAAAGAAAAAACTTGAACGCGTTGGTTGTTGCATTTAGCGAGATAAAAAAAATTGGTTATCCGGAATTAAAGTTGGTATTAGCAGGGTCGGTATCAGGTCCTAAGGCACATACTGACTACGAACTGATTTTAGAAACCATAGCTAAACATGGCCTGAAAAACGACGTAATCACTACCGGTTATTTAACCGACCAGCAATTGGGGCAGTTATATAAAAATGCCTTGCTGTATGTTTTTCCATCATTAAATGAGGGTTTTGGTTTACCTGTATTAGAAGCTTTTGAACACGATTTGCCAGTGCTTGTTTCTAATAATACCTGCCTGCCAGAAGTTGGAGGCGATGCCGTTTTGCAGTTCGACCCATTTGATACTGATGCTATTTTTAAGGCGATAAAAACAGTATTGGACGATAAAGAACTCCGCGAAGAAATGATCCTAAAAGGACGGGAACGTTTAAAAGATTTTTCCTGGCAAAAAACAGCTTTACAGATTGTTGAAGTTTTTAAGAAAGCAGTCTAACCGTTTAAGAATACTTCCACATGCTCGTCTGCTACTTTTTCCCAATTAAAAACACTTAACGCACGGAGCTGTGCTTTTTCTGCCAATGCCAACATTTCCGGGTAATGCGTTTCACAATAATTGATTTCGTCTGTTAACGAAGCAATATTTCCTTTTTTAAACTTGCGTGCGGTATCTAAAACGGCGTATTCGTTCTCTTCAATATCACTTACAATCAGCGGCACGTTTAAACCCATCACGGTTAACACAATTGGTGAAAGTCCTTCAACATCAGAAGGTTGGATGTAACAATAAGCGTTTTTAATCAGTGTATTTACTTCATCACCATAAATATAACCTGGGAAAAAAACACGGTTGTTAGCTAAATCCTGCAACTGCTTTTCGTATGGTGAAGGGTTTGGCGAACCTCCAATTAAAACCAACTTTTTTGAAGAATTGGAATTGTTAAATGCCGGGATTAAATAATGCAAGCCTTTATCGGGTATAAACCGCCCAATGAACAAATAATATTCACCTTTTTGCAGGTTATTTTTTGCAAGCACATCATTTTGCCCCGCTCCCATTTCAACTTCACTACCAAACGGAATAAACTTGAACGTTTTTTTAAATTTATCTTCAAAAAGTTTTTTGGCGATAACGTTATCAAAAATCACTTCATTAGGCCAATGAGCGGTTACAAAAGCAGAAAAACGCAGGTACAACTTGCCGTACCACGGCCATTTATCGCGTTTCCAATCTACGCCATCCTGACTGATAAATACTTTTTTGCCAAATAAGCGCAGTGGCAAAGCCCAAATACTGTTTCCGCCATTTTGGATGTGGACAATATCTGCCGTGTTATGAAAAATAATATCGAAAGTGCAGCGGAAAGAATGCCAAAGCGTATCAAAACCTTTTCTGTTGATGGTTTTGATACTTTTTACTTTAACGCCTTTGTATTCGTCAACATCAACAAAAGCGTTGGGGTAATGTCTGTTGTACGCAATTACGCTATGCCCTCTTTTTACCAATCTCGGAAATAGTTCTATAGCAAATTTATCAGCCCCTGCGGCACCCTTTGCAGGAGGGATTGACCGGAAGCCAAAAGCAGCAATGCGCATCGGAGAAAATGGATTTTATAAAGTAGTACTTAGTTCTTTTACAGCAGTAATTTTGCCATCTAAATAACTGGTGTAATAATCATCGATGTATTCTTTTAAAGCTACTTTCCAATCACGCATAATATTCATGTTTCGCAATTCAAGTTTGCGGTTAATTAAACGTTCCGAAGTTGGCCTCGGCGCAAAATAAGTATCTTTAAAATAATTGGAATTTACTTCGTGAAAGGTTACTTCCTGTTCTAAACCTAATATTTTTACCAGTTCCTGGGCAACTTCCCTACGGCTGGTTTCGCCGTTGCAAACCAGGTTGTATAAGCCCCAGTATTCTTTTTCAATTAGTAATTTAACATTCTTGGCAAAATCGACCGTGAAAGTTGGGGTTCCGTCCCTATCATTTACAATGTGCAAGTCGCGCTTTCCACTGGCCAATTGTTTGATCAGTTTGTTGATGAATTTTTTGTCTTTATCTGGTCCGCCGCCCATCATCCATCCTGCGCGGCAGATAATGTAACGTTTTGCATTTTCACGCACATAACGCTCGCCCATATATTTAGAACGTGCATAATGGCCAAGCGGGTTAGGCTCGTCCCAATCATCGTAAAAATCTTTCTTGCCATCAAAAATCCCTGCCGTGCTGATGTAAAGCATTGGGATGTCCAAATGATTTGCAATCATCACAGCGTTTTCTACAGAAGTTGTATTGGTGAGGTAAGTATCTTCTAAATTAAGCTCGCAAAATTCCAAATCTGTGTAAGCACCTAAATGGAATAAATAATCGGGCTTAAATGCTTCTACATCTTTTTTATACAGATCGAAGTTCCGAAAATCCAAAAAGCTTAGCCATTTTTCATTTACATCTTTATCTGTGCATTTAATATCGTATTCGTTTTTAAAAATGCGGTAAAAAGCCTCACCCAGCATACCACCCGCACCTGCAATGTAAATTTTTTTCTTCATATGGAAGTTTTAGCTTTCATGGCTAACCTGTTAGACGTTCTAAGCAGCGGCAGGTTTACTCAATAATACCTTTAACTCCAAAAGTAACTTTTTTTGCCTCAAAGCAGAATAATTTTTTAAAACACAGTTAAATATTGTTTTAAAGTTTCTTTTAAGCTGTTTAAAACTTACTTTCTAATTGATAAGGTGACTAACACTTAACATTTTTTACCAGGTAAAAGAAGCATGCATTTTGCTAAAAACCTAATACAGATTACGCCAATTTAATTTATACGGGCATTAGTAGCTTTTGTTTCGTTTATTTTTCCAACCAAAAAATAATTTTTAACCACGATATCAACCGAATTAACAGGACTCATGAAATGAAATGTATCTTTATTTGTTACTGTTATATAATCAAAACAAAATCTACAGTTGAGAAGAACCTTTTAATTTTAATACACCTCAATAAGAAACCGGCGATATGGGGTTGTTCTGAAAATTTTTTAGCAAAATTTTTAAGCATAATTATTACTTATGTATTAAATTCAGAATTGTACAATGCTAACTAATTGGTATTGGTTTTACAAAAACGGATATCATAACTTCTGAAACAGGCAAATAATTCTTTGAATTTGGTTCACTCCAACAATAACCTTTAAATAAACCGTAGAAATTAACACGTTATAAATGAATATACTTGTAGTAAACTGGACGTGGTATCCAAGCGGCGGAGATTGGACTTATGTAGAGAACATTTGTAAAATATATCAGCAGAAAGGCCACCAGGTTATCCCGTTTTCTATGAAAGACGACCGGAATTTCCCTTCTGCATACACTGATTATTTTATTGAAAATATAGATTATAAAAAGGTTGATAAAAGAAGCATCACGGCCGGCATTAAAGTAGTCAGCAAAAGCATTTACTCATCCGAAGCGCAAAAAAATTTAGAAAAGCTTTTGGCTGATGTTAAAATAGATTTTGCGCACATCAACGTAATCCATCATTACATCACCCCAACAATTTTAAAAATCCTGAAAGAAAAAAAGATTCCGATTATTTGGACTTTGCATGAATATACGCCGATTTGTCCGGAAAGTACATTTATCAGTCATGGAAAAATTTGCGAAAAATGTTTTGAAGGTGCTTTTTATAATTGCATTACCAACTCCTGCAAAAAAGGATCTTACTTGGCCAGCTCCGTTGCAGCTTTAGAAAACTACGTCCATCAATACTTAAATTATTATGCTTTTGTTGATCATTACGTTTGTCCATCAGTTTTTTTGTACGAAAAGTTTAAGTTGTTCAACTTCTTTAAGGATAAATTAACCCAACTTTATCACGGTTATGATTATGCAGAAATAGAAGCTGTCAGATCAATCCCAAAACTTCAAAATAACAGGTACATTGTTTTTGTTGGAAGGTTAGAAAAGATCAAAGGCGCGCATACCGTTTTAAAAGCGATGCAAAATTGCCCGGATATTCAACTCAAAATAATCGGGACCGGAACTCAAGAACGAGAATTACAGGATTTCAAACTTCGGCACCAATTAAACCAAGTGGAGTTTTTGGGGAAGCAAAACAAGCAGCAAACTTTGCAATGGATTAATGGAGCCGAGTTTTTAATTTGTGCCTCCGAATGGTACGAAGTTTTAGGTTTTACCGTTGTTGAAGCAATGGCTTTAGGTAAACCTGTTATCGGTTCGGCCATTGGTGCGATACCAGAAATGGTTTTAAATAACGAAACAGGTTTTTTGTTTGAACCAGGAAATTTTGAAGCGCTCGCTGATCGGATTAGAACTTTGTATAAAGATGAAAACTTGCAGTCGAAATTAGGAAACAATGCTTTTACGCACATCCATCAACTGATCAACAACGAAAAACATTTCCAAGGTTTGCAAAAGTTGGTTTCGGGTTTGTAAGCTGCTATTTTTCCAAACCATGATCTATCGACTTAAAAACTATGATCTGTAAACTATTTGCCAAACACCCAGACTGTTTTTATTGGCATAAAAGAAGCATTGATAAATACACCTTCCAGGTAAATTGCTAATTTAACGCTGGTTTCAGACCAATTTAAAATTTTAGATTTGCACCTTTAAATCAACATCCATTTCTACATGCGCATTCGATACCTGCTTTGTTTATTTCTTTTAAGTTTAACCCTATTCACCAAACAAGCTGTAGCTCAAAGTATGTCGATGAGCGATCTTCCAAATGTAAAAGTAAGCACTTTAACAGATGACCAAATAACACAAGCCTGGAAAAAATTGCAGGATTTGGGGATTTCTGAGCAGGATGCCTATAAACTTTTGGTTCAAAGAGGTATGCCAGAAACGGAAGTAGAAGAATTGAAAAACAGGGTAACCTTATTAGGGTTGAACAAAAAAACAGGCATAAAAACAGCATCATCTTCGGCGAAACAAAAGATGGATTTTTCAAGAAGCGTCAACGATAGTGTTGTAGTGCCAAAGGCTGTTAAAGCAAATCCTACCTCAAATCCTTTGCCTGTTCTGAATGTTTATGGGACTGATTTCTTTAATCAATCCTCCATTAAATTCGAACCAAATTTTAGTGTTGCTACACCAAAAGGTTATGTTTTAGGTCCTGGCGATGAAGTAATTGTGCTGGTAACGGGTTTGAATGAAACCAGCGTTCGCACCAAAATCAGTCCCGAAGGTAATTTGCAAATCCCTTATGCTGGCCTCGTTTATTTGAATGGCTTCACGATTGAACAGGCAACCAGTCTGATCAAAAGCAAAATGGCAAAGATTTATCCGGCGTTAAACTCCGGGCAAAGCCAGTTGACCGTTAATTTAGGCAACACGCGCAGCATCAAAATCACGATAACTGGTGAAGTAAAAACGCCAGGCTCCTACACAATTTCTTCTTTATCTACCTTATTTAATGCATTATACAACTCCGGCGGACCAAGTGCAATTGGTTCTCTGAGATATATCCAACTCATCCGCAATAATAAAACTTACAAAACGGTGGATTTTTACAGCTTTTTGCAGAAAGGTTTGTTGGACGGAAATATTCGGTTGGAAGATCAGGACGTAATCCACATTCCTGTTTATCGAAAAAGGGTCAGCATCAGCGGAGAAATAAAACGGCCGGCTATTTACGAGCTGAAAGAGAACGAACAGTTGGATGATTTAATTAGCTACGCTGGCGGCTACACCGATATTGCTTACAAAGGAATTGCCAAAGTCGATCAGATCAACACTTTGGAACGTGAGGTAAAAGATGTACCGGCCAACCTTTTTTCAAACTACATTCCACATAATGGTGATTTGGTTCAAATTGGATCGATAACAAATCGTTATACCAATAGGATTACCTTGGAAGGTGCGGTTTATCGTCCCGGAACTTATGAATTGACAGCAAGTTTTACTTTGGCTGAACTTTTGAAATCGGCACAAGGATTAAAACCGGAAGCTTACATGGAACGCGGCTACATTAAAAGGACGTTGCCTAATTTGGAAAAGAACCTGATTTCGTTTAAGCCATCCGATATTATCAATGGTAAAAATGATGTCCCTTTGTTCCGTGAAGATTCTGTGGTGATCCAAGACCGCGAGATATTTACTTCAAACCAAAAAGTAACCGTTAATGGTTTTGTCAGGAAACCATCGATCCTGACTTATCGCAAAGGACTAAAATTGGCTGATGCGATTGCGATGGCAGGAGGATTTGATGATGAAGCGGCTGACAGGCACGTTGAAATATCGAGGATCATTAAGAATGAATCCGACAGTGTTGCCAACCAATTGGTTACCACATTTATCGTAAATATGGACGATAAAAACAGTATGCAAGAAGTTGAGTTGCAGCCGATGGATTATATTAATGTGCCGCGTTTAGTCAATTACCGTTCATTGGGGAATGTGAGCATTAAAGGGGAAGTTTTGTTTCCTGGAGATTACGCGGTACAAAAAAGGGATGAAACAGCGATTGATTTTTTGAAAAGGGCTGGCGGCATAACACCCTATGGTTCTGTTGAAAATACACAAGTTTACAGAAAAGGTGTACGGGTAAACCTGGACTTAGCTGCTGCAACCAGCGAACGTAAAAGCAATAAAAACATGATCTTGCTGCCCGGAGACAGTGTTTACGTTCCGCGTGTTATTTCCTATGTGGAAGTGTCTGGTGCAGTTAATAATCCGCAATACATCAGCTATAACGGCCGCAGGTTTAAATACTATATCAATTCGGCAGCGGGCGTTACAGAAAATGCAAGGCTAAAAGGAGCATACATCAAATATCCCGACGGGTTGAATAGACCGGTAAGGCACATTTTGTTTTTCCGTAATTATCCAAAAGTGAAACCGGGAAGTAAAATCATTGTGCCCGAAAAAACGCCTAAAGGGCTTAAAATAGGATTTGGGGATTTAGCAGTAATTATTGCGCCGGTACTTACTGCTTTAGTTAGTTTATTTGCTATTTTACATAAATAAACATGAACCAGGAAAACCCAGCTTACCCTTACGAACGGGAATTTTCTTTAAATAAGTTACTAATTTCACGCGTTAACGATGTGAAGTATGTGCTGCAATTTAAGAAAACCCTGGCGTTGGTTTTAATTATCGGCGCCTTAGCTGGTGCTTTAACGGCCTGGTTTTGGATACCAACTTATACTGCCCGCTTAACTTTTGTAGTAGATGATTCAAAATCTTCGGGAAGTGCAGGCGGCTTAGCTTCTTTAGCCGGCCAGTTTGGTTTTAATTTAGACGGATTAGGAGGCGCAAGCGGTGTTTTGGCAGGAGACAATGTACAGGAGTTGATTAAGAGTCAGAAACTCATCAAGAAAACTTTATTAACACCTTACGATAGTTCTCAAACCTTGGCCGACCGTTATGCCGCTGTTTACAAGCTGAATAAAAAATGGTTGAAATACAGTCCGGACGGAAAAATCACCCGCTTCCCTTTGGATGATAAGCACAATAATAGATTACAGGACAGTTTGTTGCACGAGATGGTCACCTTGATCCTATCCGATCAATTCGGAATAGCAAAAACAGATAAAAAGTTAGGGTTTTTTGAAGTGAATACGACAATGAGGGACGAAAGGCTTGCACAGCTCTTTTGTATCCGCATGATCAAGCAGTCGACCGATTTTTTTATCAGTACCAAAACAAAACGTTTAAGGAACAATGTTAACCGTTTGCAGCACCGTGCAGATAGCATTGGCATGATCCTCAACCGTAAAACTTACGCTGCTTCCGCTGCTAATCAAAGTTTGTTAGACCTCAACCCTGCTTATACAAGTGCCAATGCGAACGTCGATATCCATGAAAGGGATAAAATTGTTTTATCAACTATCTTTTCCGAAACAGTTAAAAACTTAGAATCCAGCAAAACGATGCTGGCACAGGAAACACCAACGGTACAAATTGTGGACGAGCCGGAACTACCGTTAAAAAAGAATACGCTTAAATATTCTATTGGAATATTAACTGGTATTTTGCTATCCGGAATACTGTTTAGCTTTTATGTTTTACTCTCCAGGAAAACATCTAAAACCTAAAAGTTATCCCAAGTTCTCCATGAAAATTGTACACGTCATTATGTGGGATGTAATATTGGCTGGGATTGTAATCTTTCAAAACCCACTCGTAGTTTAAAGACTTAATTTCCTGCAACTTTGCATTGAATATTAGATTTTTGTAGTTCCACTCACCATTTAGGGCAAATGCAAAATCAACCCATTTACGGCTGTTTCCATTGATATCAGGGAAAAATTCTTCAGAAAAATCGACATCATGTTCGTAACGATCGATACCAATCCCTAACTTCTTTAAACCAGAAACCCAGCTTATATTAAACGATTGAATGTTCCCACCTGTTCCAGTGCCTGCACCTAAAGTTTGACCTTCGTTTGTGTGCCCGGAAAGAAGCTGGTAGTTTACATACCATAACCCTACCTCTCTGATTGATCGTTCTGCATGTTGTGAAGTTTGCGTAATTTCCGAACTGATTAAAATATGCTGATCATTTTTAGCAGGTAAAGGAAGCATTTTTCTAAACCCAAATATGTAAGCTCTCGAATGCTCGGGCGATTGTATTAAATCGGCCAAATTGTATAAATTATCTTCTAATCCATATTCCAAATAAACTTCGGCCTGTGCTTTGGTAAATAACCATCTGGCATAAACCGAAGTAATTTGATCTCGCGGAAAAAGATCGCCTAAACCATTATTTGTGTTCTCTTTTTGATAGGCTGTAAAGAATGGTACATAAGCACTAAATCCACCAGTTTTTACATCGCTATAATATGCGTCAAAAGTTCTTGTTAAGCCAAGCGTTAGGCCAGGGACAAATTTTGGATGATAATTAATATTGAAGCCTGTAAAATAACGCCAATCATTCCGTTGCTTGGTATATAAGTTAGTTCCATCCGATAGAGCTGTCGTTAATAAAGGCGGATGTCCAGAGCCATCTAAATGCCCGGCTATTACTTGTCCTTCAAAAGAACCAATAGGCGTTTTAATCGGTCGAACGGTGTTAATAGTTATATGCTTAAAACCGGGTGCGTTATTAGTTATAAGTAAAGCGTTTTGAATACCTGGCCCCCACCATAAATTTTCATCCGATAAACCTATAGACATAGGACCAAATGTTAAACGTATGCTACTTTGACCTAAAAAAGCTTTGCTGTAGGAACTATTGCCGTACCTTTCTGGCCAGTCTACCAAATTATGGAACGCGTAATAATTTGTTAAATCCTGACCAGTATGGCCACTATCATATCCGTTAAAAGATGGATTTGTTGCATAAACATACTCGGGGCGTAATTGAATACTTAAAGGCCCATACTTAAAGAAAAAACCACCGCTAAAAACGGTTTGATATCCTTTAGCCGGTATCATAGCACCATCGTTCCAGCCGTATGGATGGTCAGAATTATATTGTTGTTGCCAAGTTAAAGGTAAAATTTGAAAAAAACCTTTGCCTTTACCAAAAGAAACAGAGCTAGAACCTATCCAATGATCTTGCTTTAAAATACTATCTGGATCAAATAGATTTTGGGTATTTAATTCAGCTTCTGAAAGAAGCGGACGAACCGTAAATGATACGTTTGAATCAACTTTACCAAGCAACTGCATCCTTCGGTAATAATCATCCAGAACAGGCGTACCTACCGGTAAAGATTGTGCTTGTACTTTCGTTGTAAACAACCATCCAGTAAATACCAATACTGTTTTTAACACCCTAAATATTTTTTTCATATTTATAACTTGTGTTAAAATCGATAAGTAACACCGGCCTGAACTTGCAGGTTAAATTTACTTAATTGGTTCATAAAAGTAATATCATCCCCTTGCTGCTTTAAAGCCCATTGATAATCTAGAGATTGAATACCTTGAATTTTTGCATTGAAGATCAAGTTCTTGTAATTCCATTCGCCATTAAAAGCCATACTTAAATCTACCCAATGCCTGGTATAATCCCTGCTATCCGAAAATGCGTAATAATAAAAATCGTTATCATGTACATACCGCTCAAGTTGTATCCCTAATTTTTTCAGCCCGCGTACCCAGCTAACATCTAAAGACTGCAAGTTTCCTCCTGGCCCTATTCCTGCACCTAATTCCTGCCCCTGGTTTGTATAACCCTGCCTTATGCTTTTGCTTACATACCACTCCTGGCCTTGTAAATCCTTTGTAAAAGAAGTTCCCTGAAGTTGCGTTACTTCGACACTAACTAAAATATTTTCATTACTGGATTTTTTGAACGGCAGCAATTTGCGTAGGCCGAAAATATATGCGCGGGAGTTTTCCGGTTGTAAAAAAGTTTGGAGTAAATCGCTTGTTGAATTATCGTGTCCGAATTCAAAATAGAACTCGGCATGTTCATGTGTCCAAAGCCAACGCATAAATACTGAACTTCGTTGGTCTTGTTTGTCGATTGCCTGATCCGGGGCAGATACTGTTTTTATCGATGAAAAAAGAGGAAGATAATCTTTGATCCCA
>CAZZVO010000008.1:13305-36692 GCA_964657505.1 uncultured Mucilaginibacter sp.
AAAGCCTAAAAATAATCCGGGAACCCATTTAGGTTGCCAGGTAATAATTATCCCGGCCAGATAGCGCCAATCGTTTGGTTTAGGAACGTACAAGTTAGTACTAAAATAAATGTGGTCTGGTTCTAATGGCGCGAACCCGGAATTTTCTAATCTTCCGGCAATTAATTGTCCTTCAAAAGAGCCTATTGGTGTTTTTATTGGCCTTAATGTATTCAGGGTTAGATGTTTAAACCCTGGGGCAGTATTACTCATCAACAGAGAATTTCTGATGCCTGGACCCCACCATAAATTTTCTGTAGATAAGCCAAAAGATAAATATTTGTAGTTTAACCTGATGCTGCTTTGCCCCCAGTAGGCCATGGAATAACCGCTTGTTCCAAACCTTACCGGCAAGTCAATATTGTTATAGATATCGTAATATCTAGAGAAGATTACATCATACTGGTTTTTATTGAAAGTTTCAAAAGCCGAATTTTCTGCGAAAACCACTTCTGGTTTAAATTGGATAGTTAAAGGTCCGTACTCAGCAAAAATCCCTGCACTGATGAAGGTTTGAAAACCTTTGGCCGGTATCATTGCACCATCGTTCCAACCGTAAGGATGATCCGAATTAAACTGCGTTTGAAAAGTTAGCGGTAAAAGAAGTGTTTTTAATTTCTTATTGTCACTTTGCCATGAACTATTAGTCTTCAAAAGATTGTAACGGCGCTCGGTACTATCCGGGTAAAATGCATCTGCCTGCTTTTTTATCTGATTTGGAAAAAGCGGACGGACAGTAAAAGAAACACTTGAATCTGCCTTGCCTTGCAACTGTGCCCTCCTAAAATAATCTTCGATAGCGACCGTACCAACCGGAAGGGATTGCGCATGAAGGCTTAATCCTGCATAAATTATTACAGCATAAGTAATAGCGAACTTGATAATCCTCACAATGCAATTGCTTTTACAATAATATTATCTACCGACCAGCTCTCATCACATTTCGGGTCTGCAGTATTTGTTTGAACCAATTTATCTAAGCACTGCAACAACAATGTGCTATTTGTATGCTTAAAAGTTTTTTCAATTTTATACATCGTTGTTCCGTTTGGATTATTTATCAAACTGCATGCGCCAGGTAAGTCAGTTCTGTAAGCTCCACTTTTAGGATCATGGTTACTGTTAGGATAATCGGAAGGGTAAGCTTGTGGAGGGCAAAAAATACCAGGTCCGCCTGGACAAAAGTCATTAGAAAATGTTGTGTTAATGTAAGTATTACCATCCACCAGCATTTCCCAAACATCCGGTCCATCTGGTGAAAGTTTATTTCCGTCCCAGCTATCGTGGATGTATAAGTCAAAAGTTATGGTAACCAGATCATGGGAAGGCAGATTGTTAATGGCCAGGTTAAAATATCCATTATTATATCGCCCTAATACTGCCGATCCGTTGAATTGTGTGATTGCACCATTTTGTATGGACGACAAGTTCCCGGTTTCAAAGTTATTATTATACACTTCTACTTCACTCCGAACATGCTCTTTGCAGGAGAGCATTATAATAAATGGAACGATTAAAAGTAATTTTTTGTTCATTGATTAAGGACTAACGGCTATTTAAACATTGTAGTAGCAAATATTTTTTGCATGGTAAAAGAAGTATGATCTAAATTAAAAAGCTTTCTCTTCACCTTTAATCATATTAATTACAGTTAGAAACAGGATTTTCAAATCCAACATCATAGACCAATTTTCGATGTAATGTATATCATGTTCTACCCTTTTAATCATCAGTTCATCTTCAAACGTTTCGCCCCGATATCCGTTAACTTGTGCCCAACCAGTAATACCTGGTTTTGAATAATGCCGTACCATATACTTATCAATGATAACCATGTATTCATCATTGAGCTTGAGTGGGTGAGGCCTCGGTCCCACTACACTCATTTTCCCCATTAAAACATTAATGAATTGAGGGATCTCATCTAAACTTGTTTTGCGGAGAAATGCACCTACTTTAGTTACCCTTGCATCATTTTTTGTAGCTTGTACGTATTCGGAATCCCCTTCAGTAACGGTCATCGTACGAAATTTAAAGATTTTAAAGGGCTTGTTATCTTTGCCGGCACGGGTTTGAAGAAAGAAAACTGGTCCTTTTGAATTGATTTTAATCATTATAGCAATAATGGGTATCAGCCAGGAAAATATCAATGTAATCACTAACAAACTAAATAAAATATCGAAACAACGTTTAAGAATTTGATTTTTTAACAACTCCAGTGGCTCCGTCCTAAAGTTGACTATTTTCATGTTACCGATGTAATTTTCCAGATAAAGATTTCCGTCTATTGGACTATTACCATTTGCCACAAATTTTACACGTACACAATTGTGCTCCGCAACATCAATAATTGATTTTAATTCATAATTCTCATCATTCGGTAACACGGTAGAATAAACTTCACGGACATCATGCTCTGCAACGAAATCGGAGAAAGCATAAATAGAACAATTATTATCAATATAATGCTCAGGAACATGATTGTCATAATCTACAAACCCAGCAAAGTTATACGACAATTTATTTTGTTTAAAATACTCGGCCAACTTAATACCTGTTTCATTATACCCGATAACAGCAATGGTTTTTTTAAAGCGTGATATCCGCTCGTGGTATTGTTCGAAAGCGGTAATGATAAAACGACTTATCAAGAAACCAATCAGTTCTAAGAGAAAGGTGATTAAAAGAAATTTTTTAACCGAAGCACTGTTGTTGTAAAACAGGAAACAGCAAGCGGTTACAATGTGCAGAATAATACTTCGCCAACTTTTTGCGTAAACGTTTTCTGTGCTCTGTGCAGTTGTCCTGCTGTATAACCGGATTAATGTTGCCCAAAATATCCATGAAATATTAAAGTAGAGTAAATACGAAACCTTTATATTTTCACTGTTAAATTTATTATTCAAATTTAACCAGAAATAAGCCGCAGTAAATGATGAATTGATAATTAACAGATCACCTATAAACAGCAAAACTATTAGTAAAAAAAGGTAACGTGTTCCCATATATAGCTCTTAGTCCCCTTCGCTAAAGATAAAGCTCTCAAATATATTCAAATAGATACAGGTTCGTGTAAGTTAATAAATTGTTCTGTACTTATCGGTTTTTAAAAATACTGAAATAATTTTTTATTGCAGTAAAAGAAGTATTTGAAATGTCTATTATTAAACAAAACCTATAACAGACATTGATCAGGCTATTTATTTTAATGCTATACAAAAGCCAGGTTTTATTTTAATTAATGATTGTTGGCTTTTTACAAAGATTAGGTTTTTTTTATTTAAACTTCCGATCTTAGGATGTTGCTCCGATATTTTTCAGTAATAAAATTACGTATGTTTTTGACAAATACTTCTTCATCAAACCCTTCTGCATGTTTCCGAATAAATATTGGATCAAAATTTAACCCTTCAAATTCTTGAATTGCAATTTTTAAAGATTCTACATTTTGTTCCTCAAAAAATAGTGCTGTTGCTTTAGAGGCATCATCATGATAAGGTATCATTGTTTCTAATACACCGCCTTTTGCATAAGCAATAACAGGCCTGCCAGATGCATTGGCTTCTAAAGGTGTTATGCCATAGTCTTCATGTTGGGGGAAAATAAATGCTTTACAATTGGCGTATAAATCAGCAAGTTCAGCAGCAGAAAGGCCTTTTTTAAACTCAATGTTTTTGGCAGCGATTGCTTTGAGTTCGTTTGCTTTTGTGCCATTACCTACAACGATTAACCTTAAACCTAACTGATTAAAAGCCTCTATGGCCAAATCAACTTTTTTGTAGAACTCCAACCGAGAAACTAAAAGGTAATAATTTTTGGGTTTATCAGAAATGTAAAAATTTTTACACTTTACATCAGGTTTTATAAGCTTAACCTCTTTTACTTTATAAGCGTCTTTTATTCTCTGTGCGGTTTCGGATGTCATGCCTAAAAAGTAGTCACCTTTTTGTGCTGATTTTGCATCGGCTTTTCTTAAATACCTTATTACTAAATCAAACAGGGTTTTTTTAATTCCTTTGGCGTTATTGTATTGTGTGTAAGATGTAGGGTCCCAAGCTAAACGGAAAGGTGTGTATGTATAAATAAATACCGTTGCAGCAGGATCAATATTTACATATTTAGCGGCAAAAGTTGTTGAAATCAATACTACGTCGTATCCTTTTACCGGCATAGCTTTCATGGCCCAAATACCAAAAGGGAAAAATAGCCATTTCATCCAATCCGCATTTTTGGCTATCGCCTGAAAAACAGATGTTTTTATCTTATAGTTTTTATACTCCGAATAAGCGTTTTCCGGATCGTAACAAAGCGTATATAAATCTGCATCAGGAAAAGCTTTCAACATACTTAATACAACTTGTTCTGCGCCACCTCGTCTCATTAAGTCATCGTGGACAATAGCAACCCTCATAACTTCAGATTCTTGTGTTCTTCTTCAATTAGTATATTTAAAACATCAAAAAAAGATTTATCATATTCCCATTTTAATGCGGCTTTTGCTTTGGAATTATCTCCGTACATATCTTTTATATCAGTCGGCCTAAATAACTCCGGATCTTCTATTAACCTATCCGTAGGTATTCCCAAGTAATCAAAAGTGTAATAGATAACGTCTCGTAGATAGACCGACTTCCCTGAGCAAATCAGGTAATCATCTGCTTTGTCTTGCTGCAACGACAACCACATCGCACGCACATAATCCGGGGCATAACCAAAATCCCGTTTAACATCTATATTTCCCACACTAAGTGTTTCTTTATGCTTATGCTTAATTTCTAAAGCCGTCCTGATAACCTTTTTTACGAAAAAATTGGAACTTCTTAAATAAGATTCATGGTTGAACAATACTCCGTTCACACAGTTAACATTATAGGATTCACGGTAGTTAATCCCGATCCAAAAAGCAGATGCTTTTGAAATGGCATAAGGGCTAAGTGGGTGTAATGGGGTATCTTCACTAACTGGTAAATTTTTGACTTCACCAAACATTTCACTGCTGGATGCCTGATAAACTTTAGTGTCCAGTTTTAACAATCTGATACTTTCCAGTATGTTTAACAGTGACTGCGTATTGTAATTAATTGTACCAATTGGTTGTTCAAAAGAAACGCCTACAGAACTTTGGGCTGCCAGATTATAAAATTCATCAGCTTTGTATTTAATCAGTAATTTAATGATACTCGAAAAATCCATTAAATCACATTCTTCTATAATAAGCTTTCCGCCGATTCCAAGGTAATCAAATGTTGCTCTATTAAAATTGTTGTAACTCCTGGTTAAACCTACTACCCTATAATTCTCTCTCACCAAAAGCTGTGCAAGGTAAGCCCCGTCCTGCCCGGTTACACCCGTAATGAATGCTGTTTTTATCATATATTTTCTAAAACAATCTATAGTTTATTACGATGAATCATACCAAAAATTAAAAAGACTAATTTCTTTTTAAAGATTCGATAATAGAATGTTTAAAAATAGACCAGTCAAATTCATCGTTCCGTTTGTAACCTTTTTCAACCAAACTTTCTCTTAATACATCATTACTTAAAACTTCTTCAAGCGCGTTAGCAATGTCGTCGATAGAATAAGCATCACAATAATAGGCTGCATCACCGCAAATCTCTGGCAATGAACCCTCTCTTGAAACAATTACCGGGCAACCAAAAAACATAGCTTCTAAAGGTGGTAAGCCAAATCCTTCATATAGAGAAGGAAATAGAAAGAGTTGGGCGTTTTTGTACAGAAAAGCTAAACATAAATCAGAAATATGACCTGTAAATTCAACTCTTTTCTTTAAATTATTATTTGTCTCTACTAATTCGAAAATTTCATTGTCTCCCGTTAAGAAGTTATTTTTTTTACCTACAATTAAAAATTTTAAATCTTTATTAGTAATCGATACTTTTTCAAAAGCAGCTAACGCTCTTTTTAAGTTTTTATGCGGTTTAATATTTCCTATATACAGAATATATCTGCTGTTAGTATGTTGTTTAACTTCTAAAGGAATGTTACCTATTTTTAAATTATCCAACAACTCCTTAAAATAATTTTTACTGATAGCGCATTTTGCAACTATTATTTTGTCGGGTTCGGATTTTGTAAATTTCACAATTTCTGATTTTGAAAAATCAGAAATTGTGAAAACGTAATTTTTTCCAGCAGCTATCTTATAGAAAATACTTGCGTATAATCTTTTTAAAAATGATAAGTTTTCTCCAAATACCAAATGATTTGTATCAGGAATAATTACTGCAATTTTTTCTGCCTGAGGAAGAAAAATTGGAACATTATAGTGCGGTGCAATGAAAATATCACATTTAGGAGTTTTAATCAAAAAATCATATTGTTCTTTTATAGAATAAATTGGACTATTTACTTCAACAACTTCCACGCAACCGTACCAAGAAAATTTTTCTAAATCAAATGAATTACCTAAGAGTATTAACCTTTTGAAATTGTCGACGAGAGATGGAATAAGTATTTGAATATATCTACCAATTCCTGAAATATTAATCATTCTCGCGTCTAAAACTATAGTGAAGTTCTTTTGGTCTAACATATTATATTTTTGGCTGCCAAAAAGCTAGCAGAGATCGTCATTTAAAATATTAGCAGCTTTAATGGACAGGCAAATGCTGAATTAGCAGAAAAGAGATAATTTTTATAAATTTAAAAACATGTTATCAAACACCAAATATTTTTCTTAGATAACATATTATACTGACTTAATGTGGGCTATTATTTAGTCGTTTGAAATTACACAAGATGAAATCGAGATTATAAATATGAGTTTCAATATTGAGATAATTTATCCTGTAACGAATTTTTCGTTTTATCATAATACCTGTGCGTGATTTTAAAGTAATTTATCAGAACAACGACAAAGAAAATGTTTATCGGAAATATATAGTACATAGGAAGAAATAAACAATATAGGATATACAGAAACAAAAAAAATCGCATAAAAACATTAACATTTCTTTTAAAAGTCATTAACAATAGATAACTAAAGCATAACAATGGCAATATCGAGATTGGAAAGTAATTATAAAAGAAAGATAGATACCATGTTTCCGAAAACTGAATCGGAGCCTTCGCCAAAGGAACTATATTAAACACCAAAGCGTTACTTAAATGTTGATCTACTGAACCACTTTTCGATTCTAACAATTCCAGTAAGTAAGAAATATTATAAATACAGCTAAATATAATTACAGCCAAAAAAGAGAAAATACCAAGTACTATTTTGTAGTTTATTTTGTTACGCAGTTCAACTATCCAGAAACATGCTGAAATAACTAACATAAAATATGCAGTGAACGAAAATGTAATTAAAATATTAAAAAAAGTTAAAGAAAGTAAAAGACGATTTTTTCTTAATAAAAAAAAATAAAAAAAAAATACACAGATAAAACCGTATCCATTAGGATCGTCCCAAAAACCTCCAAATCTAACTAAACCGCCCTCGTAAGCTAATGCCGGTAAACGTTTAAAAAATATATAATTATAAACAACAATGAAGTTTGATATTAATAGTATAATAGCAGATAGTTTTATCATTTTTTGATATTCTATATTTATATCATCTTTAACAAAGCAAAAAGGCAATATTAGGATAAAATAAAAACAATACTCGACCTCTTTGAGGGATACTACACCATATATAAAATATGAACACAAGTTGACTAATAGAATAAAAAAGACAAAGCCATATATAATCACAAAAACGTCGAGGATTTTACTTTTGAATTTTGATACACAATAAAAGAACAGTATTAAAATAGTTATAATTGGAAACTTTGAAAGTTGCCATGTGAGGGGCGTGTTAGTATATGTAGGAGACGTTCCTTCAGAATTATATTTCAAAATATATCGATGGAAATTGTAAACTATTCCCAAAATGATTATTAGATAAATATTAACTCTTTGAATCGTTTTTCTAGCAATATTCAATTTTGATTTTCGTTTTTAAAACTAAAGTTGTATTGTTTGTTCTTAAATAAAAATGTTTGATTCTCGGGCCTATAATACCGCATACAAAATTTTAATAACAAGGAATATTTATCGAATCCTAATATAGCCTTAATCTTTTTCATAAAGAAATTAAGTAATAATATCTTGCTTTGAAAACTATCAACATCTTTGTTTTTAATACTGTCTATACTTTTTACTGATAACAATTTACTTTCTTTTAGCAACTCGTAAAAAGAATCCTTTTCGCAATTAAAGGGATTTGTAAAAATTAAGCCAGATTCAATTAACTTTCTAAATAATCTTCTTTGAAAATTTGTTATCGGGCTTCCGTTAATATAATTATTATAACTATACTTCAGTTTAATATACTTCTCATATTCATTTTCCAACAACTCATTCTTGTACCAAGTGAATAATGGTTTTAATTCAGGGAATTGATTTAAATTATAACTTATAAAATGTTTGTGAATATATTTACTATAATTTTCTATATCGTACCCTGCAAAATGGAATAACATTAAAGGCGTTAAATTTCCAGTAAACTTATTTTCTACCTGATAAGAATGGCTTTTATTATTAATAAGCTTTCTTTCATGTAAATTCCAAAATGCCATGTTGCGACCAATGTCATAGGAGATTAATAGTTCTGATCCATAAAATACTGGCACTAAATCAATCCATTTTTGATCTGTATGTAATGCCTCAATTTTATCTTGATAAGCCAATTTGTGTAGGCGTTCTCGCCACCAGCTTATGAAGTGCTTTCCTACTTCAGTATTTGAAACACCTATGAAGCCAAGATTAAAAACACCAACATGTAAGAGTAATTGTTCTGTTATAGTACCCGTATACTTTATTTCCGGAGTGATAAAATGTGGCGTTACCACAATGCTCTTAGTGCTCAGTTCATCAAATATTGTTTGTATTGACGAAAAACAACAAATATCAGGATCTAAAAAAAGGACTTTTTCATACCCCTTATTAAAAAGAAATTCAATGTAAAAAGGTTTAACTGCTGTACAAAACTCGGTAAGATTGTATTTAAAAGATAGTTGTTCGATATCATCTAAAGCTAAAACATCTAACGTATCAACATTAAACGGTAATAATTTGAAATCTAATTCATCTGGTTCGTCAGCCAATAATATATAGTAATCTGTTTCTGGATTATGTGCCTTTAAAGTCTTTCCCTGTACGAAAGCCAGAGACAAATAATTTTTTGCAACTATTGTAAATACTGTATTCATTAGTTTATACTTTTTATCAATTTTCCCGGGACGCCACCAACAACAGAGTTTGGTGGAAAACTCTTAGTTACTACTGCATTTGCCCCAATAATTGAATTTTTACCGATAACAACATTAGGCATTATACACACCCCTTCACCAATCCATACATTGTCTTCGATTATAACTGACCCTTTTGAGAAAATTTTTCTCCTATATGGTGGTAATTCAAATCCCTCAACGTTAATCTCACCGTGAGAGTGATCTGTTATAAACACCTTACTTGCTATTAAAACATTATTTCCTATAATTATTTTATTAATACAAGCAATATGACAATCATAATTTATGCTAACATGATCTCCAATAACTATCTGTGGTGAATATTTGTAATTATTGTGTTGGTCATAAGCCTCCAACCTAATACTTCCGAAACAGTAGAAGTTTTTGCCAATTGTTATATACTTCCCGCCTAGTAACCTTGCTGGGTATTCTATAAAAAATTTTGACCCTACTTTTGCAAAACCCCTTTTTATAATTATTGAAAAAACAAGATTTTGAATTTTAAGTATACCATTAATAAATTTAAATAACATTATTTATTATAATAAGTTAACAATAACTTTCGCCTTAGAAGCCCAAATGTTTTTATAAATAAAAGATAAAATTTATCAAGCTTCTTAGGCATTATAAGTAGTGGTTTAATAAATATTCCAGTGTATATATTATCATCAATCAATTTTAAGATTTCATCACTTGATATATTTGGTTCAAAATTATTTTTTTCTTTTAACCGACATACCCAGTAAGGAAAGAAACGAACAGATAAATCACGGGTTATGATTTTAGTATAGTGATTATTTTTACCATGAAAAATTTCATCGGCAATATCTTTCAATTTTTTGCCAAATATATTATAAATGTTGTAACCACCTGAATTTTCTACTTGTACGCCCAATAACTTAGTTTTAATAACAATATTTTCAGGAAATATCCTTATTGCTGTTAGTATTAATGGAAGCTGTATCAGACAGCTGCCTACCCAGGGATCAAAATCAATGTGGTCTAAAGCTTTTTTATTAACCAAATTGCCCGATATAAAAGTTGTAAAATAAGTTACATAATGAATAAAAGAGGTTTGGCTTTTATATACTTTATAATCTATTTTATTATTTTTAAATGTTACGGTTTCATCTTCAGCCTTATATTCAAAATTGTTTAGATAAATTACTCCAGCATTGCAATTTTCTTTAATGATACTTACAATGTTTTTTATAGAATTTATTATCAAAATATCATCATCTCCCAATGTAAGTACATACTTTCCGGTAGCTGTTTTATAACATTGGGCTATGTTGAAATCAGGTCCCCTATTTTCTGAATTTCTAATGTAAATGATATTTAAGCCTAAGTCAATGTATTGATCGACAACATTTTTTGTGTTATCAGAAGAAGCATTATCGGAGACGATGATTTCAACATCATTTGTAATATCTGCTATTTGCAAATACAAATATTCTAAACATCTTTTCAGAAATTTTTCCCTATTGTACGTAGGTATCGCAATAGATAACAAAACTTCATGCATAATGCCATTCCCTTCTTTTGGTTATAAAAATATATATCGTCCATATCAAGCCTACACTTAATGACAGTAAAAAATATCCAATACTAATACCGTACAGTCCAAATTTGTTTCCAAGATACAAAGTAGATACAGAAACTAACACACCCATTATTATTGATTGAAGCAACATTGGTTCTTTTTTATGACACCGCAGATAAGTTGCAAATGCGAAGATTGCCTGATTGATCAGGCTTGCTAAACCCATACATACAAAAGGTATAACTGGTAAGAACCTACTTCCAATTGGCAAGTTATATAACCTTGTTATTTGTATAATTAATACTAAACTTAAATTTCCAAGTATATTTATGCCAACTGAGCTAATAAATATTATCTTAAAACTACTATCAAGGCTTTTGTAATCTTTTTTTGCTATTAAAGTTGATAACAAAGGAATTTTGGTAGTTATCCAACTCATTGAAATCGAAGCTAAACCACCCAAAGCAGCTATTGTCATTCCCATTTGTCCTGCTACAACAGCACCTTCCGTTGCAAACAAAACCGGATTAAATAATTGAAATATGAAATAGCCACTAATCCAACTTAATGCAATGCGCCATTGATAAGGAAATATTTCTAAATAGTAATTGATAATCCATTTAGATTTGTAAGACCAGATGGATTTTAACAATTCAATTCGATTTGAAAATAGTATTTGTATATAGTTTATGGTTATAGCCGCTAAAGCTGCCAACGCACTTGAATATAATTTAAAACCAAGTTCGAAAAAGACAAACAATAATATTACATTACAACTTTTCTGTATAAGTCTGACACGTGCCATGTCCTTTACTTCACTTAATCCATCAAAAAAAGCTAACAATGGATCTATAAATAAATTCATAGACGTTGCTAAACAGAGTATTATCCAAGGTTTTTTCCATTCGACATCTAAATTATTATTGTATTTAGAAAAGAAATAAAACCCCGCGATTAATAGTATGATAAATAAAATGATAGAGATGATCCCAAACCATTTTATACAAAATCGTAGTAAAGATGAAAGTCTTGATTTATATATTTCTTCACCTGTTAATTCAAATTTACTTTCCCGTTTTAAATGTGCAAATTCGTACGATGCGTACTGAGTAATAATTCCACTTAAACCAAGTTCAAAAAAGACTTGAATTGCCAAGATACTACCAAAAGTGTAATAATAGCCTTGGTCGTTTCCAGTTAAATATTTTGAAATAAAAAATATAGATATTAAGCCTCCACCAGCTTGTATAATCCTACTTAATATTGTGTAAACAATTGCAGCATCTATTTCTATCCTGTTGATATTCTTCTCAATTAATGACCGCATTTTTAGCCTAAATAATTCTTTATTATCTCTACCATATAGTCATAATGCGATTCATTTAATCCCGGCCATACACCAAGCCAAAAAGATTGGTTCATAATAATATCAGTGTTTAGGAGTTCCCCGATTGTTCTATGTTTGATATTTGCATAAGCGGGTTGTCTTAACAAATTTCCGCCGAACAACAAACGTGTTCCAATTTTCTTTTCCTCAAGGTGCTGTACAAGCATGTGCCTGTCAGCGGCATCGCCTTCGCGTAACGTTAACAGAAATCCAAACCATGATGGTTCACTGTTTGGTGTTACTTCCGGCAGGATAAATATTTCTTCCAATTCTTTCATCCGCTCATATAAGGCTGCAAAATTTTCTCTTCTGCGCTGCACAAAATAATCTAACTTTTTTAATTGAGATACACCAAATGCTGCCTGCATATCCGTAACCTTTAAGTTAAAACCAATATGAGAATAGGTGTATTTATGATCATACCCATAAGGCAAGGAACCTAATTGCTGAGAAAAACGGCAACCACAAGTATTATCTTTTCCAGGTTCGCAGTAACAATCGCGCCCCCAGTCTCTAAAACTTTCTGCTATTTTTGCTAATTGCGGGTTATTTATTAAAACCGCTCCGCCTTCGCCCATAGTGATATGATGTGCAGGGTAAAAAGAAAAAGTGGATATATCGCCAAATGTACCTGTCTTTTTACCTCGGTAAGTTGCACCTAATGAGTCGCAATCATCTTCTACAACCCATAAATTATACTTTTTTGCCACACGCATCACTTCATCCAAATCAAAAGGATTACCTAAAGAATGTGCTATCATGATTGCTTTTGTTTTTGGCGAAACAGCAGCTTCAATCTGATTTGCCTGAACATTATGCGTTGCGATATCAACATCTACAAAAACTGGCATGGCACCGAATTGGATCATTGGGTTTACAGTTGTAGGGAAACCTGCGGCAACTGTAATCACTTCATCACCCGGTTTTACTGCCCGTTCACCTAACTTTGGGGATGTGAGCGTATAAAAGGCAACCAAATTTGCTGATGAGCCGGAGTTAACCAGTAATGCTTTTGGTGCTTTAAAATATGCAGCAAAATCTCTTTCGAAATCATTAGCGAACCTTCCCGCCGTTAACCAGCCATCTAGCGCCGCGTCTACCCCATATAAAATGTCCTCCCGATCAAGTAATTTACCGGTAACAGGAATGTAATCCTCGCCTGGTATAATTTTTTTGTTAACCTTTGAATCAATAACTTCCGCCATCCCTTCTTCCAAGTCAGCATTGATATTTTTAAATTTTGCCATCATTTTTTTTAATACTGTGATTGTTCTATTTGCTTGTACCAGTTGATTGTTTGCCTTATTGCGCTTTCCAGATCAAACATCTGCTTTATGTGGGTATCAGCTTTAATGTGTGAAACATCGGGTACAGACGTAAGCGAACTTGAAGGAAATTTTTTTGATGATTTTACCAGCACTTCTATCCGGTTATTAAAATTAAGTGTGATTTTTTTGGAAAGGTTTTTTAATGATATGGCATGGTCGCTTCCCAAATTGTAAGATGACCCTACTTTACCTTCAGTCAAAGTTTTAAGAAGCCAAAAAGCCATATCGCTGCCATAGAGGTAACTTCTAACCGTGTTTTCATCGCCTAATATCCTGATTGGCCCTCCTAAAATACTGTCCCTAATAAAATTATTGATGGCCCAAGGTTTCTCTAACTCCTGGTAAGGCCCAATGAAGGCAAATGGCCTCACTATAATTATTGGAAGCTTTTGCTGATTGCGGTATACTGCACAAATTGTCTCGGCCATACGCTTGGCTTCGCTATAAGCTGCATTAACAGAGTTTGGATCGGCAATGCCAATTTCATTTTCTTTTATATTCTCCCCGCCACTCTGCTGGCCATAAATATAATTTGAGCTTATATGAATAAACCTGTTAAGATTAGGCAACCGTAAGCAAGCATCCAATACGGCTTGCGTACCTTTACATATTGTATCAATTGTTTTTAACGGTTTTGTGGCATGTTGCCGGTTATCAGGAGATCCGGCAGCATGTATAACAGAATTGATTTCATTTGGCAGATTATGCGTATTTCTTACATCTTGTTCAATAAGATTTATAAATTTCTCTTTTGCCAGATGAGGTACTTGTTCTTTATATTCTTGAATATTTCTTGCTAAAAGATGCAGTTTAATATTATAGTCGTAGTCGTTGTTTAATAAGCTGATTGCTTCAGCAAGCCATTTACCCATAAAACCTGTACCGCCAGTTATTAAAATAG
Organism: uncultured Mucilaginibacter sp.; assembly: GCA_964657505.1. Taxonomy (GTDB): domain Bacteria; phylum Bacteroidota; class Bacteroidia; order Sphingobacteriales; family Sphingobacteriaceae; genus Mucilaginibacter_A. Next base: position 27,764 of record CAZZVO010000008.1, read on the forward strand.
ATTGGCCTTTCAAAGACTCTAAAGACGGAAGGTAATCGGATAAAGATGCTCTGCAATCCTTTTTTATACTATCAATAAGTTCTTGCTGCATACTTATTCCTTTTTACAATGTCTAAAACAACTTCTATTATTAAATCTTCTTGCCCGGCAACCACTTTTCTTTTACCTAACTCGAAATACACGTCACGCTGGTCTACCCCATATTCTGCAGCTATACGCGTCACATGTTTTGAAAAACCAGAAAACACCCCTGCTAATCCGCTAACAATGCTTTCTGATTTGATAATAGGAACTTTTGGCATAATTTCTTTTTCCGCAATATCTGCTGCATCTAATATTTTGTATAAATCTATTCCCGTTTGATAACCTAATTTTTTAAGTACGGCAACTAATATTTCAACTTGTGCATTACCAGCCCCTGCACCAAAACCTTTTGCTGTCCCGTCTAACATTTGTGCACCGGCCTCAATAGCAGCAAGTGAGTTTGCTATCCCCAATCCTAAATTATTATGACCATGGAAACCGATTGGAACGGCTAAGCCTTCAACAAGAGCAACAATCCGTTCTGTTACATCGTTTGGTAAAAATGCACCTGCAGAATCCATAATAATTATCCCTTCTGCACCATACAATTCCATTTTCTGGGCTTCTTCAACCAATAACTCGGGAGAAGCCATGTGGGACATCATAAGTACTCCGTAAGTTTCTTTGCCGCGTTCACGGGAGTAACCGATGTGACGTTGCGTAATATCAGCCTCAGTACAATGTGCTGCTACCCGGATTACATCAACACCAATTTCAATCGCCATTTTCAGATCCCTCTTAATGGTAGCAAAGCCCGGGATAACATGAATACCAAGTTTACTGCTTGTTAGGTGTTTACGTGCGGTTTCTAATAAAACAATATCGCTTTCCAAACTTTCACCAACTTGTAAAGAAGAGGCGCCCAAACCATTGCCATGCCCCACTTCTACAATTGGCACTGCGGCAAAATTTGCTGCTTTAGCATATATTGCGACCTGGTTGGCGGACAATTGGTGAGAAACGGCATGGTTGCCATCTCGTAGCGTAGGGTCACTTATTAAAATACTTTTCACTAATTATAATTTAATGCCATGTCTAAAGTTGGTTTAATAAACTTAATACTTCTTTTATCATCATTATTTTGTAAACACGAAATTTTAATCAATAAAAAACAAACTAAAATTAGGTAGATAAAAGAAGTATATAATACTAAACAACAAATTTAAACAGGTTATGACGGAACTAACTCCGCCTTTCTTTTAGCATACTCTTCTGCAACTGCTATGGCAGCGCAATTAATAATATCTAGATTACCTGCATATTTTGGCAAATAATCACCCAAACCTTGTGCTTTTACCATTACCACAATCCTATTATTTTCGTAAATAGGAGAAACGAGCAGTTGGTATCCAGGTACGTATGTTTTTATTTTTTCAACCATTCCTTGAATAGCTTTGGTTAAAGCGTTAATATCAGGATTTTTTACTTTTGCAAATATGGTTGTTTGCATATCAATACACGGCTGTGCCGGATTTAAATTGAGTATTGCTTTTGTTTTTTTTGCGCCCGAAAATATCCTAAGCCCTTCTTCTGTTGTTTCAATATATTCATCTAAATTTAACCTGGTACCTGGGCCTGCACTGCGTGACGCAATGCTCGATACTACCTCAATATATTCAACTTCTTGGTGGGTCTGCCCAATTAAATAGGCAATAGGTATCGAAGCTTGGCCTCCGCAAGTAACCATATTCACGTTTTGCTGCTCGGTCGAACTATCCAAATTTACGGCAGGTATACATAACACACCTAATTTGGCCGGCGTCATATCTACAACTATTTTACCTAATTCTTTTAACGTAGCCCAATGTAGGATAGCATCTTTCGCTGAAGTTGCGTCAAAAACTAAATCGCAACAGTCAGGATTATTAATAATTGCATTAATACTTTGGTCTGATACTTTTACACCCATACTTATTGCTTTTGCCATACCTTGCGAAGATAAGTTTCTGCCGATAAACAAGGTGCACTCTAAAAACTCTGACCGTTGGATTTTTATCAATAAATCTGTTCCAATATTTCCGCTGCCCAATATGGCTACTTTTAATTTTTCCATAAAGTTATGCTTCTATTTTTTCTGATTTTGGATGGATGGCAGTTGTCATATTTACCATTAATTCTTCTCTCGAAAGAAGTGGGGACAAGTCTTCTAAGGGCGGTGATATTAATGAGCCGTCCTTTTGAATAACGAGTGATAGTTTAGGAATAAATAATTGATTCGGGTGCATAAAAACCTCACAAATTACTGGTCCTTCAATTTCTTGTACTTCAGGGACAACTAAATCAAAATCCTTCCAAGTCCTGATTTGATAAGCAGGAATATTAAATGCTTTCGCCAATGCACTAAAATTCGGGCACGAAACGCCAGATTTTTCATCAACGCCTGCCCTTCGGCCTTCAAACAATGCATTTTGCGTATGCTTAATCATAAGATAGCCGTCATTGTTAAATATGAAAAGTTTTATGGGCAATTTATAGTGTACCACGGTTTGCAATTCCTGCAGGTTCATCATCATTCCACCATCGCAATTTAAGCAAAGCACTTCTCCTTTTTCTTTTGCAACAGATGCGCCAATTGCTGCAGGTAATCCATATCCCATTTCACCGAGTCCCGTGGAAGTCATCAACCGTTGGCCTTCTTTAATCCTTAAAACCTGATGTCCAGAAAGTAAAGCAGTACCCATATCGGTAGTTATTATCTGATCTGGTTTTAAATACCCGTTTAGTCTTTCCATAAACTTATAGGAATTAATGAAACCACTTTGGTCTGCATGTTCCGTTTCGGTAACCCACGGAAATTTTTTACGATAAGTATTACACTGTTCTATCCAATTTTTATAAACATCATCCTTAAAAGATACAGGTTGGTTCAGCATTATTTCGAGAAAGTCTTTTGCATCAGCAGCAATTTTATACTTATACCTTTCCGGATATTTTTCTATTTCAAATTTATCGATATCAACAACAGCAATATCTGCGTCTCGCGCAAGTTCAGTAATTTCATATCCTATTTGTGAAATTGCCATTCTTGTTCCGATACAAATTAAAAAATCACAATTTTGAAGAATAAAATTAGCACAACGTTGTCCATAAGTACCTGCCCGCCCAAATACAAGGGGATGGTTAGAATCGACCATGTCAATACCTGCCCAAGTAACTAAAGCAGGGATATTAAATTTACGCAATAGTTCGTTTATAAGATTATTTGCACCTGCTAACCTTATACCATGGCCAAGCCAAAGTAAGGGACGTTTTGCTGTTTTTAACTGTTCAATTATTGCTTCAACATCTTTACCTATTTTAACCCTCCCTTCAATGTCTAAAACTGGCAAGTCGGTTTTGTTAAACAAAAATAGTTTGTCTTCGTCTATTAAAGCTGATTGTATGTTCATTGGTATGTCAATCCAGCATGGCCCTGGCCTTCCTTGTGTAGTTATTGCATACGCTTTTTCCAGTTCGAACCTAATTGAATCAGCCTCGTTAACCTTGACCGAGTATTTTGTTACTTTTTCGACCATTAACGCACTATCATACCCTTGTACCCCCCACATGCGTAGATCCTTATGTAAATCTACATACTTAGAATTTTCATTTCCGGAGATTATTAAACCTGGGATTGAATCTGCCCATGCACTTACTACACCTGTGACTCCATTGGTTGACCCGGCACCAGTGGTTAAAATCGCAGCCGAAACTTTACCACAAGTCCTGTAATAAGTTTGGATAGCCATACATGCAGCTTGTTCATGATGAACGCAAATTACTTCTGTATATGCTTTTTTATAGATGGAATCAAAAATGTGCGCGTTGCCAGCGCCTATAATGCCAAATACATGTTTAATTTTTTTTTCAGCCAAAAAATCAGCTATTAAATCACTTATTTTCATTAATTATAGTTTAGAATAACTTTCAATTGTTCTTTTAAAGCCCTCTTCAACTTTGATATGAGGAAACCAACCAAGTGCTGCTAGTTTATTTATATCAGGTGTATTTCTTGAAATCGAACTTCTTAAATACAAATTTGTATTTTTATAAGTTTTATTAGGTATAACTTGTAAAGGCATTAAACCAAGCGGAGCGATTATTAAAGCCAGTTCAAAAATACTATATTCTTCTGTAGGGTTACCTACATTATAAGCTTCTGCATCTATACCATTGAGTAAAACAGAAAAAAAAGCAATAGTAGCATCTTTTAAATAACAAAATGCCCTTCTAGCTGATCCATCGCTTTTCATTTGTATATTTCTTCCTGCTATTACATCAGCTACAAAATCTGCGTAAACTCTACCATCTGTAAGATCCATTCCAGGTCCGTAAGTATGAAATGGACGAACAACTTTAGCTTTTACATTATACTGATGAAAATAACTTACACACATGTTTTCACCCATACGTTTGCTTTCGGCATAACAAGACCTTACGTTTGTTGGATCTAAATAACCGTAATAATCCTCGGATACAGGGTTGCGTTCGTCTGGTACTTGACCATATATTTCTCCAGAACTAAAGTACAAAAACGAGTCTACATTATGTATCTTAGCCAGTTCAAGCATGTTCATAGTGCCAATTACATTAGCACTCAAAGTTCCTACAGGATCTGTCCCATAGTATTTAGGACTCGCTTGACTTGCTGCATGTATAATATAATCCACTTTGAGATTAATACTTATTTTATCGCAAACATCACCTTCTATAAATTCTAAGCAGTAGTTATCTAAGTGATCACTAAACCTTTTTTTTGCCTTATCAAGGTTTCTTACTAAAGCCAGTATTCTCAAATTAAGTTTAAGATTAGTTTTATTGGCAAAAATCAAAGATTCTACCATATATGCTGGCAAGAAACCATTTGCTCCTGAAATTAAAACAACCTTATTGGTAAACTGGTTCCAATCAATAGGAGAATGGTAAATTGATTCTAAATCTTCGTTAATTATTCTGTTATTCGACATAACTAACAATTATCCTTTTACACGTTTAACAAAATAATAACCTCTATCTAACTTCTGTATCAAAATATAATGACGTTTTATATAACTATATATAGGCTGATACATTTCCTGAGAATATTCTTCCTTTGTATAGTTGAAAGGGAAAAAAAATAAAATAGACATAAAAGCATTGTCATTTGAAGTTTGATGATCAGCACGGTAGTCAAAAATTAAACTTGGAATAATCATATATTCATGCTTCAAATCTTTTAAATTATTAAGCTTTGCTTCGATCTGCTCTGGGGTGTAAACATTTAAAAATAAACCAGAATAATACTCCGAAGAGTAACTTTTGTTTCTTAGTATGTGTAGATAGAGATCTTCGTCAACGTCGAATGGTATTGCGATACATTTATACTTATCAATAGTTTTAAAGTCTTTAATCGCTTCGTATCGTGCCACATAATTATCAATTCTTTTATTGTAAAACGCTATCTTTTTAAGATTATGCCTAACAACCTCATGAGAAGCAACAAATTTTAAAATACTTATACCGATATTACCTTTGTACAAAAACAACATACTTAAATTTGCCCCAATAGTAAATATCAAAATAAAAGTCCAAGAGTATATTTTAGAAACGCGGTTGTTCGTATATGACAAATACATCCATAAACATATAAATGTATTTAAACCATACCAAAAAAGGTGTCCCGGATCGCATCTTCCAAACGCACCAGGAAGAATAACAATATTAAATACAACTAATGAACAAACAACGAAACTCACTTTTCCAGTAAACACAGAAGCAGAAAAAATTATATTTATAATTAAATACGATAGAATAAAAAACAATACAGATGCAGCAGGTATAATTGGAAAATTGTTACCACCCGAAGCAAATACCTTCAATATAAGTATGAAATTGTTATTAAACAGAAAAAATAAGATGACAAATACAGATGTATAAATTAAAGCAATAAGTAAATTTAAAATATTTCTGTTAAGTAGAAATGAAATATAAAAGTAAGATGCTAAAGCAATAAGAAGTGCTATTCCTATTTCTATTGAAATTAGAAAATTAAATATAACTACTGTAATGGCCGCTATCCCAACAGTAACAACGTAAATTATATTTTTTTTTAATTCCTTTTTTAAGATAAAATTTATAAATAAAATACATGCAAAAGGCGTAATAAATCTAAATAATGTATAATTAACACCAAGATTAAAAGGAACACACGCTATAGCAATAGCATAAAACGCTATTCTTTTGGTTTTGATGTTTGTATTAAAACTATCCAGCACATAATATAAAAAATATAATCCAACACAATTAAAAATTGCGTAGCTTAAATAATAAGCTTCAACTGTAGGTAATGAAAATGCCTTACAAATTAAGACAGGAAAATATAAAAGTAGTGCTCCATAAGCATATTCAAAATCTTTGTAAGGCAATTGCCCTAAATTTATTTTATCTATTCTTAATAAAAAATAATTAGCCTCTCCATATCCATAATCTGCTCCTAAAATGTAAAAGCAAAATACTATGCATAAAAATATCCCAGAGATAATGTAATAATTTTTTATTTGAAATTTATTGCTTGCTATAGAGTCGAACAAACCATCTATGTTATTCTTTAGTAATTGATATTTATAATATCGTAAAGAATAAATTAGTGCAATTAACAAACTTAAGTACAATAGTATAACTGCAACAAGATTATTAAATTGGTAATCATAGGAAAAAGATACGTTTTTTTTAAATGGAGGTATATAAAAGGGTAGTATAAATATCATTAAAGTGGTAATTATACTAAATAAGGCAATAGTAAATTTAAGTGTATTTGTATATGTTTTACTCATTCTAATAAGGTCTATTTAATCCTATCAAGTATATAAGACATTCCTAATTGGTTAAATTCCATGTATTCTTATTCATTCTTTTAGAAAGAAGAATTTAAATAATCTGAAATTTGGTTTTCAGTAAAACCAACAATAAAATCTTTGTTTTTTTCAAATTCCTTGTACCATTCTATAGTTTTTCTAACGGCTGTAATAGCTTCCATTTTGGGTTCCCATGACAATTCTGATACAGCTTTACTGATGTCCAGTTTTAATAACCCTGCTTCATGAAGTTGAGTTTGTTGATTATCTAACTCATAAGAACCCGATTTCCAATTACTGATAAATATATCTACCATTCTTTTTACAGACAATATATCATTTAAACCAGGTCCAAAATTAAATGCTTGGCTATACTTTATTGGGTTTTTGGATATTTTAGCGCCAAGTAATAGATATCCGGATAAAGGTTCCAGCACATGTTGCCATGGACGCACAGCATTGGGATTCCTAATTTTTACAACTTCTTTATTGTATAGAGCACTTACTATATCTGGTATTAATCGGTCTTTTGCCCAATCACCTCCTCCAATAACATTTCCAGCTCTGCAAACAGCTATTGCCTTCTTATGATTTTCGTAATTGTTTAAATTGAAAAAAGAATTTCTATAAGAATCAATTATCAATTCCGCACAAGCTTTGCTTGCACTGTATGGATCATAACCACCTAACCGATCATTTTCCCGGTAAGGATAAATCCATTCATTATTGTGATAAACTTTATCAGTTGTAATTAATATAACCTGGCAAGTTTTATTTAACTTTCTAACTGCCTCCAATAGGTTCGCTGTTCCGATTGCATTTATCTCAAATGTTTCTCGTGGTATTTCATAAGATAACTTTACTAAAGGTTGTGCGGCAAGATGAAAAATATAATCTGGTTGATATTCTAATATTGACTCACACAGTTTATCTGCTTGCCTTAAATCAGCAATAACAGAATCACATAACCCATCTCCGCTTATTAAATTATAAAGGTCGTTATCAGTCTGAGGTGATAAAGCGTAGCCTCTTACTTGTGCACCACATTGGTTTAATATTTTTAACAACCATGCTCCTTTAAAACCAGTATGGCCAGTCAAAAAAACCCTTTTACCACTGTACGCTTCTTTTAATCGTTCAAGCATAGTTTACCAGGTTTTCCAAGGTGCATTATTACAGTCCCACATATTATTTAAGTCGTGCTTATCTTTCAAGGTATCCATTGGCCTCCAAAAACCATCATGCATATAAGCTTTCATTTGTCCTGCACCCGCAATTTGTTCCATTGGCTTTTGCTCCCATACCGTGTTGTCTCCATCCTTAATATAATCAAATATTGCTGGTTCACAAACAAAATATCCTCCGTTAATCCATAAGCCATCGCCTTTAGGCTTTTCTAAAAAAGATTTTACACCCAGATCCTCCGCCAGATCTAAAGCGCCAAATCTGCCAGAAGGTTGTACAGAAGTTACCGTACATAGCTTCTTGTGGTCTTTGTGATAATTAACCAACTTTTGAATATTTATATTACTTACACCGTCACCATAAGTTAACATAAAAGTTTCGTTTCCAATATGTGGCTGTATGCGTTTAATTCTGCCTCCGGTCATCGATTCATTACCAGTATCTACTAAAGTAATCTTCCAAGGTTCAGCTTGTGAATCATGCACTTCCATAGAATTCTTCGTTAGGTCAATTGTAACATCGGATTTGTGCAAAAAATAATTAGCAAAATATTCCTTTACCACGTAACCTTTGTAACCCAAACACACTACAAAGTCATTGAATCCATAAGAGGAATAAATTTTCATAATATGCCACAAAATAGGCATCCCTCCAATTTCAACCATCGGTTTTGGTTTCAAAACCGTTTCTTCGGATAGCCTGGTTCCTAGCCCACCAGCAAGTAAAACAACTTTCATTTATAAATTACTTTGATAAAAAACGTCTTGTTACCTATTACCGGGTGATACTTGTAAATATTTTCTTCACTACTAAATAGCCAATAAAAAAGAATCCACCTAAAAATCCAC
>CAZZVO010000009.1:0-35235 GCA_964657505.1 uncultured Mucilaginibacter sp.
AAAGTAGACAAGTCAATTAAAAAAGCACATAAAAAAATGGAAAAAGAAAAAATTGCTCATATAGAAGGCATTAGCGACACAGTAAATAAAAACCATATCGTTGGAGGCACGGGTAACAATGTAAATAATAATAGTGGCGACGTAAACACAAATACAGGAACCAATTATGGAAATATTGGCGGTAGCAATAACACTGTTAATAATGGGATCAAGCAGCGTTATCTTACAGATGCAGAAAAATCTTATATTAATGGGTACAAAATAAAAAAGGATATTGATATAGATATATTTTATCCTGATAATAATGAAGAGGGTAAAATATTTGCAAAGGAGATATATGATTTTTTCATACAAAAAGGTTATGATCGGGTTCGTGGATTACCTGGAATACCGTTTGGTGTGCCAAGTACTTTGCACATCAGTCTAAACAATGAAAAGTGTACAATATTTGTCCCGGTTGCATCAAACGTTCAAAAATAGTTGATTTTTTATTCCGGTTTTCCTGCATTATTTATACCACCTAATAGTTACCACAATTATTAATAAAGGTTAGCTTTGTATATAGATGCCGGAATCTTCTTCAAAGCGACAGTTGCCTGTTTGGTTGAAAGAATATTTCTCTCTTCGGTCGATGAACTGTGTTTAAAAGCAAGTAGTATTTGAATAATTTTCATTGTATTTTGTTTGTTGTTTAGCGATAGCAAAAGCTTGTTTTAACAGTTTATGGGCAACGGCTATTAAAGCAAGTTTTTTTGCTTTGCCTTTTGCCAGCAACCGCTCGTAAAGTTCCCGGCAGGCTTTGTTGCATCGTGATGCGCTCCACGAGCAGACATACAGTGTTGCCCTTATCCGTGACATGCCCATCTTGCAGATCCTGGCCTTGCCTTTAACACTTGTACCCGATTCAAATATTCTTGGACAAATGCCGATATAGGAACTTAGTTTCTGGTAATCATTAAACCGGGTAAACCCTCCGCTCAGTACCGTTAGCATCATTGCTGTCTTTTTACCTAAGCCTGGTATGCTTTCCAGGTCAGCTAACATGCCCGAATAATGCGCTTGTGCTATCTGCTCCATTTGTTTTATCAGCTTTTTAATCAGCTGGTCTTTGTGAAGTAACTCCCTGCTGATCTCTTTTCTTAAATCCTTTGTCAGCATGCCACTGCCCTCAAAGCTCTCCAGTTGGTTGCTCAGGGCCGTGCGCTCCGTTTGCAGCCTGGCCAGTAAAGCCCCTGTCTGCTGCAGGGCAATAACGTGCTGCTCCGGCTTTTGCCATAAAGCAGGCTGCTCTGTTTTACCATATTCAGCAATCATTTTTGCATCCTTCTTATCTGTTTTTGCCCGTGACATCCGCATCTGGCCAAAACGGCGGATAACCAATGGGTTGACCACACTTACCGCTATACCTTGCTGATCAAGGAAACAGGCCAACTGAAGATAATAGGGGCCGGATGCTTCCATCACCACCTGGCTGTTTGGAGGCAGCACTTTTAATAGGGCCTTAAAGCCATCCTGGTTATTGCTGAACTTGTGGTAAACGTAACGGCCTGCCTCAAGGAAAGCTACATCAAAGAACGATTTTGAAATGTCAATACCTGTGTAATGTGTTTGGGTTTGCATAACTTTGTTTAAGAGATAATAAAAGGTAGAAGAATCTTGCTCAATAGCTTATCAATCCTACATGCAGGCTCTCGGCCTAATGAACTGTCCAAGCTTGAAAGCAAAGGGTAAAGGGATTAGCATTTCGAACGGCTTCCTACAGCCAATGACAAATCGTAACCTTGCTCTTTACCCTTTTTCTTCTACATTAAAATTATCCTTTATACCTCGTTCAAACAACTCCTATGCAAACATAGGATGACAGCGAAAAACGCACAAAATCCATTTTATACCGTTAACCAAGCATGGAATTCTTCTCCCCAAAAGGCTCAATCGTTCGGAAAATCTGGAGCAATGCCGATACCATCCTGTTCATTTTTGCCGGCGCTTCGGCAGAATTTGCACTGAATAAAGCGGTGGACTGGCTTTATTTTACAGGAAAATTGCCTGCAGATCCACTGGGTCGACTATTTTCTACGGTTACTTATTCCCAAAAAATCAATTTTTCTACGGTAGTTGATGCCAATTTTGCTATCGACCAGATTACTGCAATCCATTCGGCAGTAGAAGCAAACCGTGGCAGCCAAATCCCCGATTGGGCGTACCGCGATGTGCTGTTTTTACTGATAGATTATTCGGTCCGCGCATACGAGTTGTTGTACCGCAAGCTTTCTTCCGCAGAAAAAGAAGAAATCTACAACACTTTTTACCGGATGGGTTTGCGGATGAATTTAAAAGATTTGCCCTTAAATTATCAAGATTGGTTGCCGTTGCGGGAAGGCCACCTCCACAGGAACCTCGAAAAAAGTAAGTTTACGGTGGATTTGTACAAGCAATACCGAAAACATTTGGGCTTTGGCAGATTTGTGCTGCTAAAAGAAGTACAGGCGCAATTAGTGCCGCCATATGTAAGGCACTTATTGGGTTTGCGTAGAATATCGCTGATGAAACTGATCGTTCCGCTGTACAAACTGAGCCGTTTGTTGCGAACCGACGGTTTGGTTAAAGCGATGATTTTGCCGCCAGCTTATCAAACGCAGATCAAAGCTTTAGATATCGATCCGGAAACGGTCAACAGTTTTAGGCCGGTAAAAGAAGCATCAGCTTAAACAGGCGTGCAATTTCCAGCCTTAGCCGCAAATATTTTATCTTTGCTCTTCAACACAAAAACAAAACCGCATGTTAAAAGGATTTTTCAATATACCCAAACCAGTTAATGAACCAGGCTTAAATTACGGTCCGCACAGCGTAGAAAGGGCAATGCTGAAAAAAGCGCTCGAAGAAGCGCGTGCGCAGGAAGTTGATTTGCCGATGTACATTGGTGATCAGGAAGTTAGGACTGAAAACAAAATGGCAATCAGTCCGCCGCACGACCATAAACATGTTTTAGGTTATTTTTCAGAAGGAGACGCCAGTCACGTTAACCTGGCAATTGAAGCCGCGCTGGCTGCAAAAGAACAATGGGAAAATTTAGCCTGGGAGCAACGCGCCGCCATATTTTTAAAAGCTGCCGATTTGATTTCTGGCCCTTATCGTTATAAAATTAACGCTGCCACGATCTTGGGGCAATCTAAAAATGCTTATCAGGCCGAGATAGATTCTGCTTGTGAGTTTATCGATTTCCTGCGTTTTAACGTGGGTTACATGGCCGAAATTTATGCGCAGCAACCGGTTTCGGGCAAAGGCGTTTGGAACCGAGTGGAACAACGCCCGCTGGAAGGTTTCGTGTTTGCTTTAACACCGTTTAATTTTACGGCAATTTCTGGTAATCTGCCTGCTTCGGCAGCGATGATGGGCAATGTGGTGGTTTGGAAACCGGCTTATCCGCAGGCTTACGCAGCCGATGTGATTATGCAGGTTTTTAAAGAAGCCGGTTTGCCTGATGGCGTGATTAATTTAATTTATGTTGACGGGCCGGTTGCCGGGGAAGTGATTTTTAACCATCCTGATTTTGCCGGGATCCATTTTACAGGTTCTACCAAAGTTTTCCAAAATATCTGGCAGACGATTGGCAACAACATCCACAAATACAAAACTTATCCGCGGATTGTGGGCGAAACAGGCGGAAAAGATTTTATCCTGGCGCACAACAGTGCTGATGTGGATATTATTGCGACAGCACTTATTCGTGGTGCTTTTGAATACCAGGGACAAAAATGTTCGGCTGCTTCGCGTGCTTATTTGCCTAAATCTTTGTGGCCAGCCGTTCAGGAAAAACTGGTTGCCGACCTTGCAACAATCAAAATGGGACCAACGGAAGATTTTGAGAATTTTGTAAACGCGGTAATCACCGAAGCTTCTTTTGATAAGTTGGCCAAATATATTGATGCCGCAAAAGAAGCACCGGGCGTAGAAATTATTGCTGGCGGGAATTATGATAAATCTGTAGGTTATTTTATCGAGCCAACTGTTTTAAAAACCGATGACCCAAAATATGTAACCATGTGCGAAGAATTGTTCGGGCCGGTGTTAACTGTTTTTGTTTATGAAGATGAAGATTTTGAGAAAATTATGACAACAATCGATCAAACTTCTCCATACGCTTTAACCGGGGCAATAATTGCTACCGACCGTTATGCCATTGAAAAAGCCACACACAAATTAAGAAATGCAGCCGGTAATTTTTATGTGAATGATAAGTGTACCGGTGCAGTTGTTGGTCAGCAGCCGTTTGGTGGTGCCCGAGGTTCTGGCACCAACGATAAAGCTGGCTCGATGGTTAATTTATTGCGCTGGGTTTCACCAAGAACAATTAAAGAAACTTTTGACCCGCCTAAGGATTATCGGTATCCGTTTTTGGATCGGGGATTGTAAAATTTTAGAAAGTCTGGCTGGGAGGCCGGACTTTTTTGGTTGGTTTAATTGTTATTCTACACCAGCAAGAACTCTAAATTCTTGAGCTAAATCTAACCTTGCAGCTTTTATCTGAGTTTGAACTTTTTGCTCAAGTGCCAACCATGTGTCTAGTGGTTTAAGTAGCTCTTCATCAGTTATATGAATACTATGTCTATTATTATGTTCATTTCTTTGTTTATTGATTTTTGCTACCTTCATCTCAATTCTAATATTATTAGACTCTAATATGATTAAATCGATCTTTTCACAAAGCATTAATGTAAAAAATATTTGATTTTGCTCTAATTCTTTTCTTAAATTATAAATGCTTTCTCCTACTTCTCGGTCTCTTTCGGTATCAGTTATCCATTCTGGTCCTTGGAAGATAGTTGTTAAGTTCTTTAGAGAATTCTCAAGGTCTAGGAGTAAATTATAGAGTAACTTAAGAAGTTGTCCACGTTCTTCATAAAGTTTTGAGTATCTAATTTGATGCTCAACTGATTTAATATTTAATTCATGTTTGAATTTTTCTGCTTCGAAACTTAAATTTTGGCGAAAACTTTCTGTCTTTATTTGAAGCGAGTTCTTATACTGTTCAATCCGCGATTCCATAAATTTGTCAATAATTAGTTTCGCCAAATAAGTAATAGCTACAGTTATTGCAGATGTAGAAAGAAAACATTTGATGATTTGAGTATAATCCATAGAAGTAGTAATATTAGTATAAATCTATGAATTGTCATCTCTAAAAATCATCAGATTTCTTACTCATCGTATTCTTCAGCACTTCTATTTTCTTTAAAAACAGTGCATCCATTGCGGTGAGTACACGCTTTCGTTGGCCAATCCCTAATAAACCGCCGCCTTTGCCTTTGTCCAGATCGTACAAGGTGTGTTCCTGATTATTAAACTTATCGTTATAAATGATAATGATGTTATCAAAAGTATAACGGTAACGCCCTTTCTTCAGTTCGAGCTTGATATTATACTTTAAAGTCATCTTATCGTCGCCAACGCCTGTTTGTGTTTTAAAAGTTGCCGGTTCTTCAACAGACGCAACTACCAATCCGCCAGTTTGATCATCAGAAACTATTTTAGTGTTGATCAAACCCAATTTGGTAATAAATAACCGGGCATCTTTATGCAAATCAGAAACAGAAAGGGAAGTATCCACTTCCACTACGTTGCCGTAATACAAATACCTGTCTTCAGCTTTATAATTGAACTGCCCAGTTGATTGGGCTTTTGAAATAAAAGGCAGAAAAAATATAGCTGCCATCATCAGTTTTCTCATGTTGTTCCCGAATTTTTGATTAGATCGAATGTTTGTGTTTCGCAATTCCATTCTTTGGGCGACGGATTTTCTATAAACCGATGCTTCTTTTACCCGGCTAAAAATAGTATAAGTTCAGCAGAAAGCGTTAATCATTTGCTAACAGAAGGTACAAAAAAGGCCGATTTAATTTAAACCGACCTTTTCATCTTAAAAACTAAATTTAAAAACCTCGTTCAAATTTTCGCTGGAGTTGGTGCTTACCTTTAAATCGGTAATAAAACCAGTGCTCAACTCGTAAACCCAGCCATGTACATTCAAGGTTTTACCATTTTCCCAGGCGTTTTGGACGATTGAAGTTTTGCATAAGTTATGCACACCTTCCATCACATTAAATTCTACAAGTCTGTTGGCACGTTGTACTTCATCCGTAATTGCATGAAGCTCAGAAGCATGCAAACGATAAACATCTTTAATGTGGCGCAGCCAGTTATCAATAATACCGTAAGTTTTATTGGTTGAAGCAGCAATTACACCGCCGCAGCCGTAATGCCCGCAAACCACAACATGCTTTACTTCCAGCACATTCACGGCATAATCCAGTACCGAAAGCATGTTCATATCCGTATGGACGATTACATTGGCAATGTTGCGATGCACAAATATTTCGCCGGGTTTGGTATTGGTGATTTGGTTGGCTGGCACACGACTATCGGCACAACCAATCCACAAAACGGGTGGCTTTTGTCCGTTTGCTAATTTTGTAAAATAGTCCGGGTCTTCTTTTAAACTGTTGGCTACAAATGTTTTGTTGCCTTCTAAAAGACCTTCGTAAGTGATGTGACTGGTGTCGTGGATATGTTTTTCAGTTGGATGGCTCATTATATTTTTTTGATTTTTTAAATGAAATGTTAATACTTGGTAATGTGTTTTTCTTTGTGTGAAAGCATAAAAATGCGGGTAATGCGGTGCTTGTACAGCGGCCACAAATCGTACAGTAAAATGGAAAGCAAAATCAGCGGGATAAAAAAGAACAAGGCGAAATTATACGCGTTAAAAAAGTATCCGCCGCACAATCCTCCAAAAAAGTAAAAGGATAAAATAGTAAAACGGATATATAAACGGTGCTTAATTACCTGTGATTTTTCTGTCCGCGGATGAAACCATTCTGCCAGTTCTCCGCCCAAATCTGTAAACAAACCAGATAAATGCGATGTTTTGATCAGTCCGCCAGAGATGGTAGAAACCATGCTGTTTTGCAAACCCATGGTAAACAATACCGCACCGATCAGGATTTCGCGTTCGGTCTGCGTTTCGTTGTAAAAGTTGTGGCCATACCAGCCCACTAATACCAAAATCACCATTTCTAAAACGATGGGTTGGGCGTGGGCACGGTAACTGCTTTTATGCTCCACAGATTTAATGATGAAATTCGCCGTAAAAGCACCTAATAAAAACATAATCAGCCACACGAAAAACACTACCATTTCCCCAAAATTTTGTTCGAGTACGTGTTTGGCCAGCGTAGCCACATGGCCGGTAACATTAGATGTAAATGCCAAAAAAGCAATCACACCGGCCACATTGATCATGCCGGCTACAAAAGCGGTTGAAGATGCCAACCGCAAATTATCATTGAGCGAACGTTCGTTTTTTGCTTGCCTAAGCATACTGCGCTGATTTTAAATATGAGTGTACCGGTAAAATACTGTTGTAAATTACCGAATAAAATTTAAAGAATTATTTTGAAGGATAGGCATCACTATAAAAATAATGCACTAAAAGTAACTAAACCAGATCCGGGGGAGGCGTAACAACTGCGGGAAAATGCGTTTGCTTAAACAATGCTTCTTGTTGGTGATACAACAAATTTACTTGCGCAACAACCGGCGAAAAAGCATCGAAATGGACGTAAACTTCGTCCATACTTTTTTTGGTTTTGCTGATGTCGTCTTTGGAATCAGAAGACTTTTCGTCGTCTTTTTCCTGATCGGCAAGCAAAATAACAGGTTTGTTTTGCTTGGAAAAATGACCGATAAAAACAGCAGTAACCGGGATGCAAACTTTGGTCATCAGCACCAAAATGAAACCCAAACAAACTGTAATTTTAAAAGCCTTGTTAAACATTGTTAGGCTAAGATAAATAAAAATTTGGTTTTTTGTTGGATTAAGGGCAAAATTTACATTGATCAAGGTTGCAGATTAATGTTTATTTTTGGTTGATAAAAGAAGCATTGGATAAAATTTTGCCCAACAACAAGCGCAATTTTTAAACCAGCCGCGAAGTTTTTAAATTGATTTGATGCGTTATTTCCGGTATTTATTGCTTCCTTTTTCCTGGGTTTATGGTTTGGTAATCATCGCCAGAAATTATTTTTACGATAAGGGAATTTTCAAAAGTACAAAGTTCCATTTACCCGTAATTGTAGTTGGAAACCTGGAAGTTGGCGGCGCAGGTAAAAGCCCGATGACGGAATATTTAATCCAGCTTCTAAATCCTCAGCATAAAATTGCCACTTTAAGCCGTGGTTATGGCCGAAAAACGAAAGGCTTTTTTTATGCCGATAAAAACAGTACGGCAAAAACAGTTGGCGACGAGCCGCTTCAGTTCAAACAAAAATTCTCCAATATAACTGTTGCAGTTTGCGAAAGCAGGGTAGAAGGCGTTGAAAAACTGCAGCAAAACCACGATTTAATTTTACTGGATGATGCCTACCAGCACCGCGCATTGCAGCCTGGTTTTAGTATTTTATTGTTTGATTATAACAAGCTCGGCGGAAATCATTTGCTGCTTCCGGGAGGAAATTTCCGTGAGCCTTTTTCGGGGAAGAAACGTGCCGATGTGATCGTGATCAGCAAATGTCCGCCGCAATTATCCGCAGAAAACCAACAGCAGGTTTTGAAAAAGATGCATCTTTTACCGCACCAAAATCTGTTTTTTACTTCGATTGTTTATCTTCCGTTCAAATCATTTTTTACTTCGGGCGATGCTTCTTTTATCGACCCAAAATCAACGATATTCCTACTTACCGGCATTGCCAACCCGAAACCGCTGCTGCAACATTTGCGTAAGCAATTTACGTTGGTGGTTCAACATAAATATCCAGACCATCACCAATTTACCATTAAAAATATAAGTAAACTTGTTGCAGATTTTAACGCTTGTGCGGCAGAAAAAAAAGTGGTTATCACAACAGAAAAAGATGCGCAGCGTTTACAAGAACCTGCTTTGCAGAAACTACTGGCCGGTTTGCCGGTTTGGGTTGCGCCAATCAGCATTGCTTTTTTAAATGATACCGCGCCGGTGTTTAAGCAGCTTATAGAAAATTATGTTAGAAAACATTAGAAGGACAACCGCTTACATACAAAGCCGGATTAACGGTTTTGAACCGGAAGTAGGCATTATTTTAGGGACGGGTTTAGGCGGGTTAGTGAACGAAGTACAAGTGGAAAAGCAGTTGATGTACAGCAATATCCCCGATTTCCCGATTTCTACCTTAGAATTTCATTCCGGAAAACTAATTTTCGGGATGCTTGCGGGTAAAAAAATCGTGGCTATGCAAGGTCGCCTGCATTATTACGAAGGCTACAACATGCAGCAAATTACGTTTCCGGTAAGGATTATGAAAATGCTGGGCATCAAAACTTTGCTGGTTTCCAACGCCAGCGGTGCTTTAAACCCGGCTTATAAAAAAGGTGATTTAATGGTGATTGAAGACCACATCAACCTGCAGCCCGACAACCCGTTACGCGGAAACAACGAAGAAGAACTGGGTCCGCGTTTTCCCGATATGAGTCAGCCTTACCGCTACGAACTGATTGAAAAAGCATTAGAAATTGCCGGTAAAAACAGCATTACGTGCCACAAAGGTATTTACGTTTCGGTTACCGGCCCGAATTTAGAAACCCGCGCCGAGTACCGTTTTTTGCGGATTATCGGCGGTGATGCTGTGGGCATGAGCACCGTGCCAGAAGTGATTGTGGCTAACCACATGAACTTACCGGTTTTTGCGATTTCTGTTTTAACGGATGAAGGTTTCCCCGACGAATTGAAACCGGTTTCGGTAGAAGAAATTATAGCCATCGCCCAGGAAGCCGAACCTAAAATGACGATGATTCTCAAAGAACTGATTGCCCAATTGTGAACCTTAAACGGCTGAAATTTTTACTTTTATTGCTGATATGCCTGCCCGCAGCTTCTGTTTATGCGCAATATGGCCGTACCACAAACTCCAATACCAACACTAATCCGTTTACGCAAGGCGATACCACCAAAAGAAGGGTTGTGAAACCGTTGACCGACGACCAGTTGCTGGATACTTTGCGCAAACGCGACGAGCATAAAGGCGACACGGTTATTTTTACAGCTAAATTTATCCGCGTAACCAATGAGAAGTTGCTGAACGACAGCACCCAGGTTTTACCTTTGGATACTACGCTAACTAATTTCGAAAATTACAGTGCTTTGTACCAGTCGCGCAGTCCGAAAATTGGTTTAGGAAATTTAGGTTTGGCTTATCGCAATTTACTTTTCGAACCCACAAAAACTATTGGCTTTGATGTTGGCCTGCATTTTTTAGATGCGTATTTATTAAAACCGGAAGACCTCACCTATTACCGTGCCCGTACGCCTTTTACCAATTTGTATTATGTAAACGGTGCTTTAAAAGAACAAGTTTTTAGGGTTACGCATACGCAAAACATCAAACCGAACTGGAACGCGGGTTTCAATTTTAACAGGATTGGTTCGGTTGGATTTTATCCGAGGCAAAAATCCGATCATTTGGAAGCAGCTATATTTACCTGGTACGAATCCAAAAGTAAACGTTACAATTTGTTAGGGAACTTAACTTTTAACAATTTAAAAACTCCGGAAAATGGTTCCGTCGTTGATTCTACACTTTTCTCCCCAAACAAAGATGCCAGTATTGCAACTGGTTCTTTGGCGCAAAGCACGCAATTGGTTAAGCTCAATAACTCGCGCGACAATTGGCGCAGCAACGGTTTGTACATCAAGCAATTTTATTATCTCGGCCGTACAGAAGGTTTAAAAACTGGTGCAGGTTCATCTTCCAGCGTTTCGCCTACGCAGCGTATTTCCCATACCTTCACTTATAACCGTACCGAATACAAGTATTTGCAGGACGAGGCGGATTTATATCACGTTTTCCCTTTACATCTCTACGATCCGTTGTATTCCCGCGATTCTATGGCGATCACGCATTTCCGAAACGATTTTTCCTACAGTTTTTACCTTCGTGGAAATGCGGTAAAGTTTGTACAAAACGAGCTTAAACTGGACTTAGGTTTGGTGCACGATTATTACAAGTATAGCCAATACGTGCGTGCCGAAAATATTGCTTCCACCCAAAACCTGCAGCAAAAAGTACAAGGCAGCAGCTTTCAGGATGTTACTTTGAAAGCACGTGCAGGTTATAATTTAAGTGACCGGGCAGGTTTGGACCTTAACTTCCAGCAAGTTGTTTTAGGGAGGGAATTTGGTGATTACCTGTACGATGCCCAATTAAACGTGCTTTTAAGTAATAAAATCGGCAGGATAATTTTGGGCGCTTACACACAAAGTAATACGCCACCGTTGGTTTATACCAATTGGATATCGAGTCATTATCAATTTAGTAATAGTAACTTCAGCAAAACTAAAACCACCAGCTTATCTTTCAATTACATCAATGAAAAGTTGCAGTTGGATGCCAAAGCCGAATATTTTTTGCTGGGGAATTACCTGTATTTTGCAACAGATACTGTTGGAAACTTTTCTAACAATTTAAAAGCAATGCAAGCTAACGGGGCAATCAGTTTATTAAAGCTGAGCTTGGCCAAAAACGTTACGTACCATAGTTTTCATTTGGATAACTTTCTGGTTTATCAAAAAACCAGCAACGCCAATATTTTACGTACGCCAGATTTCTACGTTTACACCAGCTTTTACTACCGAAAAAAGTTTTTCAATGTATTAAGCACCAATTATGGTTTTGCTGTCCGTTATAACACTACTTATTTAGCGCAAGCTTATGCGCCAGGTATCGGTCAGTTTTACAATAACTCCAATGTTAGCTTTCCAAGTTACCCGGTGATTGACCTGTTTATCAAAGCCACCTTACGGCGCACCAACGTTTTCCTAAAGTACGATTACGCCAACCAGGGTTTGTTTAGCAAAGGCTTTTATACTGTTCTGGCTCCGGGTGCAAATGCAAAAAGTATTTATGGTTACCCCATGCAAGATGCTTTGTTAAAATTTGGGGTGAGCTGGAACTTTTATGATTGATCAGCACTTGTATATGTGATCAAAAAAAACTTTCATCAAAGCTGTTTCATCGTTTTCCAAACCGGCTGATACTTCTTTTATCACCCCAAAACCATCACTTCACTAGCAGCAATTTCTCCAATTCTTTTTTTGATACGGTAAAAACAGTACCATGCCGGATGCCTTTGGGCAAGCTGATCTTGTCCGAAATATCTGTCCAGTTTTTTAAATCGGTAGAAGTAATTGCACCATATTGATGCTGCGTGTATTTATCAAAATAAACCACCCAGCGGTTTCCAATTTTTAACGTAGTTGGCCCTTCTGCCCAGTATTTGCCGGTGATGGGCGCGCTGGCTTTGGTAAACGGACCGGTAAGGGAATTACCAAAAGCGATTTTCAGGTTTTTTTGTGCTGGTTCGCGGGTTTCATCTTTCATAAATAGTACGAAACGGTTTCCATCGGGCACAATGGTTGCATCAATTACGTTGAAACCTGGGTCGTACAGCAATTTAGTGGGCGTATAAGTGCGGAAATCTTTGGTGGTGATGTAATACAAGCGGTGGTTGTAGGCGTTATCGGTGGCTGATGCTGTTTTTAAAAACTTGCCTGTAATCGTGGTAGACCAGTAAATCATGTACGTTTTGCTTTGGCTGTCGTACGTAATTTCTGGTGCCCAGCAGTTGCGTGCGCCTGCTTCTTTGGCCATTACGGGTAGAAATTCTTCTTCCGACCAATGGATCAAATCCTTTGAATTGGCGTAACCAATACCTTTATCGTTCCAGCTCACCGTCCACACCATGTGGAAAAGTCCGTCTGCACCGCGGATGATGCATGGGTCGCGCATCAGTTTATCTTTACTAACCGTTGGTTTTAAAAAGGATTGGTCGTTCTTTAACGCTTTCCAATTGTAGCCATCGTTGCTGTACGCTAAATGCAGGCCGTCTTGCCCGTTATCCTCAAAATAAGCAAAAGCGTAAGTGCTTTTTTCGGGTTGATGTTTTACCGCACAACTGCTGGTTAAGCATAAAATAAAAAAGTAAAACGCTTTTTTTAACATGGTTTTTTTGCCGCTGATTTGGATTGATATCGGATTTCAAGCTTACACAATCTGTGGCTCAATTACAAATCCGTTTTTTGATGATGCTTCTTTTATCAACCTAAAACTTATGTGGTAAAAGAAGCATTTGGTTGTATTATTGCAGCAAACGTTTTTTTAATATTGCTGCTAAATATGCCACATGAATTTGTCAACTACATTAACCAATACGGCTATCTGGCCATATTTGTGCTGATATTGATACAGGAAGTTGGCATCCCGACACCCATCCCGAACGAAATTTTGATGCTATTTTCTGGTTACTTAACTTATACACATGCGCTAAATTTGTACCTGGTTTTGCTCACCGTTACCGCTGCTGATTTTCTGGGCGCCAATATTTTGTACAGCACTTTTTATTTGTTTGGGCCGGCAATCATCCGCAATAAACCCAAATGGTTCCCTTTATCTCCCGAAAAAATTAACAGTATTTCGGTCAAAATAGCCAGCGGTGGTTTGTGGTCTGTTTTTTTGGGGCGGATTACGCCGTTTATCCGCGGTTATATTTCTGTTATTGTTGGCCTACTCCACATCAAACCAAAAAGTTATGTGCCCATTACTTTTTTAACGGCCAGTTTAGTTACCTGCACTTATGTTTTAACCGGACATTTGTTAGGCCCGTACTGGGAACAGGTTGCCGCAAAACTAAGCACCATTAAATACAGTTTGCTAATTGTTATTGTGGTAATTGCCGGTTACTTTGTGATCAGGTACTTCCGCAGAAAAAAAGCCAAACATGCCGAAGCGCAAACCGAACCTTCTAACCCTTAACCCAAGTTTTATTTTATGCTGAAGATCCACGTGGTATCAGAAACGCCTTTTGTAACCAAAGGCCAGGGCGTAGATACTGCATTTATAGAGCATGTAGCTTTGTTGAAAGAGAAAAACGACGTACAAGTTGTTGTAAATGAAGAAGGTTGGGGCGATGTAATGCACGCCCACACTTACGGCCCGTATTATTTTTGGAAAGGCCGGAAATACAAAGGCCGGCGCATATTTACGGCACATGTAATCCCGGATTCGATAAGAGGTTCGCTGCCGATGTGGAAACACCTTTTCCCGTTTGTAAACTGGTATTTTAAAAAAGTTTATATTTATGCCGATGTGGTGATTGCTTTATCGCCGATGGTGGAAGAAGCGGTGCGTACCTTGGGCGTTAAAACGAAAATTGTAAAAATTTACAACCCGGTTTTGATCAGCAAGTGGAAACGCACAAAGCAAAACCGGCAGAAAGGAAGGGAATTGTTGAAGCTTTCGGGCGATAAAAAAGTAGTACTGGGCGTTGGGCAATTACAAAGCCGCAAAGGTGTAGAAGATTTTTTAGACATTGCAGAAGCATTGCCCGAAGCAACGTTTGTTTGGGTTGGCGGCCGTCCTTTTGGCAAACTTACGGAAGGCATTAAACGGATAAATACCCGGATAAAAGAAGCATCGGCACATATCCATTTTGCTGGCTTGGTTGACTTGAAAGATATGCCCGCCATTTACGCCGCAGCCGATATGCTTTTGTTCACTTCTTACCAGGAAAACTGTCCGCTTGCACCTTTGGAAGCCGCTGCTTGTGGCATGCCGGTTGTTTATCGGGATATTAGGGAATACGAACTCCTGTACAACCATCCGTATTTAAAAGCAAAAACCACAGCCGCATTTATCGATATAACTAAAAAATTATTACACGAACCAGAGTTTTACGCACAAGGTTTAGAGTTTTCGGAGGAATTGATTAAGCAGTTTGACCAGGAAAATATCCGCCAGCAATTGATTAAGCTGTATGATGATGTGGTTGGCGGAAGATAATTTTTGTTGAAAAAGGGTTTCAGTTGTTTTTTAAAAGGTAAGATATACTATCGGCAAATTAACAAACCAATAAAGGTTGATAAAAGAAGCATCTAAACACAGCATTGCTATTATCAGTAAAACAACAATTCGGAGCTTATCTTTCATCCATATAAAATTAGTAAATTAGATTTATGGAAATAAAAGTGCAAGTGCCTTTTCAACAGCTCTTAACTGCAGTTAAATCTTTAACACCAACCCAAAAAGCGAGGCTAAGGCAGGAATTAACCGAAGAAAAGTCCGTTGAAAATGATAAAACCGAATTTATTGAAATGTTGCTTAACGGCCCGGTTTATTCAGAAGAGGATATCCAGGTGATCGAAGAAAACAGAAAAAGCATTGCAAAATGGCGGACAAAAAGTTGATGGTCGATTCCACTATTCTTATTGATTATTTCCGCAAAGCAGATAAGAATAACTCGCGTTTAATAAGTCATTTTAAAAATTACGATCTGCTTTATATATCGAGTGTTACTGAATTTGAAGTAATAAATGGTGCAACCCAGGAGCATTTGTAATTTTGGAACCAAATGTTATTAAGGTTTATTATTTTAGATTTTGATAGTAAAGCGGCAAGACATGCCACGCAAATTATAAAGCAATTAAAAACGAAACGAAAAAGCATCGATAAACCTGATTTGTTTATCGCCGCAACTGCGGTTGTTAATGATCTTGTTTTAGATACTAGAAACAAAAAGCACTTCATTCATATTGATAGCCTCGATCTACTTATCGAATAAACGAGCTTAAAATACAATTGAAGCATAAGTATGTGAACAGCAGTTAATTGAGTTGTAATGTGGTTGGTGTAGAGAAACTCAAACCCTAAATAAACAAACTATTATTAGCAGATAGTATTTTAAAAAGCTTTAACGCTTGCGGTGTATTTATGCTGTTCTGCGTATTTAAATCTTCAAAACTTTTTTCGTCTTCCATCTCTTGCATCGTAAGCGATTTAAAACCCATCTGCCAGTCTTCAAAAAACCGCTTTTCTATGTTTCCTTCCTTTAGGTTTACAACACTTTTATGCCGCTTATCATTACATATAGTTTCATAAAGCTGTTTTACCTCTTGTTCTTCACCTTCAATAAGCTGTAAAAACTTTCCGTCGAAGTAAAGCATCATACCTGTTATAGAACGTTCTTCGTTTTTTTTCCGAGCCTGTACGAGCAGGGTTTTCAAGTCATCGTCTTGAAAATTAACCGAGGCATAACTGCTATAAATTATTAAATACATAGTGTTTATACGTGTAGAGCAAATAAAACAAAAAAAAATGCCATAAAATTCAATATTTTTAGAACAATAAATAAGCCAAATACGTAAGCCCTTGCTTTTGATACTTGAGCAGTTTGATTTGAAAGCATAATTACATTCTCATAATGAAAACCAGAACATGATTGAGATCGAAACAATTACCGGTTTAGGTATGCTATTTGATCTTTCTCCGGACATGCTGTTCCAATTAGATAACGACGGCTGTATTTTGCGGGTTAGTAAACACTTAAGTCAGGTTTTAGGTTATCAAGAAGGTGAAATGCTTTCCAAAAATAATTTGGACTATATCCACCCGGAAGATAAAGAGCATACCCTGAAACAATACCAAACCGCAGCCCAGCATCAATCCGTCCATCTTTTTAAAAACCGTTACCGTTGTGCCAACGGATCTTATAAATCATTGTCCTGGAATGTTTCCCTGCTGCCTGATAATACCTTTTATGCTTCGGCCAGAGATATTACCCATTATTTAAACATCCAGAACCAGTTAGCCAAAGCACTTACAGATAACCAGAAAATATACGACAATTCGCTGGACGTGCTTTGCGTTGTTGACGCAGAAGGCTGCTTTATACGGGTAAGCAAGGCTGCAAAAAAGGTTTGGGGTTACAGCGAACAAGAGCTTTTAGGCAGAAAGTTTTTAGACTTTGTGCATCCTGATGATGTAGCTTTAACAATTGCTGCCGACCAAGAAATTAAATCCGGGAACAACAAAACTAACTTCGAAAACAGGTATATCCATAAAAATGGGTCTATTGTACCAATAGTTTGGTCGGCACAATATCACCCTTTAGAACAAGTTGTTTTTGGCATAGCCCGCGATGCAACAGAAAGGGAAAAACAAAAAGAACAGCTCTTTTTTAACCAACGCAGGTTGGAAGCCCTGCTCGAAAGTGGGAACGATTTGATTGTGATCATAAGTAAGAAGGGCATTTATCAGTATTGCAGTACTTCTGTTGATAAAATCCTGGGTTTTGAACCAGCTTTTTTTTTAGGGAAGTCGCCTTTTGAATTTATTCACCCGGATGACATAAACCGTATCAAAGGCACGTTTGGGTATATTTTGAGCACTGAAGATATGGTACACGTGCCGCCTTTCCGCATTAAAAATGCAAATGGCGATTGGTGTTGGGTAGAATCTTTCGCTACCAATATGGTTAAAGACCCTGCAATAAGCGGGATTGTAGTGAACTCTCGCGATGTTAGCATCAAAATAAAAGACGAAGAAGAAAAAAGGCTTGCGGCAGAAAAACTAAGCGTAAGCAATCAGCGCTACCAGTTAGTGACCGAAGTAACCAAGGACGTAATTTGGGATTGGAACCTGCAGACCAACCAATTGAGCCGCGACAAAATATTCGAAAAACATTTCGGATATCCCGAACAACCCGACCAGGATGGCTTAAAACCCTGGGAGGCGCACATACATCCTGATGACAGGGAACGCGTGCTGAACAGCATCCATAATTCTATCAACAACCCCAACGAAAAGTTTTGGCGCGAAGAATATCGTTTTTTTAAAGCCGACGGAGCAATTGCCTTTATTACCGACCAGGGCTACATCATTAGAAACCGGGAAAAAAAAGCAATCAGGATGGTGGGTGCAATGAATGATAAAACGGAACTAAAAGAAAAAGAACTACGCATTTTAGAACAAAACCAACGGCTAAGGGAAATTGCACAAATCAATTCGCATGTTATCCGCAAGCCTGTTGCCACCATTTTAGGTTTAATGGAGATTTTTGATAAAACCTCTGTTTCCGGCAAACAGAACTTGGAAATAATTCAACACTTAGCAACTACCACACAAGAACTGGATGACGTGATCAAGAGTATTAACGATAAAACCATCTATTAAAAAGATTGCGTTTTAACTTTAAAAAATCTAATTGAATTACTTCCTTAGTACAATTTAAAAATCATATTACAAGTTTTTATCCCATAAAAAAAGCATCCCCGTTGCAACAAGAATGCTTCTTTTATCACCCTAAAATTGGATCTAATTAAATACGGTAGAAACATTGGTGATTTTCCAACCTGCGCCAGTATCGGTCATCGTTACATAGCTGATACGGGAAAAATTATCGTATTTCATTTGTACTTTGTACACAACTAAACTTGTAGAGTTTTCAACAATTTTAGTCGTAGTTTTACAATTTTGTTCTACACCTTGCTGACTGTTAAGGCTTTCTAAAATTTGATTTTTGCTAAAACTAACTACTTGTTGTCCGCGTGAATGAGAGAATTTGGCGTTGTCATCAATAACATCTGCAAGTCCGTTACTTCTGCCATGCGTAAAAGCATCAACATAAGTTGCAATTGCATAACGCATGGTTAGTTTTTCGTTAACATTTGGTACGCTTGCTTTGCTAACATGGTAAGTTAAAGTGATTAATAAGGCGATCAAAGTTGTTTTTAAAGTTTTCATGATATTTATTTTTTGTGATTGTTTGGTAGATAGACGCCGCCAACTATCGTTTCGTTACAGATTATTGTGTTAATATTTTGTTAAGTGTTTACAAGTAACTTTTGCTTTGTAAATGAGACGGCTAAGTAAAAATCCCATCGTTGTTAAGCAGCCCCTGATTTTATTTTGATGTAGTATATTTGTATCTTTTAGCCAATACCGAATGAATGACGATTTAAGTCAGCAAAACGAACTATCTTCCAATATAACTTCCCTTTCCGGGTTGTACGAAAACTGGTTTTTGGATTACGCTTCTTACGTAATCCTGGACCGCGCCGTGCCGCACATTCACGATGGGTTGAAGCCAGTGCAACGCCGTATTTTGCATTCGTTAAAGGAAATGGACGACGGGCGTTTTAACAAAGCGGCCAACGTGATTGGGAATACCATGAAATATCATCCGCATGGCGATGCTTCTATTGGTGATGCGATGGTGCAAATCGGACAAAAAAACCTGCTGATTGATTGCCAGGGAAACTGGGGCGATCCGGTTACCGGCGATTCTGCGGCGGCACCGCGTTATATTGAAGCGCGTTTATCCAAATTTGCGCTGGACGTTGTTTTTAATCCGGATACAACCGAATGGCAGTCCAGTTACGATGGCCGGAATAAAGAACCGGTAACGCTTCCGGTAAAGTTCCCGTTGTTATTGGCGCAAGGCGCAGAAGGAATTGCGGTTGGTTTGGCTACCAAAGTCATGCCGCACAATTTTATTGAGCTAATTGATGCTTCCATAGAAATATTAAAAGGGAACCGGCCGGATTTGATGCCGGATTTTCCAACTGGCGGTTTGGCAGATTGTACAGCTTATAATGAAGGACAGCGCGGCGGAAAAATTCGTATCCGTGCTAAAATAGAAGAGCGCGACAAAAAAACGCTGGCTATTACCGAAGTTCCTTTCTCAACCACCACCGGAAGTTTGATTGACAGCGTAATTGCCGCCAACGATAAAGGCAAAATCCGAATTAAAAAAATTGAAGACAACACGGCAAAAGATGTAGAGATCATCATTCATCTCGCGCCAGGAATTTCGCCCGATGTAACCATTGATGCGCTGTATGCTTTTACCGATTGCGAGGTTTCCATCTCCCCAAACACCTGCGTAATCAAGGAAAACAAACCGCACTTTATGAGTGTGAATGACATTTTGACGGAGAGTACTGTTTTTACCAGGGAATTATTGAAGCAGGAACTGGAGATCCGTTTAGCTGAACTAAAAGAGAAAATTTTCTTTAGTTCATTGCTGAAGATTTTCATTCAAAACGGCATGTACAAAAATCCGGATTACGAAACTTCCGGAAATTTTGAAGCCGTTGTAAAAGTGTTGTACAAATTGTTCGCGCCATTTTTGCCGCAGCTTTACCGCGAAATTTTGCCTGAAGATTTTAAAAAGCTGATTGATAAACCGATGAGCAGCATCACACGCTTCGATGTAAAAAAAGCGGATGAGCAGATGAAATCGCTGGAAAACGAGATCAAGGAAGTGAACCAGTATTTAAAACATTTGACGGATTATGCGATCGACTGGTTCCAAAAATTGAAAGACAAGTTTGGCAAAGGCCGCGAACGCAAAACCGAACTCCGCATTTTTGATCGGGTAGAAGCAGCACAGGTTGCGTTGGCAAACGTGAAAATCTACCTAAACCGTGCTGATGGTTTTGTGGGAACAGCTTTGAAAAAAGACGAGTTTATTGGCGATTGCTCTGATCTGGATGAGATTATTGTTTTCCGGGAAGATGGCCGTTTCCTGGTAACCAAAGTGCAGGAAAAAGTTTTTGTAGGGAAAGATATTATGCACGCGGCCATCTTTAAAAAGAACGATGAACGCACGGTTTACAATTTCATTTACAAAGACGGCGAAACGGGTACTGCTTTTATCAAACGTTTTTTTGTGCAGGGCATTACGCGCGACAAGGAATACGATTTAACAAAAGGCACAAAAGGCACGAAAACGCTGTACTTCACCCATAATCCAAACGGCGAAGCAGAAGTGGTAAACGTACAATTGAAACCGCATTCTAAATTGAAGAAATTAACGTTTGATCTGAATTTTGCCGATGTTGCTATAAAAGGCAGAAGTTCTTTGGGGAATGTGGTTACGAAATATCCGATCAAAAAAATCACTTTAAAAACCAAAGGGATTTCTACGCTGGCCGGTCGGAAAATTTGGTATGACGAAGTGCTGAAACGGTTAAACGTAGATCATCGCGGAACTTTTTTAGGCGAATTTGATGGAGAAGACAAAATCCTGAAAGTGTTGAGCAACGGGATTTGCGAACTGACAAGCTTCGATCTGACCAATCATTTTGAAGATAAAATGATTCGGATCGAAAAGTTCAACCCAGATCAGGTTTATACGGTTGTACATTACGAAGGCAAGCTGAAAAACTATTTTGTAAAGCGTTTTACGTTTGAAAGTTTGGTTTTAGATAAGCCCGTAAGTTTGATCAGCGATGAAAATGGTTCTAAAATGATCCTGATTTCTGCCGCATTGCAACCGGTAGTTAAGGTAGAATTGTTGAAAGGAAAAGCGCATCTTCCGGAAACCACAGAACTAAATTTGGCCGATTTGATCGACGTAAAAGGCATTAAAGCGCAGGGAAACCGGCTTTCTCCGCACGAAATCAAATCGATTGAACTGATTGCAGAGCACGATGATGAAGAAGATGTGCCCGATCCGGTTGCAGAAACGTCTTTAAAAGAAATTGTAGCCGAAGAACACAAAGAAGAGGAAGCCGAAAAAGAACTTCCGCAGAAGGAAGAACCGGTTAAACCAGCCAAAAAAATAGACTTGGAAATTACCAATCCCGAAGATTTGGATTTAAAAGATAAAGGGCAGTTGCCGTTGTTTTAGTCGTGCAGCACTTGTTTCGGCATCTCATCAGAAAAACAATAATATTGGAAGAAAATCCTTCGACAGGCTCAGGATGACAAGATTGATACTTCTTTTATGCCACTAAATATTTCTTTTGATTTAAAAGATAAAGGGCAATTGCCGTTGTTTTAGTCATGCAGAACTCGTTTCGGCATCCCATTAGAAATATCAAAAATTTGGAAGATGGATTCTGAAACAAGTTCGGAATGATAAGATTGATGCTTCTTTTATGCCATTAAAATATTTTTTTGATTTAATGGATAAAGGGCAGTTGCCGTTGTTTTAGTCGTGCATAACATGTTTCGGCATCTTATCAGAAAGACAAAAATCTTGGAAGAGAGATTCAGAAACTAGTTTAGAATAACAAGATTGATGCTTCTTTTATCCTATATATTTTGGTGGGATAATACTTTATTAAATTCGTTTAACCATAATTGGCTTCCAAATTTAGTCCAATGAGTATCAGCCCGTTGATAAATCCTATCCTTTTCCGGATTGTTTTTAAATAACCAATAACTATCAAATACTTTTAATTTTAATGATGGTTCACTTTCTAATCTTGGAATAAGCTGGTTGTAATGAAAACCTTTATAGTTGGGATACAAGATTGTTACGGGATTAGGGATGACCGACAGATAAATTTCATCGAAACCAATCCGCTTGTAATGATCGTAAACTTTATTTAAACCCAGTACCAGTTTTTTTATCTCCTGATCACTTACCGGCCGGTAAGAACATTGCGTTAAGGCAGTATCTACAGTATTCTGATATAAAAGATATTTACCATCAGGGCTTACTACTGCACCTGGATACGTACGGTTAAACCATTTGAAATTCATTTCAGCCTTAAGTTCTTTCAGCGGCCTTAAAAAACGGTAATCCCAAAGATTGGATTCATAGTCGGCATCCGCATTTTTTATTTTGAAATTAAAATGGAAATGATGCCTGCTTTCTCCTGGTTTCAGTTCTTTTAACCTTTCTTTTGAGATAGAAATAAAATTTAACAGGTGGCTTGTATCGGCCAGGTTTGTTCTAACATCCCGTTCAACACATTCAATTACGATGATGTTTTTCTTTGTTTTATCCAGATACACCGGCAAGGTTTCCCTGTAAGGCGTATAATCGCTTTTATTTGCGCCACAAAAATTGATTGGGTTATCAAAAATATAGTCGGTGTAACTATCCGCCAAAGCGTAAATATTATAGCTTTTGGTTTTCGCTTGACAAATTGAAGCCTTTAAATTATATTTTTTGTTGGGTGAATTTGAGTTTCTAAATTGAGGCAAAGAAGTGATGCCATAAAGGTCGCCTGATCCGCCTTTGTCTGATCCCCACCAACTATTGAGTGCTTTTGGCGTCGAACGGATATTTAAAAAAAAGAAAGTAAACTCGCTAACGGCACTAACGATAAAAATCAGAATAGCAAAAACAAGCACGAAGATGCCAACAATTCTTCTCATTTTATTAAAATTGAAAATAGATAAACTGCTTGTTGTTGAACACGCCGAAAAAGTAACAGCTAAAAGCAATTAAGGAAAACACGATTACGAACGTTAAAGTGTTTTTTGTGGGAATTGTTAAGTAAAACTTTTCTTTTAAACAGAGCAGTACAATCAAAATAACGGAGAGTAGGATTTCATTGTTATTTAAAGAAAAATGGGCAGGGACTTTAAAATCGATATGAAAAAAAATTTTTACAATATAAATAGCATCCGAAACGGAAGCAGCCCGAAAAAACACCCAGGCAAAGGATACCAGGCAAAAGGTGAATACTATTTGTAAAAAAGTTTTTAAAGGATTTGGCTTGAAATTATAGCCAATGCGCTGCAACATCTTGTTGTAATTAAGGTGTATAACTAAAAAAGCACCATGCAATGCACCCCAAATAATGAAAGTCCAATTAGCACCATGCCAGAATCCGCTAACAATAAATACAATCAACAGGTTTAAATACCATCTGCTAACCGCTACCCGGTTTCCTCCTAACGGTATATACAGATAATCACGGAACCAGGTTGATAACGATATATGCCAACGAGACCAAAACTCGCTTACGGAACGGGAAAAATAAGGCGACCTGAAATTTTGCATCAAATGAAACCCCATCGTTCTTGCTGCCCCGATTGCGATGTCTGAATAGCCCGAAAAATCGCAATATATCTGAAAGCTGTAAAATAACGTTGCAACTAAAAGCGTCGATCCTGAATTTGCTTTTGGGTGAGAATAGGCACCGTCCACAAGTATAGCAAGCCGATCTGCAATAACCACTTTTTTAAAAAGTCCTGTTGCCATTTGCATCAATCCCGCCTTAAAATCCTCTGCATTAAACCGATGTTTTTCGTAGAACTGATGGATTATATTTTGCGGCCTTTCAATCGGCCCTGCAACTAACTGAGGATAAAACATTACATAAAGGGCGTATATTCCAAAATGCTTTTCAGCTTTCTGGTTTCCTCTGTAAACCTCTATCGTATAACTCATTGCTTGAAACGTGTGGAACGATAAGCCAATGGGAAGCAATATTTTTAAGTATGATAAAGGGCCGTTTCCATTAAAAGCTTGGTTAACATTGAACGCGAAGAAATTATAATATTTGAAAATGGCCAGTACGCCAATATTAGCAATTAGACTATAAATCAGTAGACGCTTTCTACTCTTTTTATTCTGTGCTTTTTCGATTCCTAAAGCCGCGTAATAATCAATAACAATTGTAAAACCGATAATTAAAATATATGCAGGTACAAATGTAATGTAGAAATAACAGCTTGCGATTAATAACAGTATCCAACGTTTGCTATCTTCCAATAGGAAATACAGTGGAGTAATTATTAAGTAAAAGAAAAGAAACGGTAAAGAATTAAAAAGCATGCAATTAAAATAGGGTGTTTAAGTTTTTTTGCACTTGTAACACAAATCAATGTTTACAGAGGCCACATTCAGATAAATGCGGTTTGATCTCTAAATTCCCATTTTATTTGTGTTTGGCTGGGATTTTTAATACTTCTTTTACCCCACAAAAAACATGGCTTTGTTTAAAGCGATAATAGCTTTGCCGAAATGTTCCCTGTCAATTAAAAACTGGATGTTCACTTTTCGTAAAGAAAAACCACAACTTTTAATGTTGATGCCTTCGTTGGCCAAACCAGTGGCAGATTTGGCCAGCAGGCCCGGCTGGTCGATATTAGAACCGATGATGCAAACCATAGCCGCTTTTTCTAACGTAATTTTTTCAAACTTTTGTTCCAGTTCGTCAATTAAAGATTGCTTAAAATCTTTCTCCCAAATTACTACCGAAATACTGTTGGCACTGGTGGCTTTGTAACTGTAACTTACGCCGAGGTTGAAAAAAACCTGCATAATCTGCAAATCCGAACCCACGCTGCCAACCATTAACGGATCGTAAATATCGATGATCAAAACTTTATCTGTTCCGGTGATCACTTCAACGCGTTTTTTCTCGGAAATATAATCCTGCGTAATCAATGTTCCAGGATGTTCGGGTTCAAAAGTATTTTTTATGCGGAGGTTTATACCATTGATTTCTAATGGTTTAGATGCTTTTGGGTGAATTGCTTCCATGCCAATATCTGCCAATTGATCGGCCACATCATAGTTGGTAAAACCAATTGGTTGACAATGTTCAATTCCTACCAGCATTGGGTCGGCAGTACATAAATGGTATTCTTTGTGGATGATGGCTTCCCGTGGTTTTACAGCAACCGCAATTTTGCTGAACGTAACTTCCGAATAACCACGGTCAAATTCGCGCATAATACCTTCCGTGCCTTTGGCGTAGCCGGTAACAATACAAATGGTTTTGCTAAAATCGATGTTCTTAAATGCTTCTTTGATACGTTGATCAATCGTGTAAGATTTATGGTCTTCAAACCCGCTCAAATCAATACAAGTGGCGTTGATGCGGTTATTTTGGAGGATATTGGTGAAGTTAAAAGCCGAATGTGTTTCGCCGATAGAAGCCAAAATTTCGCGTGCGGCCTGCAAGATTCCTTCTTCGCTTACGTATCCGGAAGCCAGGATATTCACTAAATTTTCAAGATACTTTTGTGCTTCACGGACGCGCTTTTCAATAAACAAATCTGTGGCAGCCAAATCCAAACCTAAATCGACGTAGTTTTTATTAATCGCCTGAAGTTTAATAACCAGGTCATTCAATGCAGCATGAAAATCCTGGTAATTAGCAATCAAATGATACACACCAGGTTCGCCAGTTTTTTTGTTTTCCAGCAGTAAATTGGTAACGCCGGAAAAAGCGGAAACCACGAAAATGCGGTTGTACAGTTCATCGCCAGTGCGGTTAAAAAGGATAATATTTTTAAGTACATCTTTGAGGGCAGTCATCGATGTGCCCCCGATTTTTTCTACAGTCAGCATTAAGATCAAAGTTTTTGTGCCTTAAAAACAGTGTTTCGTATAGCTGTTTTTAAAGGTTTCAAAGCTATTAAAAAAGCTGAAAAGCAGGTACGCTTGTGTTTGAGGAAATTTGTGTGGTAAAAGAAGTATGATACTTGTCAACGGTCATGCTGAACTTGTTTCAGTATCGCATCAAAAAGGTTTCGAATTGTCGGAGGGATCCTGAAACAAGTTCAGGATGACAGCGTATTACAACAAAAAAGAAGCATCTGCTTTTAAACAAATGCTTCTTTTATCACCTAAAAATTAGTGTTGATTTTAATATTGCAAAGTAGATTTCTCTTTAAATTCTTTGATGAATTTGTTGAGTTTTGGTTGGATTACAAATGCACAATATGGTTGTGAAGAATTGTTGTTAAAATAATCCTGGTGATAAGCTTCTGCTTTGTAAAAAGTTTCGGCAGGTGCTACTTGGGTTACAATTGGATCATCGTAAAT
Organism: uncultured Mucilaginibacter sp.; assembly: GCA_964657505.1. GTDB lineage: Bacteria > Bacteroidota > Bacteroidia > Sphingobacteriales > Sphingobacteriaceae > Mucilaginibacter_A. The sequence goes on from CAZZVO010000009.1 coordinate 26,387, forward strand.
GCCTTCTGCATCCAATTTTGCAATCATGGCTTCAGTTTCGGTTTTTTGTTCTTCATCCTCAAAAAACACAACCGAACGATATTGTGTGCCGCTATCGTTTCCCTGGCGGTTTAAAGTTGTTGGGTTATGGGTTTTAAAAAAAATCAGCAATAACTCGTTAAAAGAAATTAATGCCGGATCGTATTCAACTTCAATTACTTCTGCATGGCCGGTTTTGCCGGTGCATACTTGTTGGTAAGTTGGGTTTTTAACCTCACCGCCCATGTAACCGGAAACCGATTTGATAACGCCTTTTACATTTTGAAATACGGCTTCGGTGCACCAAAAGCATCCTCCGCCAAACGTTGCTTTTTTACTCATAATTGTATAAACGTGAAGATTGGATATTTGATTTAGAATGCTGTTTTTAATGAGGTAAAATTGACAATCTAAAATTTATTGTGATGCCGAAATGAATTCGGCATCACACTCGCGCTCTACTGATACTGTATATAAATAGGTTTCGGTTTCAAGGCCAATACTTCTCCCGGCGTCATCATGTGGTTTGGCGCTTTCTTCAAATCGTTTTTGTAAAACAATTTAAAGCCCGTAAACTGCACTGGTTCGGCAAAAATGTGGTTGCGGTAAGTGCCTTTTTTTAGTTCCGGTTCGCCCCAGCCATCCATATCCATCACAAACTGAACTTCCGGGTGTAGTTTGATATTTTTGTAATTGGTTACCATGTTTTTAGTAAACCGGTGCAGGATTAAAATTTTAGGCGGCAAATTATTTTCTTTAACCATTTTTGCCAGATAATTACTTGCAAAATTTACATCCGTTGCATCGTAAGTGCCAATTCTGGTTCCGGGTTTTGCGCCAGTTTTCATTGAAAATTCCGGGTCCATTGCAAAATGGACGTTTGGCATTTTTAAGTACTTCTCAAACAAAGGCATTTCTGCCTGGATGTTGCTTAAAGCAACTTGTACATCAATAAAAACCAAAGCGTTACGGGTTTTGGCCATCATCAATATGGAATCAAGTTGTTTAAAAGGCATCCGGTAACGAAACATGCCATCTTTTCCGCCATCGCCCTGAGCTACAACCGCAATATAATGTAAAGCAGGAATTACAGGTGTTGTGGGGTCGGCCTTTTCCCAGCTTTTAACTTCGCCGTCCAGCTTTTTAAGCATTTCTTTCGGGGGAAGTTCGCCTAAAATCCCCATCCTTTTAGAATATAAATTACCATAAAAAGCAACAATCCGTTTGTAAGGCAAAATTGCACCAGCAAGCGGGTAAGGGGTATTTTTTACGGGAAAATGCCCGGTTGTATCGCCGTTGGCCAGCTTTTTCATCAGCGAATCGTACTGCTGTTTATTAATTGGCGGCGGCGGGGGAGTAGCTGGTTTTGCAATAGTGGTATCTGTATTTGTCTTTTTGTTATTGGCAAACACTTTCCCGGCATTGCCGCTTTCGCTGCAATTGGTCAGCAAGGTTATTGAAGTGCCTGCAAAAGTTAGGTTAATCAGTAGGTTTTTGAGGTTCATTTTATGTTTAAAGGATTAGATGTCGGGCTGGAAATTAATTGATACTGTTTTTAGCAGGGTAAAAATAGCATTAAAGTAGTTGTTTTTTTCTTATACGTTAATTTTGCGTATCAGTTTCAAGATCAAACATAGTAATATTTGTAAAAATAGCCAGTCAGCTATTTTCGGGAAAGGATCAAGTATTATAAGTTGCAAAACTTACCGAAAACGCCAAGCGGCAATTTGCAGCCAGAAGTGGCTTGTAAATAAAGTTCACCGGTTTCTAAGTTTTTTGCTTTTGGATATGCTGTGTGGATCAAATTCTCAACAATTACGGAAGAAAAACCGAGCGAATAAGTATTCAAAATTAAAAAATGCTCTTGCTCGTCCAGCAGTTTCACCACGTCCAGCATCATCTCCAGGATGTTATCTTCCAATTTCCATTTTTCGCCATTCGGGCCGTGGCCAAAAGCTGGCGGGTCTAAAATAATACCGTTGTATTTATTGCCTCTTTTAAGCTCTCTTTTTACAAACTTCAACGCATCTTCCACTACCCATCGGATGTTGTCCAAACCGGATAAAACCTGGTTTTCATTCGCCCAGGTAACCACTTGCTTAATTGAATCTACATGCGTAACTTCTGCACCTGCCGCCCTTGCCACCAACGAAGCTGCGCCTGTATAAGCAAAAAGGTTTAGAAATTTAGGTTGAGGTGTTTTGAGTTTTTTGATGTTGCTTGAGATAAAATCCCAATTAACAGCCTGTTCCGGGAAAACGCCCACATGCTTAAAAGAAGTTAAACCCAGGCGTAATTTAATTGAAACTTCCTGGTTTTGATAGTCGATCTGCCAACGGTCGGGCGTGCTTAGGTTCTTCTTCAGCCACTCGCCGGAAGTCGCCGACCGACCTTTAAAACGGATATGATGCTGTTTTTGCCACTCATTTTCTGTTAAGCCTTTGCTCCAAACGGCTTGTGGTTCCGGCCGAATTAAGATTAGGTTGCCAAAACGTTCTAATTTTTCGAAGTTGCCGCAATCAATCAGTTCGTAATCTTTCCAAAATTGCGGCGTGAGGAGTTGAATCATTTTTTTTCAAGTATCAAGTAGCATGTATTTAGTATCAAGTACAGGTTAAAGGCTTATCGAACCATTTCTTGATACTTGATACTCAGTACTTGCTACCCGTTTAAAGTTTCTCTTTAGCCGCTTCCATAAATTTACTGGCAAACACAAAGCTGTTGAGTTCTTTATTATCGGTGTGGGCAATTTCTTTGTTTGTGCCTTCCCACCATTTTTCGCCGTTGTGCAAAAACAAAATATTGTCGCCAATGCCCATTACCGAGTTCATATCATGCGTAACTACAACCGTTGTGATCTTATTCTCATCGGTAATATCTTTAATCAGCTCATCAATAACGATAGAAGTTTTTGGGTCGAGGCCAGAATTTGGCTCATCACAAAATAAATATTTTGGCTGCATAGCAATGGCACGGGCAATGCCTACCCTTTTTTTCATTCCGCCGGATAACTCAGCCGGGAATAATTTATTTTTATCTTTTAAGTTTACCCTTCCCAAACAAAAATTAACACGGTCTAATTTCTCCGACTTAGATTGCTCGGTAAACATATTTAAACCAAACATAATATTATCCTCAACAGTCAGCGAATCGAACAGAGCCGAATTTTGAAAAAGCATCCCTATTTCTTTACGTATTTCTATGCGTTGGGTAAAGTTCATCGTGGTAAAATCCCTTCCATCGTATAATACAGAACCTGCGGTAGGTTCGTGCAAACCCACGATACATTTCAGTAAGGTTGTTTTCCCGGAACCAGAACCGCCAATAATTAAGTTGTTGATTCCGGTTTCAAATACACTCGAAATACCTTTTAAAACTTCATTATCACCAAATACTTTGCGTATATTTTTAATTTCGATCATAACAACATTTGTGTAACAGCATAATCGGATGCTAAGATAGAAATACAGGTTACTACCACAGCACTGGTGCTTGCCTGTGCCACTTCCACTGCGCCTCCGCTTACGTAAAAGCCTTTGTAAGCAGAAACGGTGGTGATAATAAACCCAAAAACGAATGCTTTTACCAATGCAACTACAATGGTGTAGGAATTAAAATTTGAAGTGATCCCTAATACATAATCTGCAGGAGAAACAGCACCGGAAAACGACCCGCCAATGTATCCACCTAAAATACTCAGAAACATAGAAACAATTACCAAAATAGGCACCATGGTAATTCCTGCAAGTATTTTTGGTAGAATGAGGTAGCCTGGCGAATTAATGCCCATAATTTCTAAAGCATCAATTTGCTCGGTAACGCGCATCGTCCCGATTTCTGAAGAAATGGACGAACCTATTTTACCGGCCAAAACCAGTGCGCTAATGGTTGGGCTTAGTTCTAAAATACTCGAATCGCGGTTAACCTGTCCGATAATTGTTCGTGGAATTAAATCGCTTACTAACTGAAATGCGATCTGCAATGTCATAACCGCACCAATAAAAGTGGAAATAATGGCGATCAAACCTAAAGATTCAACCCCAATGTAGTTCATTTGTGTAGCAATTTGCTTCCAGTATATTTTCCACTTTTCCGGGCGTTTAAATACTAACTTTAATAAAAGAATATACTTTCCTAATGATGAAAACATTTTTATGATTTAGTGCTGGTAAAAATAACTGTTTTTATTACTTTAAGTTTAAACATTTAAATTTAGTTTATGAATGCACTGATAACAGGGACAACTAAAGGCATTGGTTTGGCAATCGCCAAAGCATTAGCCAAGGAAGGCATCAACCTGGCCATTTGTTCCAGAAACGAACAAGATTTATCATCGGTAAAAGAAGCATTGCTTAAAATTAATGCCGACATTAAAGTTTTTGTTTTTGTGGCCGATTGTAGTTTGCGCCCAGATGTTATCCGTTTTGCTGCCGAAGCAGAACAGGCATTGCAATCCATCCAAATCATCATCAATAATGCGGGGGTTTTTTTGCCGGGAAGTATTTTGGAGGAAGATGAAAACGCGCTTCAAAAACAAATGGATTTAAACCTGATGGCCGGTTACGAATTGTACCGTTATTTCGGCAAAAAGCTGATGGCTGCACGTTCCGGACATATTTTTAATATCTGTTCTATCGCATCAAAACAAGTAGTTGCAAATGCCGGCAGTTATTCTGTAACAAAGTTTGCGCAGCTTGGTCTTAACAATATAATGCGCGCAGAAACAAAAGCTTACGGGGTAAAAGTAACGGCTGTTTTGCCAGGTTCAACTTTAACAGATTCCTGGGCCGGAACAACCATCTCGCCAGTAAAATTTGTTTTACCGGAAGATGTGGCCGCTGCCATAATAAATTGTTTAAAAATGAGTGCCGGTGCCAATGTGGATGAGCTGATCGTCCAAACAACAACCGGGGAAATTTAAAATTTATAGTATAAAAACAGTATGGAAAAGAAATTGTACCGGGACGAAAACCGGAAAGTTATTGCTGGCGTTTGCGCTGGCTTGGCAGATTATTTTAACGTGGATGTTACCATCGTGCGTTTGATTTTTGTCTTAACGCTGATTTACCATGGCGGTGGCACGCTGGCGTACATTGTTTTGTGGGTTGTTGTGCCGAGAAGAAAAGGTGTTTTAAACGATCCTTCGGTGGATTATACTGTGCACGGTGTAAACCAGCCCTTTCAATCGGTCAAACCCAACTTCAAAGTGAATAACAATAAAGATGTGGCACAGATTGGCGGCGTTGTATTGATTTTGCTCGGCGTTTTTTTCCTGCTGGATCAACTCGACTTCATTCCGGAGTGGTTTAATTTTGAGCAGTTCTGGCCGGTTATCCTGGTTGTGATTGGTTTGGGATTAATCTTCCGATCCAAAAACAGCACTGTAGAACCAAAGGCTGATCTGCCTAAAGAAGACTGGTCTGGCGTTAATCCAAACGAAAACACCAAAGATATTTAAACCATGAAACGCAACAGGTTATTTTCGGGTATGTTATTGCTGGGCATCGGCATACTGTTTTTACTGGATAATTTTAATATGATCAACTTTCATTGGGAAAACGTGATCAGCCTTTGGCCGCTATTCCTCATCATCAGCGGTGTAAACCTGGTTTTTTCTCACTATAACCACAGCAATGCCACGCCAATTAAAATACTGATTTTTGTGGCTGTGTTTATCATCATTATTTATCGTGGCGCCATGATGCCGCGCGACAATCATTTCTGGGGACGCCATTTCAACAACTCTTTTTTTGATAGTGATGACGACAGCAAAGATGATAACGACGACAACGATAATAGCAAAGGCGTGTTTAAGTTAGAAGGCAACAGCACTTACAACGAGCCGTACACGCCGCAAGTTAAAGTGGCTTCTTTAAATATTAAAGGCGGTGGCGCTACTTATACTTTGCAAGACACCACCAACCAACTTTTTAGCGCAGCCACGCACGAGTTATCGGGCAAGTTCGTGTTTAACAGCATGGCAACAGATTCTGGAAAAACCATTAATTTTGATACCAACACCTCACACCACAGCATGAATTGGGACAGCGATAAAGGTAACCAGGCCACTATCAAACTAAACCCTAACCCGGAATGGAATATCGATATTGCCGCAGGTGCCAGCAAAATGGATTTGGATTTAACCAAATTTAAAATCAGGAAGTTGTTGGTAAAAGGCGGCGCAACTTCTATGGATGTAAAATTAGGCCAGCCCGTTGGCACCATGAATGTTGATATTTCCACCGGCGTTTCCGAAGTGAATATCAGCGTGCCAAGCGGTGCAGCTTGCCATATTAATAGCAAAACCGGCTTGTCTTCCAAAACATTTGATGGCTTCGAATCTAAAAGCGACAACCAGTACGAAACAACCGGTTTTGCAGCCGCGCCAAAAAAGATCTACATCAATTTAAAAGGTGGCATTTCTGATTTTAGTGTGAAGCGGTATTAAGAATCGAAGTTTTACTTTAGCCGATACTGTTTTTATACCGATAAAAACAGTATCGGCTTTTTTACTTCTATGTGTTTAAGGATGACACAAAACCTAAACCGCATCCGAAAGCGAAGAAAACGTAAAATCTCTAATTTTTAATGGTGGAATCATTGCATGGATACCAGATTCGCCGCTTACGGTGCGTTCCGGTTTTCCTAAAGCTTCAAGATTATTCAGCATAATAACCGGACTTTCATTAAACCTAAAGTTTTTAATCGGAAATTTGATCTGGCCGTTTTCAATATAAAAAGTACCATCGCGGGTTAAACCAGTCAGCAATAAAGTTTGCGGATCCACCGAGCGGATGTACCAAAGCCGCGTAACCAAAATTCCTTTTTCGGTACTTTTGATCAGGTCTTGCAGCGAAGAAGTTCCTCCTTCCATCACCACGCCATCTGGTTGCGGTACTGCTTTTACACCTTGTTTTTGCGCCCAGTAGCGTGAGTAAAACAGGTTTTTGATCACGCCTTTTTCTATCCAGGCCACTTTTTCCTGCGGACGGCCATCGCCGCTCCAGGTATTGGTTGGCAGATCCGGGTTTTGCGGATCAGAATAAATGGTTACCCGTTCGTCCACCAATTTTTGTCCCAGTTTGGTTTTTCCTCCGGGGAGACTGATATAACTTCTTCCTTCATCGGCAGAGCGGGCGTCAAAATTAAAAAACAAATTTTCGAGCAAAACAATGGCGGCGGCGGGTTCTAAAATCACGGTATATTTTCCCGGTTCAATGGCTTTTGCCGCTGCGGAACCTGCTGCTTTTTGTGCTGCAGTTTTGCTAATGGCAGCTACATTTAACTGGTTAACATCGTTATAACCTTTGGAAGCGTAACCAGAACCTTTTCCGTTGGGCGTTCTCAAAGTCACATTAAAATTAACGTTGGTTGCCGTGTTGTAAGCAAACAAACCTTTCGAGTTCATCATAGCTGAAAAACCTGCTGTATTTTCGTAAAACCCAGCAGCCGTTAAATTACTGCTTTTGGCAATTTGCAAACTCTCAGCAACAGCATCAGCGCGTTGTTTTGGGTTGATATTAGCTGTAGATTGAACAAAAGTTTTAGATTCAGCATAATTTTGAGGGCCTAAAAAAGGCATAAACTCCGGGTTTTCTGGTGCTAATTGCGCCAGTTCTTCTGCCCGTTGCACTACTTTTCGTAACGAAGCATCATCAAACTCATTAATGGTAGCCACGCCCAACTTCTTGCCAAAAGCAGAAGATACAACCAAACTTTGCTGACTAACGCCGCCGCTGGTAGAAACCGCGTTACGCGCATAACGGATGTTCCCGCCATCAGAACCGCTTAAATTTACTTCGCATTCATCCGCTTTAGAAAAGCTGAGGACTTTTTTTAACAGTGCCTGCGCTTCTTCTTTATTTAATATTGCCATTTTCTCTATTTATTATACTGTTTTAATCAGAATTTATAGGATTTGACCAGAATTTGAGAATTGAAGAATAAGGCAGAATGCTTCTTTTACACTATAAAAATAGGTGTTTGTATCAATTTTAAATTAGAAGAAAACAATAGCTTATGCTTTAGGCTGATAAAAGAAGCATCCTGTTAATTCTCAAATCCTCCAAATTCTGATCAAACTATTCTATGCGATAAAACAGCATTCTGTTAATTCTCAAATTCTTTAAATTCTGGTCATATTTTCCGAGCCGTATTAATCACATTAACCCCATTAAAACGCGTAGTCGCCGAACCATGCGAAACAGAACTAATCTGCGTTGGCTGACCTTTTCCATCAAAAAAGGTTCCGCCTAAACGGTAATCGCGTTCATCACAAATGGCTGTGCACGAGTTCCAGAATTCTTGTGTGTTGGATTGATACGCCACATCTTTCAGCATACCACCAATTTTGCCATTTTTAATCTCGTAAAAAAGCTGTCCGCTAAACTGAAAATTATAACGTTGCTGATCGATCGAGTAGGAGCCATCGCCAATAATGTAAATCCCTTTTTCTACGTTTTTGATCATATCGGCAACACTAAGCGGCGTTTTGCCGGGTTCCAAAGAAATGTTTGGCATCCGCTGAAATTGAACATTGCTCCAACTATCTGAATAACAGCAACCTTGCGATTCGTTCAAACCCAAAATATGCGCCTGGTCGCGGATACATTGATAATTTACCAAAACACCATCTTTAATCACATCCCATTTTTTGGTAGCAACGCCTTCATCATCGTAGCCCACATAGCCTAAAGAAGTTGGCTGGAGTTTATCCGCCACAATATTAACCAACTTGCTGCCGTAGTTAAACTTTTTAGATTTCCATTTATCCAGCGTTAAAAAGCTGGTTCCCGCGAAGTTGGCTTCGTAACCAAGCACGCGATCCAATT
>CAZZVO010000010.1:0-33227 GCA_964657505.1 uncultured Mucilaginibacter sp.
CAAGTTACCGTAAATGAAAAAGCCATCCGTGCGCAGGAAAATTATCTGAAGCAGTTTTTGCAGCACGTAAATCCGTACAACCATTTAGCTTATTTCAACGATGCCGGTATTATTGCTGCCGAATTAAACAACGAACCCAAACACAGCGGTCCGAAAAATAAAGTGACCGAATATGTTAACCGGTTGGCAACCGCAGCCAAAAGTGCAGGTTGGAAGAAACCGCTTTTTTACAACATCAGCGAATCTTTTACTTATGCAGATGCTGTTGCCAAAGCAAATGTTAACGGTGTAAGTTTTCAATGGTACCCAACAGGTTTGGTGGCCGGACACGAGCAAAAAGGTAATTTTTTGCCTCATGTTGATCGTTACCGGATTCCTTTTGATACCATTCCCGAGTTTAAAAATAAAGCCAAGATTGTTTATGAGTTTGATGCTGGCGACGTTTTGCAATCAAATATGTACCCGGCAATGGCCAGGAGTTTTAGAAAAGCTGGTTTTCAATGGGCAACCCAATTTGCTTACGACCCAATGGCGACCGCTTATGCCAATACCGAGTACCAAACGCATTATTTAAACCTGGCTTATGTGCCTTCTAAAGCCATCAGTTTGTTGATTGCTTCCAAGGTTTTTCATAATCTGCCAGAAACAAAAGATAAGCTGACTTATCCAGCAGACAGTAATTTTAATGCTTTCCGTGTAAGTTATCAGCAGAATTTAAGCGAGATGAACACCAACGAAGAATTTTATTATTCTAACAACACTTCCACAAATTCTGTTGCTGCTTCAGACTTAAAGCATATCGCTGGTGTTGGCAGTTCGCCTGTTGTAAATTATTCGGGAACTGGTGCTTATTTTTTAGATAAACTCGAAAACGGGATTTGGCGGTTGGAAGTAATGCCGGATGCTATTTCTATTAGAGATCCTTTTGAACGTGCATCGCTGCAAAAAGAAGTTACGCGGATACAATATCAAAATCAATCCATTAATATTTCATTGTCGGATTTAGGTGAGGAGTTTTCCGTAGATGAATTGGATCAAAACGGGCATGCTTCTTTTAGCACCCTAAATCATACTTTCAACATAAAGCCTGGCAGCTATCTCATCGTGAAAAAAGGTGTGCAAAAGAAGCATTGGTCGGCACAAAGCATTATGGGCAATATTCGTTTAGGCGAATTTGTGGCACCAAAAGCTTTTAGCAATTCGCCTTATGTTGTTCCTCCAAATGCGCCGGAAGTTACAGTCGGCAAGCCTTTCACTTTAAAAGCAACCATTGTTGGTATTGATTCTGCCGATCAGGTAATGCTGCAAATTAACAAGGTTTTGGGGATGTATAAAATGTTGGCGATGAGCAGGAAAACTGCCTATCAATACGAAGCAGAAATCCCAGGAGAACTCAACACTCCGGGGCTGTTGAACTATCGCATCATCATTCAAAAACCGAATCACGAACAGCTTACTTTTCCCGGTGCTTACGCTGGCGACCCTTTTGCTTGGGACAATTTTCACCAGGAAAGCTGGCCAATATTTGTTGCATCAGATGCAAGTGCTATCGAATTGTTTAATGCGGAAAAAGACCACGGAAAGCTCAATATTTATACGCCAAATTACAGCAGGAGAGAAGGCCCGGAATTAGTTGCCGGAGAAAAAACCGGCCAGTTTTCATTCAAACTTTCAACTCAAAATTTAGGTGATAAACAAAGCATTGGCTGGCAGTTATTTGTTGCTGATAAGCTGAAAGGAAGACTGTCCGAACTTCCTGCGTTTACAAAATTAATTATCCGTGCGCGGACAGATAACCCTCAACCTGTTCAAATACGTGTTGCTTTAATCAATCAGGATGCTGCTGGTTTTGCTGCTTCTACAACACTTAGCAACCGTTTTCAGGACATTGAAATACCTTTAAATACTTTCCAACAAGATTCGGTTTTGTTGTTGCCGCGCCCATATCCTTCTTTTATGCCACTTTGGTTTAAGTCTGAAGTAGCGGGGAAATTAATGCTAAATCAGTTAGATAAACTGGAAGTAACGATCAACAACAGATCATCAGCAAGTAAACAAAATCAGCCTTGCAGCATGGAAATCGAATCCATCTGGCTTAAAAAAGATTAATCCTAAAAAATGTCTAAACAAAATTTATTGCTCGTTGGCTTGTTGCTATTTCTGAGTTTGGCCTGTAAAAAGAAATCGGCTTCCGAAGAAGTTACAGGTACTACAACCACAACAACTGTCACTACAGTTCCTTCCGGTGCAGGCGATGGCGTTACTTTTATCAATTCCGGAAAATCGGCCATATTTAATTTGTATGCGCCTAGTAAAACCTCGGTTAGTGTGATTGGCGAGTTTAATAACTGGCAACCAACAGCCATGACTAAAACCAGTGATGGCAACCGTTGGTGGGTTCAAATTGATAACCTCGATCCGGCAAAAGAATATGCTTACCAATATTTTATTGATAATTCTATAAAAGTGGCCGATCCTTACACAGAAAAAGTTCTGGATCCGGATAACGATAAATACATTCCAACAGATACTTATCCAAACTTGAAAGCTTATCCAACCGGTTTAACCACAGGAATTGTGAGTACGATAAATTATGCGCAACCAGCTTACAGTTGGAAAACAAGTTCTTTTACCCGCGCCGATCCCAAAAACTTAGTGGTTTATGAACTGCTTGTTCGTGATTTTGTAGCGAAACACAATTACAAAACATTAACAGATACCCTTAATTATATCACAAATTTGGGCGTAAATGCGATTGAACTTCTACCAGTTAACGAGTTTGAAGGAAATGATTCCTGGGGATACAACACCAATTATGGTTTTGCTTTGGATAAATACTACGGCACCAAAAACGACTACAAAGCTTTTATTGATGCCTGCCATGCCAAAGGTATTGCAGTGATTCAGGATATAGTTTTGGAAGACCAGTTTGGTTCATCGCCAATGGTACAAATGTATGCTACTTCTTCTGGTTCGCCTTCGGCAAGCAATCCCTGGTTCGATCAAACCAATATGCACCCTTCTGCTGTAGGATATCAGCTAAACCATCAAAGCGACGCCACACAATATTATACCAAAAATGTGATGAAGTACTGGATGCAGGAATATCATATTGATGGTTTTAGGTTTGATCAGTCTAAAGGCTTTACCCAAACTAATTCTGCTACCGATGCGGCATGGTCTGCTTATGATGCCAGCCGGATTGCGATTTTAAAAAACTATTATAGTTACTTAAAAAGTATCGATCCAAGTGCTTATCTGATTTTGGAACACTTTACTGCTAATCAGGAAGAATCAGAACTGGCTAACCAGGGCATGATGCTTTGGGCAAATGCGAATTATAACGCCAACCAGGCTACCATGGGTTATAATACCGATTGGAATTTCCAATGGATATTTTATGACCAGCACGGTTTTACCCAGCCTTACAATGTGATGGCTTATTTTGAAAGCCACGACGAAGAACGGCTGCAATTCAAAAACACAACTTATGGCAATAGTTCGGGCATTTATAATGTTAAAAATTTAGCAACAGGTTTAGCAAGGGAAGAAATGGCAGCCGCGTTTTTATTTGCTGCACCAGGACCGAAAATGTTCTGGCAGTTTAGCGAGCGCGGTTACGATATCAGCATTAACACCAACGGACGTTTGGGGGATAAAGACCCGCATTGGGAATACATGTCTGATCCAAACCGCCATCATTTGTATAGCATTTATGCGAAGATGATCAAGATGAAAACCAGGAATGCTGTTTTTACCACTACAAATTTTACTTATGATTTGGGAAATGTCATCAAAACCATCCAGTTAAAAGGAACGGATGGTGTAAATGTAGAAGTGGTTGGCAATTTTGATGTAGTTGCACAAACAGCCAGCATCAGTTTTCCTGCTGCCGGAACTTGGTACGATAACATCAGCGGAACGAGCATTACTATTCCCGCGATTCCTTACTCTATGACCTTGGCTCCCGGCGAATATCATGTTTACAGTATTGGTGCTTTAAAGTAGCAGTTTATTGAATTTAATTTGCAGTTTCATTACGAGGGCTTTTGGACGAAAAATCCAAAAGCTTTTTTGTATATCAACCAAAAGCTATTTAATTATTTGTTGCTAATTAGGTGATGCTTCTTTTATCGCCTAAAAAACATTACCCTTTCTTTAGAAAAAATGTAACAGGAATTTTTCTGTTATATTGAAATTATATTGCTTTTTCTTAATCTAAAAATTAATTGTGAGATTATATCGCTCATTTTATCAAATTTTCTATAAATACTTCTTTTGGATAGTAAAATTGCAGTTATAAGTTCTTTTAAAACCCGTATTATTTTTGAAACACTATTAGTGATAAGCCGTAAATGATGTAAGTACGAAAAAAAATGTTTACTTATGTCAATTGCTTATGATTCTGTTTGTTATGAAGGAAATATACTTTCGGTTTTCTATTAAAATATTGTTGTTGCTGTTTTTATCGGCTATTAATTTAAATGTAATTGCCAGTACCTATTACGTTTCTTCTTCTACGGGAGACGACAACCGTTCGTTAACAGATGCACAAAACCTGGCCACACCTTGGAAAACACTCGCCAAAGTAAGCGCAATAAGCGGCAGCTTGCAGCCTGGCGACCAAGTGCTTTTTAAAGCTGGTGATGTATTTACAGGCGTTTTAACGGTTTCTGCTTCTGGTTCTGCTGGCAATCCTATTGTTTTTGGTGCTTACGGACAAGGCGCAGTACCAGAAATCACAGGTTTTGCAACGCTTTCCAACTGGCAACAAAAAGGAAGCGGTATTTGGGAAACAACGGTGAACGGCGGACTTTCTTACATGAACACCGTAACTATGAACGGTGTGGCAAGGGCTTGCGGCCGTTATCCAAACGCATCAGCGGCAAACCAGGGATATTTGTATTATGATAGTTATAATGGTAATACATCCATCACTGATAGCAAACTGGTTTCGCAACCAGATTGGAACGGCGGACAAGTAGTGATCCGCAAAACCCGTTGGATTTTAGACAGAAACCAGATCACCTCGAAATCAGGCAATACAATTAATTATACTTCCCAATCTGGTTACGGTGCTGCCCAGGGTTACGGCTACTTCATCCAAAACCATCCTTCAACATTAGATACAATAGGCGAGTGGTACTACCAGCCATCAGGCCAAAAGCTGGGCATTTATACTGGTGCTTTAAGTCCAAGTAGTTACCAAATTAAGGCTGGCGTAACGGAAACACTCGTTCAAATAGCTAACCAAAATAACATTACTTTCAGTAACCTCAATTTTACAGGTGCTACATTAAGTGCTTTTGAGATTAATTCTTCACAAGGTATTCGCGTTAGCAATTGCAATATTTTGTTCTCCGGTAAAAATGCTATTGATGCAAATAGTACCGACGGACTGACGGTAGAAAACACGGTAATTGCGCACACAGGTAACATCGCCTGTAACGTAAACAATTGTACCAACGCTGTTTTAAGGAACAACCAGGTTAAAAGTACAGGGGTTTTTGCCGGGATGGGCGATGGCGGCGACGGCACTTATGAAGCTGTTACGGTAAGCGGAAACAACAACCTGATCGAAGGCAACACGATAGATAGTACAGGCTATATCCCGATTAACTTCGGTGGCAACAATATAACCATCAGGAATAATCTGGTGAGTAATTTTACAATGGTTAAAGATGATGGCGGCGGGATTTATACTTGGAACAATGGTTACAATCCGCCAACTAACTATAGCAGGGCTATTACCGGCAATACTGTTTTGAATGGTAAAGGTGCCGGCGGCGGAACAGATCATCCAAACCAGTTTTTTGCCCATGGAATTTATATTGATGATAATGCCGGGCAGGTGGAAATCTCGTCTAACACGGTAGCAAATTGTGCTTCGTTAGGTGTGTATATTCATAATGCGCACGATATCACCATCAAACAAAATAACTTGTATAATAATGCTACACAATTGTATATGGAGCACGACAACATCGCTGCAAATAGTCCGATTTACAATTGTGTAGTTACAGGTAACCTTCTTTTTGCCAAACAAGCCAGCCAGCTTTGCGCAGAATACAAAACGAAAGATAATGACATTGCCAACTTCGGCACGTTCGACAACAACTATTACTACCGCCCGCAAGATAACGACCTGGTAATTGGCGTGCTTCAACAGGTAAACGGCGTTTACAGTTATAATTTGTTGAGTGTAGATAGCTGGAAGGCGTTGTACGGCAAAGATGCAAATGCCATAAAATCTTCCCACGCCATACCAGTTTATACGGTCAGCAAAGTAGATGCCGCCACGCAGGTTGCAAACGGCACTTTTGATAGTAACATCAATGGATTGTACGCCTACGCTTCGGCAGGAAATTGCAGTACTAATTGGGACAGCGGCACATTAGACGGCGGTGCATTAAAAGTATCATTTTCCTCTACCACAAGCAGCTCTAACTACGGTTCGGTGATTATCGGGATTGGGGCTGTAACGGCAGGGAAACAATACCGGTTAAAGTATAGTATGCTTGGCGGTAATACCTATAAAACGATAACAGCTTATTTACGCCAGAGTGCAGGTTCATATAGTGATCTTTCAGCAAGAAAAGCGGCCACTATTACAAATACACGCCTCGAAAAGGAATTCCTGTTTACGGCTTCAACCAATGAAGGCAATGCAAGCCTTGTTTTTGATGTGCCCGAACAGTCTTCAGCTTTATACTTAGATAATATTAAATTAGAACAGGTAGAAGCTACGGCCGTAAACGCCGATAATTACACCAGCTTTTTTGATAACACTACATCTTCCGCCAAAACTTATGGTACTAATGGCCAAAGCTACGATGCCGCCGGGAAAAGTTATGCAAGCAGTATCAATGTAGCCGCTTTCTCTTCGGCTGTACTGGTGATGGATACTGCTTCAACAACGTCATCAGCCGCAGCAGTCATTTCACCTGCTATAAATTGTTCGGCAACGGGTACTATCTTGCGGGAAGAGTGGGACAATGTAGGCGGAACAAGCATATCCAACATTCCGCTTCAAACCAAGCCTACCTCAACAAGCCAATTAACTTCTTTTGAAGGACCTTTAAATGTGGCCGACAATTATGGTTCGCGTATCCGGGGTTACATTTGTCCGCCCCAAACCGGCAGCTATACTTTCTGGATTGCCAGCGATGATGCCGGGGAACTATGGCTTTCTACCGATGACAACCCTGCCAATAAAACGAGGATTGCCAATGTAGATAGTTGGACCAATTACCGGGAATGGAACAAGTTTTCCTCCCAAAAGTCAGCCGCAATAACGCTGCAAGCCGATAAAAAATACTACATCGAAGCCTTGCAAAAAGAAGGCGGCGGCGGGGATAATTTATCTGTACAATGGCAATTGCCTGATGCAACCATGGAAACCCCAATTGCAGGGAGCCATCTTTCGCCTTATGTCGATACCGCAACTACAACAACTGTTGCTGTTGCCACCGGTACGGGTTCTATCACCAGGGACGAATGGGATAATGTAGGCGGAACAAATATTGCAGATATCCCGCTTCAAACCGCACCAACATCAACGGCTGCAATAAATGCTTTTGAAGGCCCTTTAAACATTGCAGATAATTACGCTTCGCGCATCCGTGGTTATGTTTTTCCGCCACAAACCGGAAATTATACCTTTTGGATTGCAACCGATGATGCCGGGGAACTGTGGCTTTCTACGGATGACAATCCTGCTAATAAAACAAGGATCGCCAATGTGGATGGCTGGACGAATTTTCGGGAATGGGGCAAATACTCTTCGCAGCAATCAGCAACAATAACTTTACAGGCCGGAAAAAAATACTACATCGAAGCCTTGCAGAAAGAAGGCGGCGGCGGAGATAATTTATCAGTGCAATGGAAACTGCCGGACGGGACAATGGAAACCCCGATTGCTGGCATCCACCTTTCGCCTTATACGGCAGTAACCGCAGACCAAACCATCAGTTTTGCTGCCCTTCCTTCCAAAACTAACGGCGATGCGCCTTTTGCTCTCTCGGCTACAGCTTCTTCCGGGCTTGCGGTGAGCTTTCGTATTGTTTCCGGCCCGGCTACTATTTCCGGCAGTACGGTTACGATTACCGGCGCAGGAACGGTAGCGATAGAGGCTTCCCAACCTGGCAATGCTGTTTTTAATGCGGCAAAAACAGTATCGCAAAGTTTTGTAGTGATGCCTGCTGCCAATACCTGTTCTGCCACGGGGACTATTTTGCGGGAAGAATGGGACAACGTGCCGGGCAACAATCTCTCGGATTTTTCCTTCCAAACGGCACCTTCTTCTACCAGCCAGGTCGCAACATTTGAAGGTCCGGTAAATATTGGTGTTAGTTATGCTTCCCGTATCCGCGGTTATATCTGTGCGCCAAAAACCGGCAACTATACCTTTTGGATAGCCGCAGATGATGCTGCAGAACTTTGGCTTTCTACCGATGATAACCCAAATAATAAAGTACGGCTTGCCAGTTTGTTAAGCTGGACGAACTTCCGGGAATGGAACAAATTCAGTTCCCAGCAATCGGTTGCCATTGCTTTGCAAGCCGGGAAAAAGTATTACGTAGAAGCCATCCAGAAACAAGGCGGCGGCGGCGATAATCTATCGGTACAATGGCAACTGCCCGACGGCACGATGGAAACGCCAATATCAGGAAGCCATCTTTCGCCTTACGTTGTCGGCCAGGTTGGTACATCTTCGCTAAATGCAAGAGTGGGAATGCCTGTTGCCGTAACTACCAACGATGCTTTGGCTGCAACAGCTAAGATTGGCCTTTTTGTTTTCCCTAACCCGGTTTCCCAGCAAACCAACGTAGAATTTACTTTGCCTGATGATGGACAAACCGATGTGGCTTTGTTCAACACAAAAGGCCAGTTGATGGGCAAGTTGTTTAGCAGTGCAACACAAGCAAATGTTAAAAGCAGCTTTACGTTGAGTGCAGCGCAATTAAATAATGGCGTTTACATTCTTCATCTGCAAAGCGGTAAAAATAGCTTGACAAAAAAGGTTATTGTACTGAAATAGAATTTTACAACTTCAGCAGTAATAGTTTTTTAATAATTACTGCTGAGGTTTTTGCTGAAATAGTAGAACACTTTCCCCAAGTTGTTGAATGACGAAGACTGTGGATTTTCCAATTAAATGCTTAACAATCTTTTTTACTTAGATTGAATTAACGGCAACATGCTAAAAAACATGCCGTAAAAGAAGTATTTGATTGCAATTACAAAATTAATCAGTTGTAAAAGCTAAGTAAATATAGGTTAAGAAAAGATGGTATTGATTGTGTATCAACCTAAGTAAAAAGAGCAGATGGAAGTATATTTCACCAGTCCTACACTTGGACAGATTTACGGCACGGTATCAACAGAAAACCATATTACTTACTTGTTTAAAGGCCACCATGTTTTGATCAGTTTGGAACTTTGCAGGACTGAATCCGGCTGGGTTTGCCAAAAAGACCAATGGCTGCACGATTACCAGATCGAAGAAATTGGGATGCAAATTGACCAGTTGGAAAAGTGGCTTTCGGCACAATGAGATTAAAAATGCTTGAATTGTAATTTCATCAAATCCAATTTAAACTCATTTCTATAATAATTTTGATGCTTCTTTTATCACATTAAAACCGACAGCTTCATTTAGCTCCATCAACATAAATCCAAACATAAATTTACAGGTGTAAAAGAAGTATGCTCAATTTCTGCCCTAAGTTTTAATAGTTTCCAACTTTATGTTTGGATATTTTTATCCAACCTTTAGGCTAAATCCAATTGTCTAAAAGGTAATTTCTATGAAGCTTTAATTTTATATCCGTAAACGTTTACGTAAATAAATAACGGCTTATTGATAAAAGCTTTTCTAAAAATCTTCACTTTTATTCGATTTGTTAGGTCGAGCTTCCTGTTACAAATCCTGATTACCAATTATAAATAATTTAACAAGCAATCAATTTGAGAAGCATTCATTTATCAAATGGTTTGGAATGGCCATGATATATTAAACTGTAAAACCTATAATAAAAATTAATAACAATAACCTAAACCCATGATTGCAGACAAACCTAAACGATTAAAGAGTAAAGCCCGGCGCGGGATATTGCTCGTATTACTGCTTTGTATTTACACCTACGGCAGTGCACAAACCAAAAATATTAAAGGAGTGGTTAATGATAACCAAGGTGCGCCGTTGCCTGGCGTAACTGTACTGGTGAAAGGTACCAGCCAGTCCACAGCAACAACAGCTAACGGTAATTTTTCCATCAATGCAAGTAAAGGCAGTGTTTTACAGTTCCGGTTTATTGGTTTTGGATTGAAAGAGATAAGTGTTGGAGACGAAACTAACCTAACGGTAACTTTGGCCGAAAATCAAAAATCTTTAAATGAAGTAGTGGTTGTAGGTTACGGCACCACCACAAAAAAAGAATTGACCAGTGCCATTTCGACCGTTAAAGCCGAGCAGTTTAACGCCGGAGTTGTAACCTCGCCATCAGATTTGCTGGAAGGTAAAGTTGCGGGTTTAAACATCACCAATGATGGTAACCCAAACAGTACGGCAACTGTTACTTTACGCGGACCTTCAACTATCCGTACAGGCGCGGCTTCTGCACCATTTTATGTAATTGATGGCGTGCCCGATGCTGATTTTAATTTGGTTGCGCCTTCGGACATTGCTTCGATTGATGTGCTAAAAGATGCATCTGCGGCTGCCATTTACGGTACACGCGCTACCAACGGGGTTATTATTGTAACCACCAAAAGGGCAAAAGCAGGGCAATTTAGGTTAACTTATGATGCTTATGCCTCGTTAGAAAAAATTTCTAACCAGTTTGACGTAGCAACCGCAGACCAGCAACGCGCTTATGTAAAAGCAAACGGACAAAGTTTTACACCAGCCAACGATAACGGCGGCAATACCGACTGGCAAAAGGCAGTGGAAAGAAACAGTGGCTTTGCTCAAAACCATAATCTTTCTTTTGGCGGAGGAACAGAAAAAACAACTTTTGGTGGCAGTATCAACTATCTCCAAAACCAGGGGATTGTTAAAAGCAGCGATTTAAACCGTTTTATTGGCAGATTGAATTTATCACAAAAGGCTTTAAACGATAAACTGAAATTGGATTTTTCTTTAAGTAATTCAGTCACCAATTCAGATCTTTTGGTAAATGATATTCCTTTATCGTCAGCCAATGGCCAAAACCCGGGCTTGTTTAAATCGATCATTCAATATTTGCCAACACGTACTATTTACAATGCGGATGGAACTTTTTACAACGATCCAACTTTAAAATTAGGTTATAACCCGGTTGGTTTAATTACCAATGATACTTACAAACGTAAAATCAATTTGATGCTGGCCAATGCAAAAGCAGAACTGCAATTGCCATTTGGCATATTATACAATTTGAATATTGCTTATCAAGACAGGAATACGGATAATAACACCTACTACAATTCAGCATCAGAATTGGCACCCGGACTTAACGGAAAAGCCATACGTTCTACCTATGAAGATACGAAAAAGCTTTTTGAAAACTATTTGTCCTACGCCCATAACTGGAACAACAAGCATGATTTTAAAGCACTTTTTGGCTATTCATACGATGAAACAACAAGCGGCGATGGTTTTCAATCAACCAATCAAAACTTTGTTTCTGATGCAACTGGCTCTAATAACTTGTCATTAGGCACTCCGGCAACAGGGTATCGGGTAGATTATGGCAGCGTACAAGAAACAACTTTACGGTTAATCTCTTTCTATTCGCGCTTAAACTATAGTTACTTAGGTAAATATATCTTCCAAGCTTCTGTACGCCGCGATGGTTCAAATGCTTTCGGTACGAATAACCGTTGGGGATATTTTCCTGCCGCTTCTGCTGCCTGGCGTATTATTGATGAAGGTTTTATGAAATCGCAGCACTTGTTTGACGATTTAAAACTTCGTGTAGGTTATGGTGTAACCGGTAACTCTTTAGGCTTTTCTCCATATACACCCATTACGCTATACGGTACAACCGGCAGCTTTTACTACAATGGCGGTTATATTGGCGCAATTGGTGTAATTCAAAACCCTAACCCTAATTTAAAATGGGAAAATACAGCTACTTTAAATGGTGGTATTGATTTTTCCTTATTGAAAGGTAGATTAGCTGGATCCTTAGATATTTACAGCAAAAAAACCTCCGATCTGATTTATGCTGTACACGTTGCCCTAATTAACAACTTTGTGAATACGACAGTATCAAATATTGGCAGCATGAGTAACAAAGGTGTGGAGATCAGCCTGAACGGAACGCCCGTAAAAGGAAAAGATTTTAACTGGAACAGTTATGGTAACATCTCATTTAATAAAAACTTAATTACTTCTTTAGGTACAAACGTTTCTAAAATTTACGTTGGCGATCCGGAAGGGCCAGGCCAAAGCGGTATCCGAACTTCTATTATTGAAGCTGGTTATCCTTTAGGCGAATTTTACACACTTCAATATATTGGTCGTACAAATGGTGTCTCTACTTTTATGGGTGCAAACGGAAAGCCTACCACCACACCTCTAAGTACTGATCAAACCTACTCGGGCAATGCACAACCAAAATATATTTTCGGCTGGGGCAATGATTTCAGTTATAAAAAATTTAGCCTGAATTTCTTCTTCCGCGGCCAGGGTGGCAACAAAATTATGGATGCTTCTTTAGCAAGCTTTAATCAACCTACGCAGGCTTCTGCGCATGGTATTCCGGTGTTAACTTTAAGCGAGCCGGGCAATGATGTAAACGCAAACTTATACTCTACCCGTTACCTTGAAAACGGTGCTTTTATCCGCCTAAGCAATGCCACGCTTTCTTACCGGATTAAAACTCCTGGTAATTATGTACACGGCATTAGGGTTTATGTTACCGGCACTAACCTGTTGTTAATTACCAAATATAAAGGTGTTGACCCAGAACTCAACCTTAATATTGATAACCAGGCAAGCGGCCAGTTTATTGGGGTTGACAGTAACAACTTTTACCCAAGAACAAGAAGCTTTTTGGCAGGCATTACTTTAGATTTATAATTACGATTACCTCAAAGAACATATTTGCATGAAAAAATATAGAAACCTTAGCCTCACTGCCTTGCTTGTGGGTGCTATATATTTAACTGGCTGTACCAAGTTAGATGTTACACCAAAATCTACACTAACACCTACAAACTTTCCTTTAACAACTGCACAATTTGTGGCTGCTACCGGGCCAATTTATACTTCGTTTCGTACTGCCCCGGGCAGGGAATTTTGGCTGACCAACAATTTAAGCACAGATGAAAACGTGTTGGTAGCACGCGGCGGCAACTGGTTAGACGGTGGTACTTATTCTACCATGAACTTGCATACCATGACCCCTGATAACGGCATGTTAGAAACCTGCTGGTCTTGGGGTTATAAAACCATCAGTCAGTGTAACCAGGTATTGTCCTTGTTTGCTGCAGCTCCTGAAAGTACAGCCAAACAGCAAACTTTGGCCGAAATAAAGACCATGCGCGCCTTGTCTTACTTTTACATGATGGATTTATTTGGTAACGTTCCCATATCCAAAACTTTTGGCGATACCACTAACCTTGGTACACAACCACGGGCACAGGTTTTTGCTTTTGTAGAAAGCGAACTGCTTGCCCAGATACCGAATTTAAGCGCAACCGTTGGTGTTTCGACTTACGGCAGGCCGACTAAATATTTGGCT
The DNA here is from genome assembly GCA_964657505.1 of uncultured Mucilaginibacter sp. Taxonomy (GTDB): domain Bacteria; phylum Bacteroidota; class Bacteroidia; order Sphingobacteriales; family Sphingobacteriaceae; genus Mucilaginibacter_A. Next base: position 13,734 of record CAZZVO010000010.1, read on the forward strand.
TATGCTATATTAGCAAAGATGTATTTGAATGCGCAATATTACATCGGTACCGCCAGGTATCAGGATGCGGTAACCATGTGCGATAACATCATTAAAGGCGGACAATATAGCTTAGATGCTGATTATCTCGGTATGTTTAAACCAAGTAACGGCCCGGGGGTAAAGGATTTTATTTTTGCGATTCCTTACGATGGTATCCAAGCGCAGGGCATGTATTATTCACGTTGGACCCTCAACCCAAACCTGAAAACTAAATACAAAATGCCGTACACGCCAGATGGGCCAATGTACACTTACAAACAGTTCTATGCTTTGTTTAATGACCCAAATGATATCCGTAAAAAACAATATTTAACCGGCAAACAGTATAATAATGACGGCACACCGATCAACATCACCACAACTAATAAAGGTTTGGATGATAGTTACAGCGGCCCAAACCCAACAGCAGTTGTGGTTCATCAATTAGAGTTTACCCCGGATATTATCTGGAGAAACAACGCCACTTTTGATATCGGTAATGATGAATTGGCCAACGAAGAAGGTTACCGCAACAATAAATTCTACCCGGATAGCTTGAATACCGACCGTAACCAGGGAAATGATGTGCCGCTTTTTAGGTATGCTGATGTTCTATTGATCAAAGCCGAAGCAATTTTAAGAGGCGCAACTGCTTCTAACGGAGATTCTCCTTTGTCTTTGGTTAACCAGGTGCGCACGCGTGCCAAAGCTACTACGCTTACCACGGTTGCACTTGCTGATATTTTGGATGAACGGGGACGTGAATTTGCATGCGAATATTCCCGTAGGAATGACTTGATCCGTTTTGGCCAGTACGAAAAAGCCTGGGGAATTAAAACGGATGCTGATCCTAACCACCGCATTTTCCCAATCCCGCGGCCGGAAATACAACTCAACCCAAAACTGACACAAAATCCCGGCTATTAGCAAAATCGAGTTTAACCGACTGCTAAAAGATAGAATGTAAGCTAAGGCTTGCCTTCTATCTTTAATACTGTTTTTATCCCATAATTTTCAATACTGTTTTTACCTTGGTAAAAACAGTATTGCTTATTAGTGATAAGCTGGTTTTATATCTTTCATTTATGAAAAAAGAGAAGGCTTGGTGCAACTTCAAATTTGTTGTTTTTGTTTTATTGGGATGGATTACAAGCAGCACCGCCGCTCAGGCGCAGGTTGATATTCCTGCATCTTATGCACTCATCAAAAGGGTCATCCCGCAAAAAGCTTCTGCATTTGTGGTGGAGGAACTTTCTCCCCTAAATAAAGATGCTTTCGAAATTGAAAGCCGTGGCAGCAAAATCATTTTAAAAGGAACGAACGGCGTTTCGGTAGCTTCCGCGCTTTATTATTACCTCAATAATTACACACATTGCCAAATTACCTGGAACGGTGTTAACTTGCATTTGCCGGTAAAACTTCCCCCAGTAAAAAATAAAATCCACAAGGATACACCTTATCAGTACCGTTATTACCTCAATTACTGCACTTTTAATTACAGCATGAGTTGGTGGGATTGGGAGCGTTGGGAAAAGGAAATCGACTGGATGGCTTTGCACGGCATCAACATGCCGCTGGCTTTAACCGGGCAGGAATATACCTGGTACAAGGTTTATAAAGACATGGGTTTTAAAGATGACGACCTGAAAAGCTTTTTTTGCGGGCCAGCCTATTTCTCCTGGTTTTGGATGGGAAATTTAGATGGATGGGGAGGTCCGCTTCCTGTAAGTTGGATGGAAAGTCACCGGGATTTGCAGCAAAAAATAGTACAGCGCGAACGGCAATTGGGCATGAAACCCATCCTGCAATCCTTTACCGGGCATGTACCTGCATCGTTTCAAAAATACTTTCCTTCATCAAAACTGAAAAAAACCAACTGGACCAATGGTTTTAACGACACGTACATTTTAGATACCGAAGACCCAAAATTTGCAGAAATTGGTCGGAAATTTTTGGAAGAACAAACGAAATTATACGGCACCAACCATTTGTATTCTGCCGATACTTTTAACGAAAACGAACCGCCAACCGCTGATACAACTTATTTAAGCGCTTTAAGCGGCAGGGTTTACCAAGCCATGAGCAAGGCAGACCCAAAAGCCGTTTGGGTAATGCAAGGCTGGCTTTTTTACAGCGACCGGAAATTTTGGAAACAGCCGCAGGTAAAAGCTTTGCTAAAAGCTGTTCCGGACGACCACATGATTGTATTGGATTTGGCTGCCGAAATTGAACCGATCTGGAAACGCACCGATTCCTTTTACGGCAAACCCTGGATATGGAATATGCTGCACAATTTTGGTGGCAATGTTGTGCTTTTTGGGCGGATAAAAGAAGTAGCAAACGGCCCGGCCACAGCATTGAAAGACCCAAACTCAAAACGGTTGGAAGGGATTGGGTTGACCATGGAAGCCATCGAACAAAACCCTGTACTTTATGAATTGATGACGGCCAACACCTGGCAAGACAAGCCAATTGATTTGAACAAATGGTTAAAACAGTACCAGCTTAACCGGTACGGCCAAATTAATGGTTACACCGAAAAAGCCTGGAAGGTGTTATGCAACACCGTTTATAGCGGAGGCCACATCATCCGCGACGGATCAGAATCTATTATTACCGGCCGTCCAACGCTTGATTCTGCTACTGTTTGGACGCGTACCACCTTCAATTATCAACCAAAAGATTTGCTGCCAGCCTGGAAGGCGATGATAAAAGCCGTTCCGACATGCAGCAACAGCGATGGTTTCCGGTACGATCTGGTAGATGTAACCCGGCAGGTAATGGCCAATTATGCATTGCCGCTTCAGCAAAAATGGGTGAGTGCCTATCGCCAAAAAAACAAAAGTGATTTTCTAAAATACAGTCGGCAGTACTTGCAGCTTATCAGCGATATGGATGCTTTGTTGGCTACACGAAAAGATTTTTTATTGGGTCCCTGGCTGGCAGATTCCCGCAAACAGGGAAACACCATCAGCGAAAAAAATATTTATGAACGCAACGCTCGCGACCTGGTTACCCTCTGGGGAGATGCCAACAGTCCGCTGCACGAATATTCCTGCCGGCAATGGAGCGGTTTGCTGAATAATTTTTACAAGGTTCGCTGGGAAAAGTTTTTCCTGGTTTTGGATGAGTCTTTAAAAAATAATAAAGAAGCGGATTTCAAAGAATTCAATCGTTCAATCAGTCAATGGGAATGGCAGTGGGTAAACGGCCACAAAAACTTCCCCGTGCAACCAAGCGGAAATAGTAACAGCCAGGCATTGAGCTTATATCACAAGTATTTTAAGGTGATAAAAGAAGCATACGAATAAAAAATAATTATTCTCTAAATGAATTCATCAAACAACATTCAACCAGCCAAACGTCTTTTATCGCTTGATGCGTTGCGTGGTTTTGATATGTTTTGGATCATGAGCGGCGAGCAGATCGTCCATACGTTGGCAAAAGCTACACAATGGCCGGTTTTGCTATGGTTTTCCGGTCAGTTGCACCACACTGTTTGGAACGGCATCACTTTTTACGACATGATTTTCCCGCTGTTCCTGTTTATTGCGGGCGTTTCCATGCCGTATGCTATGGGCAATAAAATGCTTAAAGCAGAAGTGGAGGTGGCCAATCTGTTATCTCCAAAAGACAAAAAAAATATTTACATCTCTATGCTGCGCCGAACTTTGATACTCATCATTTTAGGGATGGTAGTAAACGGAGTGCTAAAGTTTGACGGCTATGAAAATACCCGTTTTGCAAGCGTGTTAGCGCGTATCGGCCTGGCCTGGTTTTTTGCCGGGTTGATCTATTTAAACTTCAACCTAAAAGGGCAGCTAATTTGGTTTGTGGGGATTTTGGCGAGTTATTGGGCGGCCATGCTGTTTGTCCCGGTGCCAGGATTCGGTGCAGGTGTGTTAACGATGGAAGGTTCGTTGGAATCTTACATAGACCGTTTGCTGTTGCCCGGAAGGTTGCACGATAAAATCCACGATCCCGAAGGTATTCTCTCAACCATTCCAGCTATAGCCACAGCTTTGTTAGGCGTATTTGCCGGTAGCTTTTTAAAATGGCAATCGCCTTTATGGCCGATGTTAAAAAAAGGCTTGTTACTTTTTGGCGCCGGTTTAGTGTTGATAGCCTTAGGCAGTTTATGGAACATCGAATTCCCGATAAATAAACGGTTATGGTCAAGTTCCTTTGTGTTGTATGTTGGCGGCTGGAGCATGCTGTTTTTATCGGTGTTTTTCTTAGTGATTGATGTAGCCGGTTTTAAAAAATGGACTGTTCCCTTGGTTTGGATTGGAACTAATTCCATCCTCATCTACTTATGTTCGGAAGGATTAGTCAATTTCGGACATACCGCTAATTATCTGTTTGGAGGCGTTATCCATCTGGCACCAATAGCTTGGCAAGCAGTATGGAAGGCAGTAAGTGTAACATCAGTCCAGTTAATTTTTTTGTATCTGTTGTACCGCAATAAATTATTTCTGAAAATTTAGTATTCTGTTTCATTCAACCCAAATGCAATGCTTCTTTTATCGGCATAAATCCTTTAAGCTACCAACTCAAAATCTTTTTTTCGTAAACGATTACGTAAATAAAAAATTGGTAAGTGCTTAATTATCATCGTAAATTCTTCAACTTTAGTCATCTAAACCAAGCTGCTGTAAATGAACCACCTTTCGTACTATGATTACCTTGTTTTCTTCATTTACTTTATTTTGGTTTCGGGTTATGGCTATTGGGTTTACTACACCAAAAAATCTTCCGGCAGCAAAACAAACGATTACTTTTTAGCAGAAGGTTCGCTTACCTGGTGGGCAATCGGTGCATCCATCATCGCTTCCAATATCTCGGCCGAACATTTTATCGGCATGTCAGGTTCCGGTTTTGCCATGGGTTTGGCCATTGCCAGTTACGAGTGGATGGCTGCGGCAACGTTGATTATTGTAGCCGTTTTTTTCCTGCCGATTTACATCAAAAACCATATTTATACCATGCCGCAATTTCTTTCGGGCAGGTACAATAATACGGTGAGTACAGTGATGGCCATTTTTTGGTTGCTGGTATACGTGTTTGTAAACCTTACTTCTATTTATTTTTTGGGAGCCGCGGCTATTGAAACCATAACTGGAATATCTTTTAACTATTGTATCGTGGGTTTGGGGATATTTTCGATCATCATTACCCTTGGCGGGATGAAGGTAATTGGTTATACCGATGTGATCCAGGTTTTCATTTTGATTATGGGCGGATTAGTGACGTGTTACCTTTCGCTGCATTTAATTGCAGATAAATTCAATGTAAAAACAGTGTTTGAAGCACTGCCGATATTGAAGAAAAATGCTGGCGACCATTTCCACATGATTTTTCATCCGGGAAATAAATACTACAGCGACCTGCCGGGCATTGCAGTTTTGGCTGGAGGTATGTGGATCAACAACCTGAGTTATTGGGGTTGTAATCAGTACATTATCCAACGTGCTTTGGGTGCCGATTTGAAAACTGGCCGTGCTGGATTGCTGTTTGCCGCATTTTTAAAGCTGCTGGTTCCGGTGATCGTGGTGATACCCGGCATAGCCGCTTATGTGTTGTACAGTAAAGGCTATTTTCACAAAGAAATGATGGATGCTGCCGGTAACCTTAAACCCGACCATGCTTACCCAGTGTTGATGAACCTGCTGCCAACCGGCTTAAAAGGATTGGCTTTCGCTGCCTTAACGGCCGCAATTGTGGCTTCGCTGGCCGGGAAATGCAACAGCATCGCTACTATTTTCACGCTCGATATTTACAAAAAGTATTTAAACAAGGAAGCTTCCGAACAACGGATGGTGAACATTGGCAGATGGGTAGTTATCATAGCATCGCTTATTGCTATTGTGATTGCGCCGGCCTTGCGCAGTTTCGACCAAGTTTACCAGTTTATACAAGAATATGTGGGCTTTATTTCGCCGGGGATATTAGCCATTTTTTTACTTGGCTTTTTTTGGAAACGAACTACATCCGCAGCGGCTCTTACCGGTGCTTTGTTAACCATTCCGCTTTCCACACTGTTTAAATTTTTGCCAGAGGTTACCAACGGTTTTATCGCACCAATTCCGTTTTTAAACCGGATGACCTGGGTTTTTGTAATTGTTTCCGTGCTAATGGTGCTGATTACTTTGGCAGCAAATCCCGTTAATCAGTATAAAAGCAAACTCGAGATTGATACTGCATTAGTTAAAGTAACGCCGTCTTTCATCGTGTCCTCCGTAATTATTTGCGGCGTACTGGCGGCTTTGTACACCGTTTTTTGGTAAAAAATGAAATAATAAAACAAGTTGTATAAAAGAAGTATTGATTAAATAAGAAAGAAAGTTATGACAAGTTTAACAAAAGAACAACACTCTCCGCTATCAAGTTTAGAAGTTTGGGACGATGATGTATTAGAACGTTATCCTGATCCGAACGATCCTGCCAAAACCAAAGAAGAGTTTCGGAATTATGACCAATCGGAAGATAATCCCGTACGCGAATTTTACCGCCTTAACCACAAATACCAAACATATGAAAACGTGCTGGCCAAAAAAGCCAATTTTTTAAAGTTTGATAAAAAGGAAATGACCTGGTGGCAAGCCATGGAATATTTAAATACTTTGGTTGATGATTCTGATCCGGATACTTCTTTAGATCAGTTGCAGCATTTGTTGCAAACTGCAGAAGCAATCCGTGCAGACGGTCATCCGGATTGGTTTGTGTTAACCGGTTTTATTCACGATTTAGGCAAAGTGCTTTGTTTGTTTGGAGAGCCGCAATGGAATGTTGTAGGCGATTCGTTCCCTGTTGGCTGCAAGTTTTCTGACAAGATTGTTTATCCTGAGTTTTTTGCGGATAACCCTGATACTTACGACGAGCGTTACAATACTAAATACGGCGTTTACTCGCATGAATGCGGCTTGAATAGTGTACACATGTCCTGGGGTCATGATGAATATCTTTACCATTTGGTAAAAGATTATTTACCGGAACCTGCGCATTATATGATCCGTTACCACTCTTTTTATTCGCAGCACCGGGAAAAAGCTTACGATCATCTGTTGAGCAACCACGACCGCGAAATGTTTAAATGGGTCGATAAGTTTAACCCGTACGATCTGTATTCAAAAAGTCCAAAACCGCCAGTGGTTTCAGAATTGAAGCCATATTATGAAGAACTAATTGCCAAGTATTTGCCAGCAACAGTAAAATTTTAACCTGATTGAAGCCTGTTTAAATTTATAGCTCAAAATGTATCGTACTTCTTTTATCGACCTAAAAACACAAAGCCTTGCTATTTTTAGGTCGATAAAAGAAGCATGTGGAGAAAGTAATAAAATTTAAGCGGGCCTTTTTTGGAAAAAGTAATTTCAACTTTTAGAAGTAGATTCCCTTTGTATTATGGTGGATTTCAGGATGCGAGTTTCATTAGGTTCAAACCACTTCTTATCCAATATTTTAAATAAAATGCTTGCTGCTTCCTGCCCGATTTCAAACGCTGGTTGAGTTATGGTTGAAAGCGATGGATTTAATAAAGGTGCAGTATCAAGGTTTGAATAACTTATTATTTTTAAATCGTTAGGAATGTTGATGTTCAACTCCTTGCAGGCGTAATAACAGGGCAAAGCCAGCTCTTCGATTGACGACAACACGCCATCCGGTTTTTCCTTCAAAAGCAAATCTTTAATCAATTGATAAGTTAATTTGCTATCGTTATTGTAATCGATGACCAAACTTTCATCACAAGCAATATGGTTAGCTTTTAAAGCATCGCGATAACCCGAAACACGTTTTTTTCCGGTATTGAGAAGATGTAAACCAGCTAAAAACGCAATTTTGGTGCAGCCGCTCGTAATTAAAAGTTGTGTGGCTTGATAGGCGCTTTCGTAATCATCGGTAGTGATTTTAATGGCGTCAACTTCTTCAAAAACCCTGTCAAAAAATACAGTCGGCATGTTTTTGCTTAATTCAACAATGTGTTTATTGTTATTAGCCTCGCTAGACACAGAAATCAGAATGCCATCAACCCGGCCGTTGAACAACCGGCGTGTAAAAGAAATCTCTGCTTCATTATCGTCGTGCGTTTGGTAAATCAACACATGATAATCTCTTTGCCGGGCAATATCTTCAATCCCGTTAATAGCCAGCGAAAAAAAATGGTTGGCAATTTCCGGGACAATTACAGCAATTGTTTTGCTTTTTTGCTTCCTAAGGTTGCTTGCGAATAAGTTAGGTTCGTAGTTTAACTGTTTGGCCAGGTCCCAAACCTTTTGCTTGGTCTTTGCACTGATTTCGTAACTATCCCTTAAAGCCCTGGAAACCGTTGCAGCAGAGATGTTTAACTCCAAAGCGAGCCTTTTAATATCTACTTTAGCCATTAAAAATTAAAGAGGATTATGCATTTATAGCTGGCAAATATATAGTTTACGTAAACGTTTGCGTAAAAATATTTTGGGGTATTAATAAAACATAAATTTTATTTATTCAACTTCGGCGTCTCTAAACCTAAAGCTATATAAAGTCCAATAAGTGTCTAATTGACAATACTGCTAATTATAATGGGTAAAATTAGTATGGACAGGATTTGGTTTAGGGGAATAAACGTCCACCAATTATTAATTAATCTAAATGAGTACACATCGACTTAAGTTTTTCAGGGATTTACAAAGGTTTGTTATTTTCCTGCTATTGTTGCTTTTTTCTGTTGGATTAAAAGCACAAACATTGATCAGCGGATTGGTCAAAGATCAAAATGGTTCCCCTTTGCCGGGCGTAACTGTTGCCGTAAAAGGGACTAAAACTTTAACTTCTACAGGTGTTGACGGTAAATTTTCGGTCAGTGCCCAAAGCAGTTCTGTGTTGGTGTTTCGTTACATCGGTTTTGATACTAAAGAAATCCCTGTAGGCAACCAAAACAATATTACTGTTTCTTTGACGGAAAATTCTAATGCGCTAAAAGAAGTAGATGTAGTATCTATTGGTTATGGCACAAAAAAGAAAACTGATTTAACGGGTACAGTAAACACTTTAGGCGGAGATGACATTGTGGCTTCCAAAGCAACAAGTGCTTCCGAAGCGATGCAGGGAAGGTTACAAGGTGTGGACGTGCATAGAGGCTCCGGAAAACCAGGATCAGATTTCACAATAGAAATCCGTGGTGTAAATACTTTAAATGCAAGTAATAGTCCATTGTTTGTGATTGACGGTGTACCTATGGCCAACAATGTAAATAATCCGATGAATGATATCAACCCCGCTGATATCGAAAGGATTGATATTTTAAAAGATGCTTCTTCAACTGCAATTTACGGTTCAAGAGGTGCTAATGGCGTTGTGATTGTTACGACCAAAAAAGGCAGTAAAGGTATTACGAGGATCAATTATGATGCTTATGTAGGTATTGTAAATGCTTACAACCTGCCTAAAACAATGGATGGGCCAACTTTTGTAAACTATGCGCGAGATTTTTATAACGAGCAAGCCCAGGCAAGTGCTTTGCTAAACAATCAACCTTTACCTACTACATCTGTGCCTGACAGTAAGATTTTTTCGGCTACAGAGTTGGCAAATATTGCCAGCGGCAATTACACAAACTGGATTAATTTGATTAAGCAAAATGGCCTAACTACCAATCATAATTTGTCTATAACCGGTGGCGATGATAAAACTGTTTATTTTGTTTCTGCCGGATTTCAGGATTACCAGGGAGCAACTAAAGTAGAAAACACAAAAAAATATACACTAAAAGTAGGCTTGGATAAAACTTTAAATAATACGTTTAAATTTGGAGCTGCCATTTACAACACTTTTGCCGATATTAACACCGGCAGTGCCGAGGTTTTTCGTAGTGCTTACCGTTTGCGCCCGACAGGTAGTGCTTATAATGCTGACGGCTCGCCAAGGTTTTTTACTTACGAAGGGGAATCTCAAATAACAAATCCTTTATTTGAGTTTAGCAACGAATTGCGTTCACAGCAATATATTCATGTTTTTCCTAATGTTTACGGCCAAATCACTTTTTTAAAAGGCCTAACTTTTAGAAGCTCTTTTAACCCGGATATTACTTTCCAGCGTACAGGTGTTTACGATGATCAATACACCAAACAAAATGCCGGAACCAAACCAGCCAGTGCCACCAACGGAAAGAACAATTACTTTAATTATAATTTCACAAATTTACTTTCTTATACCAACGAAATTGGTAAAAGCAAATTTGATGTAACATTGGGTAATGAGTTTGACTATTACCAGCAAGATAACAGTAATATCAGCGTAACGGGTTTGCCTTACAAATCCTTGTGGTTTAACGTTGGCAGTACTGTACCGGTTACCATTAATGGCAATGTTATTCAGCCAACTACAGCCGTATCCAGCGGTTACACACAACAAAATATACAATCTTACTTTTTAAGGGCTAATTATACCTTTAACAACCGTTATTTATTCACATTTACAGGCAGGGCAGACGCTAACTCTATTTTCGCTCCAGGCCATCAATGGGGTTATTTTCCATCAGGCGCTTTTGCCTGGCGCATTAGCGAAGAAAACTTTATGAAAGACGTAGAGTTTGTAAACAATTTTAAATTAAGGTTAACGGCAGGTAAAGTAGGTAATGCCGCGTTATCCCAGTTTTTATTCCCTTACGTAACCCAATCGACTATAGGAAATACACAGTACAATTTTGGCGGAACAAATGCAAATGGATTTATTCCAAACATTTTAGCTAATAAAAACCTGACCTGGGAAAAAACCACCGAGTACGATGCAGGTATCGATTTGGATATTTTAAAGAACCGGGTGGGATTACAAGTTGATTACTATAATAAAACAGTTAAAGGTGCATTGGTTAACCAGCTTATACCCGGCGAAAATGGATTTAGCAGTGTTACAACAAATTCTGCTTCAATCAGAAACTCTGGTATTGAAATCGGGTTAAACACCACCAATTTAAAAACAGGAAAGTTTACATGGACTTCCAATTTTAACTTTACCCATAACCATAACGCTATAATAGATATATATGGAAATGGTACCAACAATGTGGGTAACCAGCAATTTATTGGTCAAAAGGTGCGCGTTGTTTATGCCTATAAAATCATTGGTGTTTGGCAGCAAAGCGAGGCTGCCCAAGCTGCTGCTTATGGACAGATTCCTGGTCAGTATAAAATACAGGATATCACCACCAGCGGTTTAAATACCGGTGTTCCTACTGCTGCTAACCTTACTGCAGACGGAAAGATTAATTCTAACGACCGACAAATTTTGGGTAGTGATATACCAAATTGGTTTGGCGGGATGACCAATACTTTTAAATATCAAAATTTTGATTTCAGTGTTGTTCTTTATACCCGCCAAGGAACATTTGAACAAAGTACCTTTTTGGTACAAGTAATGGACGGCGACCAAAACCGTGCTCGCTTTAATGCTTTTGACCGCGACTACTGGACACCGACCAATCCAAGTAATACTTATGCAAACTTAGGGCGTGAGCAAGATGGCAGCAGGCGCGGAATTTCTGAGTTCAGCAATTCGTCGTACACCAAAATAAGCAACATCACTTTAGGGTATACCATTCCTAAAAACGTAATCCAAAGATTAAAAATTAAAAGTTTAAGGATTTATGCTGATGCTTTCAATCCTTTCATCTTTACCAAATTTGTAGGATGGGACCCTGAAAATGCATCAGGTAATTCTGCTAACAATCAGGATTTTCGTACGCGCACCTTTATTTTGGGTGTAAACTTATCTCTATAATCCTTCAATCCATTTTAATCTTCTTATCATGAAATATATTAACAAAGCTATTTTAATCCTTATTCCATTGATTACAATAGCGATTATAAGCTGCAAAAAATACACGCAGGAGTACAACCCAGGAGGGCGCACTGCCGAGACTTATTATAATACTTCACAAGGTTTTGAGGATTTGATCAAAGCAAATTATTCAAATCTCCGTGGTGTAGTGACTCCTACAGGTTACCAAAGTTTATATAATATCGGTACTGATACTTACAGTTCTTACGGTATTAATGATAACAACGGCGAAAACCTGTACAACAACACCTTCAATTCTACCGACGGAAATTTAAACAATTTTTGGAATCAGCTTTATTCTTCCATCAATACAGCTAATACGGCTTTGTATTGGGCAACGCAAGTAGCAGGCGAAGACCCTACAACTTTAACTTACCGTGTTGCCGAAGCAAAAACATTAAGGGCTTACTATTATTTTTTATTGGTAGAAACTTTTGGCTCTGTACCATTGGTTACCACCCGCACTACCGCACCAACCTTAGCTTATACGCGAGCACCCGAAAGTGATATTTATACGCAAATAATTAAAGATTTAACGGAAGCTACAGTTGCATTACCGGCAACGTCACCAGATTTAGGAAGGGTAACTTTAGGCGTAGCACAACACTTGTTAGCTAAAGTATATTTAACCAGGGCTTATAAATCCTACGGAGCAGGACAAGCTGATTATCAGAATGCAGCAAAATTTGCAGATGCTGTTATTGCCGGTCCATACGCTTTAAAACCTGTTTATTCAACACTTTTCGATCCAACTATTGCAAACTTTCAGGCAAACAATGAAGTGATATTTGCAGTGCAATACAGTACAACAGCAATTACCAATGGCTCTGGGAATAACTTGAACCAACTTTTTTTATGGGATACGCAAACTGTACCTTATATTGGAAGAAGCAGTTTATATGGCAAACCAAGTTATGTTGCTTCACCAACGCCTTTTCTCTTCAGTCTTTTTGATAAAAACAAAGACAGCAGGTATGCAGCTACCTTTACCAATGTACTTTTAGCACAAGTGGCAACGGGTGGTTTTAAGGTGAATGATACTGCTATTTATTATCCAAACGTAGCTTTAACCCCAGCACAAATTGCGGCAAAAAAATATACTGTAGTTAATCCTGATCAATACAGAACATCTCTATTTTCTGGTGTAACCAGAAGTTATCCGGAACCTATAAAATTTCGGGAGTTAAACTTACCCTATCAGGATAACGGCGGTTTCAGAAGTACGTATGTGTTCCGTTTGGCCGAAACTTATTTAATTGATGCAGAAGCAAACCTGCAAGCCGGAAATACAGCAAGGGCACTGCAGTTATTTAACGTTATCAGAACAAGGGCTGCAAAAACAGGCAATGATCCGGCAACCGGTATTTCTTATGCAACAGAATTACAGGCTACTTCCTTGTCTCTTGACGACATACTGGACGAACGGGCACGGGAACTGTTTGGTGAGGAGTTTAGATGGTATGAATTGAAAAGGACTGGAAAATTAGTATCCCGAACTTTGGCACATAATGATGAAGCAAAAGCTGCAAATACTTTAGATGCACACCATTTATTAAGGCCAATACCACAAGCACAAATTGATTTAAACCAGGGGCCATTTGCGCAAAACCCAGGCTACTAACAAAAATTAATAATAGAACCTCCAATAATACGGAGGTTTTTACATTGCCGCTGCTGTATGAAGAAACGCCTTATTTACTGTTTGCTAACGGTTACTTTTTTATCAATTACACGTATTGCCGCTGCTAATTTTAATGCAGATACAACCAGGTACATTAATGCAGACTTTAAAAAAGTGAAAGGGTTGCGCAGTCACGTTTACCAGGAATGTATTGGTGCGGGCCGGGCAAGTGAAGGGTTAAGGGCCGATTGGCAGCAGCAGCTTACTGTAGCACAAAAAGAGATAGGGTTTAAATATATTCGTTTCCACGGATTGTTGAGCGATGAAATGCATGTTTACACCGAGGATGACAAAGGTAACCCGGTGTATAATTTTCAATATGTAGACCGGCTTTATGATTTTTTACTCAGTATAAAAGTACGGCCTTTCGTAGAGCTTGGCTTTATGCCGCCAGCTCTGGCCAGCACAGATAAAACGGTATTTTGGTGGAAGGGGAATATTTCGACACCAAAATCATACGAGAAATGGTCGGCACTTATCGCAGCTTTGGTAAAGCATTTTGAAGGTCGTTACGGTAAAAAAGAAGTGGAACAATGGTATTTTGAAGTATGGAACGAACCTAATTTAAAAGAGTTCTTCTCCGGAGATATTAATGATTATTTCAAACTGTACCAGGTTACCGCAAAAGCAGTAAAAAGTGTTTCGACCACGTACAGGGTTGGCGGCCCGGCTACTTCCAGCAGTACCTGGATGAAAGAAGCGTTGCAAGAGTTTTCAGGTTATCCAAATTTGGTAGATTTCATTTCAACACACGCTTATGGTACACGTTCTGTTTTTGATGAATACGGTAAAAGGCGTACGCAAATGCGTGAGGCTGACGGCATCCCTATCCCGATCAGGAAACTAAGAAAACAGGTAGACAATTCGCCTTTACATGGCAGGGAAATCCATATTACCGAATGGAACTCGTCCCCAAACCCGCGCGACCCTTTGCATGATACTTATCAAAATGCTTCCTATCTGCTTAATACTTTAAAGAAAACGGAGAAGTTGGTGAACTCGATGTCGTATTGGACGTTTACAGATATTTTTGAAGAGGCTGGCCCGCCGGTCACTCCATTTCATGGCGGTTTCGGATTGCTCAATTTGCAAGGGATTAAAAAGCCTTCTTTTTGGGCATACCAATATTTAAACCAGCTATCAGATTCAGAATTAAACAACACCGATTCCAGTGCTATTGTGTGTAAAGATGCAAAAGGAAATTTCCAAGCACTGCTATGGAATTACACACTTCTTTCTCCCGACAGTTCTTACAATCAGCAATATTACAGCCGGTTAATTCCTTCAAAAAGTGCCGGGTCTGTTCAACTTAACGTAGCAAACGTGGCCAACGGAAAATATAAAATGAGTGTTTACAAAATTGGTTATCAAGTAAACGATCCTTTTAGTGCTTATTTGGAGATGGGTGCGTCTTATAATATTTCATTGAGCCAGGAAAAGCAATTGAAGAATTTTTCTAATGGCGCAGCAGTTACGGAAACTGTGATTACTGTCGAAAACAATAACTGGAAAACTAAATTTAAATTAAGCCAGAACGATGTTTTTTTGATCAAAATGCAGCGTTTGTAGATTTAATCGGTTTAAATTTTGGTCGGCATAATTTTAATGCTTCTTTTATGCCATTAAATCTTTAAAATCACTTTGATTTTTGAAGATAATATAACAAAAACAAAGTTTTACATAGCTAAAAGAAGCATGATTTTTCTCAGCCCCAAAATTCAATTTATGACCAAAACATCTCTACTACTTGTACTCCTGCTATGCTGTAATTTATTTCCAATTTTTGCACAAACGGAAAAGACGAATACTTTATGGTACAAACAACCTGCAACAGCCTGGACAGAAGCTTTACCAGTGGGAAACGGCCGTTTAGGTGCCATGGTTTTTGGTGGTGTGGATGAAGAATTGCTTCAACTTAACGAAGCAACTTTATGGTCCGGCGGACCTGTCAAAAAAAATGTCAACCCGAACGCTTACACATATCTGCCGCTTGTCCGGGCGGCTTTATTTAAAGAGGAATATAAAAAAGCAGACTCGTTAACTAAAAAAATGCAGGGTGTTTACTCCGAAAGTTATCTGCCTTTGGGTGATTTGATGATCAAACAAGATCTGAAAGGTGCTAAACCTTCTGCCTATTACCGCGACCTGGATATTGGCAATGCTGTTTCTACAACCAATTTTACGGTAAACGGCGTGGCCTATAAACGGCAGGTATTCGTAAGCAGCCCAAGTCAGGTTATTGTAGTGAGGCTAACCTGTAACAAACCAGGGCAGTTGAATATCAAGGTACAAACCAAAAGTAGTTTGCATGCACAACACTTACTTGTTGCAGGCCAAACGCTGGCTTTAAAAGGGAAGGCACCGGTACATGTTGATCCAAGTTACGTAGGTTATAACAAGCAGCCAATTATTTATGATGATGCCGATAAATGCGCCGGAATGGGTTTTGAAATCCTCATAAAAGCAGTAAGCAAAGACGGAAAAATCACTACTGATACCAGTTCTGTATCTGTAAAAAACGCTTCAGAAATTACCTTATTTGTTTCGGCAGCAACTGGTTTTAACGGGTTTGACCATTGTCCGGATTTAGATGCCGATAAATTGGCCAAGTCCTACTTGGATAAAGCAGTCACCAAACCTTACGCAGAATTGTTAGCGGCTCACCTTGTCGATTTTCATCATTACTTTAACCGCGTATCGTTAACCTTAAACCCTAAAAATGATAAGGTAAATATGCCGACAGATGATCGGATTGCCGCTTATACCAATGGCGGTGCAGACCAGGGTTTGGAAGCATTGTATTTTAAATACGGCCGATATTTGCTCATCTGCAGTTCGCGCGTTCGTGGTGTTCCGGCCAATTTGCAAGGGATTTGGAACAAAGAATTGCGCGCGCCTTGGAGTTCTAATTATACCAGCAACATTAACGTCCAGATGAATTATTGGATGGCCGAAGATTGCAATTTATCAGAAATGCACCAGCCGTTGTTTGATCTGATTAAAAACATTTCTGTAACTGGCAAGCAGGCTGCTACGGATTTTTATCACGCAAAAGGTTGGGTAACGCACCATAACACGGATATATGGGCAATTGCCAATCCGGTGGGCGATTTTGGTAAAGGAGACCCAAAATGGGCGAACTGGCCAATGGGCGGCGACTGGCTGACAAGGCATTTGTGGGAGCATTATTTGTATACAGGCGACAAGCAGTTTTTGCGCGAAACGGGTTACCCAATTATGAAAAGTGCCGCTCTTTTTACTTTTGATTGGCTTGTGCCGGACAGTTCTGGCCATTTGGTAACCGCGCCTTCCATGTCTCCCGAAAACGATTTTATTTATGGTGATAAAAAAGTTGGCGATGTGTCTATTTCTACCACAATGGATATGGGCATCATCCGGGATTTGTTCGATAACTTGACGGAAGCAAGCAAAGTGCTGGGCATCGATGCTTCTTTTAGGGATACTTTATTGGCAAAAAAAGCGAAACTTATTCCTTATCAAATCGGTAGCAAAGGGCAGTTGCAGGAATGGTACAAAGATTA
Organism: uncultured Mucilaginibacter sp.; assembly: GCA_964657505.1. GTDB lineage: Bacteria > Bacteroidota > Bacteroidia > Sphingobacteriales > Sphingobacteriaceae > Mucilaginibacter_A. The sequence continues at coordinate 30,795 of CAZZVO010000010.1, forward strand.
TGAATCGCCTGATCCGCACCATCGCCACGTATCGCATTTGTACTCTGTTTATCCGGCTAATGAAATTTCAGTCAGCAAAACACCAGAATTGGCAAATGCAGCCAAAAGAACGCTTGAATTAAGAGGAGATGACGGTACTGGCTGGAGCCTTGCCTGGAAAGTAAACTTGTGGGCACGCTTGAAGGACGGAGACCACGCGTATAAATTATACCGGAACTTGCTTCGTTTAACACGGGAAAAAGGGTACGATTACAGTCACGGTGGCGGCGTTTATCCAAACATGTTTGATGCGCATCCGCCGTTCCAAATTGATGGAAATTTTGGCGGAACATCCGGCATAGCCGAAATGCTGTTGCAAAGCCAGGACGGAGATATCGAACTGCTCCCTGCCATTCCTGCCGAATGGAAAGAAGGTGTTGTTAAAGGTTTGGTAGCCCGTGGTGCTTACGTAGTAGATATTAACTGGCAAAATGGCAAAGTTGCTTCCGGAAAAATCCTATCCAAAAACGGCGGTTCAAGTATTATCCGCTCTAAAAACCCATTGATTATACAAGGTTTAAACATCCGTTCCACAAAAACAAAGGATGGTTACGGCTTAACTTTCAAATCAGACAAAGGAAAATCCTATATTTTATTAGCTGCTGAATGATGATGAAAAACCTGCTTCTGATTATCTTTTTGTTCATATCCATCTTGGCTAAAGCTCAGCAAAAGGTATTTAATATTTTAAATTATGGGGCGAAGCAGGATAAAAACTTCAAAAACACCACCGCCATACAAAAAACAATCGATGCAGCAGCACAAGCTGGCGGCGGAAGAGTTTTAATCCCTGACGGAAATTTTATTACCGGTCCAATTTTTTTGAAAAAAAGCGTTGAATTACATTTAACGGACAATGCAGTTTTGCTCGGTTCTGCCAACCGGTTGGATTATAACGGCGATAAAGTGATGGCGTTGATCAATGCCTACGATCAGCAGAATATTTCTATAACTGGCAATGGAATTATCAACGGACAAGGCCGCGAATTAGTCGAGAATGTTTTGTACCTGTTAGGAAAAGGCGTGATTACCGATTCGCAATGGAAAATTAAAAGGCCAGGCGAAAAAAACAGGCTGCCTATTATTTATTTCAGTAAATGCAGCAACATAAAAGTAACGGGAATTACGCTGAAAGATGCCTCCTCGTGGATTCAAAATTATAACAACTGCAGCGATGTTTTGATCGACAGCATGAAAGTGCAAAGCACGGCTTATTGGAATAACGACGGGATAGATATTGTTGACAGCCGGAATGTAAAAATCACCAATAGCTTTTTTAATGCTGCGGATGACGGCATCTGCTTGAAATCAGAAAGCGCGACAGGTGTCTGTGAAAATATTGTGGTTGAAAATTGCACCATTCGTTCCAGCGCCAGCGGGTTTAAGCTCGGCACAGGTTCAATCGGTGCTTTTAAACATATTAAGGTAAACCATCTCACGGTTTACGATACTTACCGTTCTGCAATTGCACTCGAAAGTGTGGATGGTTCAATTTTGGAAGATGTGGACATCCGAAATGTAACCGCAACCAATACCGGCAATGCTATCTTTTTGCGTTTAGGCCATCGGAATAAAGATGAAAAGTATAGCACTTTGAAACACGTTTACATCGGCAATGTAAAAGCAGAAATACCTTCGGGAAAACCAGATATTGGTTATCCGATGGAAGGTCCTCCGCCAAAAGTTCCGCCGCATAATTTAGTTCCGGCATCTATAACCGGTTTGCCCGGCCATGAAGTAGAAGATGTGGTGTTAGAAAACATAGAAATAAGTTACGGCGGCGGAGCTAAAAAGGAAGTTGCTTACATTTCGCTTGATAATTTAAACACCGTGCCCGAGCAAACGGAAGGTTACCCGGAGTTTACCATGTTTGGCGAATTACCGGCTTGGGGATTGTATGTTCGGCATGCAAAAGGCATCACCATCAACAACTTTAAAATAAGTTATTTGGCAGATGATTTTCGTCCGGCTTGTATTTTTGATGATGTACAAAATTTGCAGATCAATACTTTGAAAGTTCCAACGGTGAAAACTTTGCCTGTACTGGTTTTAAATAATGTAAGTAAACCATCTTTAAAAAATATTGAATCGCCACAAAAAGAGGATAAAAAAGCAATTGAAGTGCGCGGAAATGCGGCACATTAAATTGTAAAAGATTAGGCTCATAAAAAGTTCAATTTGCTTTTAGATGCTTCTTTTATCACCTTAAAAATAATAGTTTGTTGTATTTTAAGGATGTATTTTCAAACATAGATTTATAGTGCTAAAAGAAGTATTACAATTTTTCCGGATACAAAATCAATTTTTGAATTGGATGTTTAGCAATCGTAAATACCTGTTTTTGTTAATTGCAACTTTGGTCTATCAAAATACATTTGCCCAAACTTTGGATTT
>CAZZVO010000011.1:0-18267 GCA_964657505.1 uncultured Mucilaginibacter sp.
CATATTTTACAAAACCATCTTGTCCTGGTACACAGCCGGGCGTTTCCACCAAATCAGTAGAAGTTAAGTTAAGGCCGGTTTTATTGTAAAACGGAGTACAAGTAACCCCGCTACCGGATGCACAACGGATAGCATTTGCCGCGTTTACGTTGCTTGCTGCGCCACTGGTTCCCAAATCATACAAAACCCAATCAATATCATTATCGGAAATGGTTGGCGTAATTGTAAAAGTTAATGTTCCGTTGTTGGCGGCAGTCCATTTATACCAGGCAGAATTAGCTTCAATTGGCCCGTTTCCAGAATTTACATCCAGACAGGTTCCGGCCGATTCCCGGCTATTGCTGCCTGCGCCGGTTACATTGGTTTGGGTGAAAGCGGTTGTATCACAAATAATAGAAGCAGTGCCAAAATCCTGACCAGCTTTTAGAATAGGATAATAATTATTGATGCACAATTTAAAAGTTCCGGTACTATTGCTGCCCCCACTTACACGGATATAATAAGTTTGGCCAATCGTTAAGCCGCCTTTATACAATGTACCCAAAGTTGTGGTGCTGGTTTTAGCGCCAATCATCTCCGAAAAACTTGAACAATCGGGTGTTGTATACAAAGCAATTAACGGTGTATTCAAGGTGCCACCTCCATTTGCATTTCCGGTTACCGAAATGTTGACATCAAAAGCAGTAGCAATAAATTTAAACCACACATCATTGCCGGGTTCAGGCCAATTTTGAGCTGCCGCTAAACCACTGGCTGTCGCATTTATGCTGGTATATGCTGCATTATCAGAACAGAAATTGGTAATGTTGGTTAGCGTGATTGCGCCTGAACAATTGTCGTTAGCAGGAGCCTGTGCTTTTAGCGTATCTGCAAAACCTAAAAAAAAGACCGATAAAAGAAGTATGACTCGAAGTTTTTTCAAAATTGTTACGGATGTAAACTTTCCTAAAAATAGAAAAAGCCTCTGAAATTTCAGAGGCTTTTTTATCGAAGTGTAAATGCTGTTTTTAGGCTACATTTTTTTGTTGTCTACGGATGATATTTAACGCACCACCAGCTTTAAACCACTCAATTTGTTGAGCATTGTAAGTGTGGTTTACCAGAAAAGATTCCTTGGTGCCATCAGCGTGATGCAATACGATAGTTAGTTGCTTGCCAGGAATAAACTGGTCTAAACCGGTAATATCAAAAGTATCATCTTCCAAAATTTTGGCGTAATCATCTTTATCAGCAAAAGTCAACGCCAACATGCCTTGTTTTTTCAAATTGGTTTCGTGGATACGGGCAAAAGATTTTACCAAGATCGCACGCACACCTAAATGCCGTGGTTCCATTGCGGCGTGTTCACGGGATGAACCTTCACCATAATTTTCATCACCAACTACAATGCTGCCAATTCCTGCTGCTTTGTAAGCACGTTGCGTTGCCGGAACCGGACCGTATTCGCCAGTCAGTTCGTTTTTAACGGTATCAGATTTTAGGTTGAAGAAATTGATCGCACCGATCAACATATTATTGGAAATGTTATCCAAATGGCCACGATATTTTAACCATGGGCCAGCCATCGAAATATGATCGGTTGTACATTTTCCTTTGGCCTTGATCAGTAATTTTAATCCTAAAATATCTGTTCCTTCCCAAGCTTTAAACGGATCAAGCAGTTGCAAACGATCAGAAGTTGGACTTACTTTTACCTCAACCGTGCTGCCATCAATAGCAGGAGCGAGGTAACCGGCATCTTCCACCGCAAAACCTTTTATTGGCATTTCGATACCTTGCGGCTCATCTAATCTAACTTGCTCACCGCTTTCGTTGGTTAAAGTATCAGTTAACGGGTTGAAAGTTAAGTCGCCAGCAATCGCAAATGCCGTAACAATCTCCGGAGAAGCTACAAAAGCGTGTGTGTTTGGATTGCCATCCTGACGTTTAGCAAAATTACGGTTAAAAGAAGTAATGATGGAGTTTTTACGCGTCGGGTCATTAGTATGGCGCGCCCACTGACCAATACACGGTCCGCAAGCATTTGCCAAAACCACGCCGCCAATATTTTCAAAAGTATTTAAATAACCATCACGGTTAACCGTGTAACGAACCAGTTCTGAACCTGGCGTAACGGTAAATTCAGCTTTAGTTTTTAAACCTTTGCTGATGGCTTGTGTAGCGATAGAAGCCGCACGGGTAATATCTTCGTAAGATGAATTAGTGCAAGAACCAATTAAACCAACTTCTAACACCGTTGGCCATTGGTTTTCTCTAACCGCATCCGCAAATTTAGAAATCGGCCAAGCCAAATCTGGTGTGAATGGACCATTTACATAAGGTTCCAATTCAGAAAGATTGATTTCGATTACCTGGTCAAAATAAGCTTCCGGGTTTGCGTAAACTTCTTCGTCGCCGGTTAAATGTTCTTTAATTGCATTGGCTAATTCTGCAATGGCACCACGTTCTGTTCCTTGCAAATAAGCTTCAGATTTCTCGTCATAACCAAAAATTGAAGTTGTTGCACCAATTTCTGCACCCATGTTACAAATTGTTCCTTTTCCGGTTGCTGAGATGGAGCGAGCACCTTCACCAAAATATTCTACAATTGCACCGGTTCCGCCGTTAACAGTTAAAATTCCGGCTACTTTTAAAATTACATCTTTTGCAGAAGTCCAACCAGAAAGTTTTCCGGTTAGTTTTACACCAATCAGTTTCGGGAATTTTAGTTCCCAGGGCAAGCCAGCCATTACATCACAAGCATCGGCACCGCCAACACCAATCGCAATCATGCCTAAACCACCAGCGTTTGGTGTGTGTGAGTCTGTTCCGATCATCATCCCGCCAGGAAAAGCATAGTTTTCTAAAACAACCTGGTGGATAATGCCAGCTCCAGGTTTCCAAAAACCGATACCATATTTATTAGAAACAGAAGAAAGGAAATCGTAAACTTCTTTGTTCTGGCTTTTGGCCGTGTCCAAATCTTCATCTGCACCAATTTTTGCCTGAATTAAGTGGTCGCAATGCACGGTTGATGGCACAGCAACTTGTGGCCTGCCAGCTTGCATAAATTGCAAAAGTGCCATTTGCGCCGTTGCATCCTGCATGGCTACACGGTCTGGTGCAAAATCTACGTAATCTACGCCACGTAAAAGTTCGCGGGAGGGGTCACCGGCGGAAAGATGGGAATATAAAATTTTTTCGGTCAGGGTTAGTGGTTTACCAACTGCTTTGCGTGCAGCTTCGATACGGCTGCCGTAGCGATTGTAAACCTGCTGGATCATATTTAAATCAAAAGCCATTTTATTGATTTTATAGGTGAAGTAATAATTAAGCCATTGCGGTTTGTGGCGAATCTACAAAAATAACAGGTAAAAGAAGTATCAGTTTTTGTTAATTTGATTTGGTGTGAACAAAGCTTTATGTGCAATTAGTGCTGTTTATAAACCTTTAAACTGATAACCTTTATCCTGCCAGTATTCCAACGCTTTCGGTAACACATATTCCAATCGCGGCCAGGCTTTTAAGCTATCATGAAAAACCACAATTGAGCCGTTACTGCTTTTATCAACAACATTTCGATAACATTTTTGAGGAGAAAGTTGATTGTCAAAATCTCCACTTAAAACATCCCACATTACAATATCATAGCTTTTTTTAAGGATAGAAAATTGCGATCTTTTTGCCCTGCCATACGGTGGGCGGAACAGTTTTGCTTTCACTAATTGATCGCATTTTTCTGTATTTTCTAAGTAAGTTTCATCCGCAGTGTTCCAGCCTCGTAAATGGTTGAATGTGTGATTACCAATGGAATGTCCGCCAGCTTTTACAGCTTCAAAAATTTCCAGATGTTTTTGCGCGTTATCGCCAATGCAAAAAAATGTGGCTTTTGCTTGGAATTTTTCTAAAGTTTGAAGTACAAAAGGTGTTACTTCTGGTATTGGGCCGTCATCAAAAGTTAAATAAATGCTGCGTTCTGTGCGGTTTTTGTTCCAGGTTAAGCCCGGATAAAACCATTTTAATATAGCGGGCGTTTTTACCAGATAAGGCATCTTCATAAAGCTGCCGTTTTAATTTCATTCCAAAAAAAGGTTGATAAAAGAAGCATCACGATTTCCTAATCTTGCGTGCAAGGATATGGTTTAGATATTTACTTTATTTGCAATGTTATAAATAAAATTTCAGCAGCGTTTAATGGAGCAGGATAAATTGAAAATTGCCGTGATTGGTGGTGGGAGCTGGGCTACGGCTATCATAAAAATGCTGACCGATAACCCCGCGCCGAAAGAAGTTTTTTGGTGGGTTCGAAGCGAAGAAACCTTGCAGCATATCCGCAAGTTTCGGCACAACCCAAAGTATTTGAGTTCTGTGGAAATTTGTGTGAAAGCGGAAAATTTATCAACCCAGATAAAAGAAGTTGTTGAAAAAGCAGAAGTAATTATCCTGAATGTTCCCGCCGCTTTTTTAAAAGAGGCACTTGCCGGAATTACGGATGCTTCTTTTACCGGCAAAAAAATCATATCGGCTATTAAAGGTATTGTGCCTGACGAAAACCAAATTGTGGGCGATTTTATCCATCAGCATTATCATTTCCCGTTAGAAGATTTTCTGGTTTTAAGCGGACCTTGCCATGCAGAAGAAGTTGCGCTGGAGAAATTATCTTACTTAACTTTAGCTTCGCTGGATAAAAAACTGGCCGCAAAACTGGCGTGTTACTTCAATACGCGTTACATCAAAACCAATATTTCGGATGATATTTATGGGACGGAATATGCGGCTGTATTAAAGAACATTTATGCCATTGCCAGCGGAATTTGCCACGGCATTGGTTATGGCGATAACTTTCAGGCGGTGTTAATTTCTAACGCTATCCGCGAAATAAAGCGTTTTGTTGATGCTGTCCATCCGATAAGTCGCGATATTAACGAATCTGCTTATCTTGGCGATTTACTGGTTACCGGTTATTCGCAATTTAGCCGAAACCGCACTTTTGGCAACATGATTGGCAAAGGTTACACGGTAAACTCGGCACAATTAGAAATGAATATGGTTGCCGAAGGTTATTACGCCGTAAATTGCCTGCATGAAGTGAACAAAAAGTACAAGGTTGATATGCCGATCAGTGAGGCCGTTTACGCGGTTTTGTACCAAAATAACAATCCCGTAACAGAAATGAAACAATTGGCAGAACAATTGAGTTAATATTTGTAAATTACCACTTAAATCAATATCATGAAAAAGATCAAAATCCTATTCGTTTCAGCCGCAATGTTATTTGCTGTTCAATCATTTGCACAAAATACCGGAAAAGGTAAAGTTGGAACTGCCGTTAATAAAGCTGGAAACAAAACTGCCGAATTAGCGGTAAAAGGTACAGCCGCTATTACCGATAAAACGTATAAAGGTAAAGTTGCACCTAACGGAGAAAAAGTTTATATTGATAAACACGACAAAACTTTTTACGTAAATAAAAAAGGTGCGAAAGTTTATATTTCGAAAGCAAAACTGAAAGACGCGCCAGCTAAATAATTATTTTTTTTATTTTTAATGAGAGATGCCTGGACAACTATCCAGGCATTTTTTGTTTGCAAGTTTTGGTGTGATAAAAGAAGCATTTAAGATAACTGCGGGAGAATTTTAATTCAATCAATAATAAAAACAAGCATGAAAAAGTCCGACTTACTTTTTGTTGTTTTACTTTCGATAGTGATTATATTTTTCGGTTGCGAGAATCCTTCAGCAAAAAACAAAATTGTAGGGAAATGGCAATCTAAGGATGGAAAAACCAAATTAAAAATTACCACAAAAAATTTTACGTTAGATGAAGGCGGCGGACCAATAGCCGAAAGTTATTTTGTAAAAGGCGACACACTTTTTACTTCCTACGAAGGCAGTCAGCCTTACACTAAATTCGTCATTCAGAACTTGTCAAATAAAAGCTTTACATTGGTTTATCCTGATTCTACTTCGATAGAATTTGTTAAATAGCAAAAAAGCCTTCGGATATTTCCGAAAGCTTTTTTTAACTAAACTAAAACTAAAAAACTAAGCTATAAAAACAGTATTCACTGCTTAAAATCTTCTGCGGCGTTCGCCACGATCTTCTTTGCTTTTGCCAGAAAAATCACGGAAACCACCACCGCTATTTGTGCTTCCGCTATAACTGCGTTCTCGTCCGCCTTCGCGTTTTTCGCGGCTTCCGCCTTCTCTTCTTTGGTAAGCACCACCGCCGGAAGGCCGTGGACTGCGGCTTTCGCCACCTTCAGCATCACCGGAAAGTTCAATCCTTACCTCGCGGCCTTGGTAATTTGCATCTTTAAAAGCAGTAATTACTTGTTGCGCTTCATCATTTGGCACTTCGAAGAAAGAATACACGCCTTTTACGTCTATTTTCCCAACGGTACGTCCGCTGATTTTGCTGGTGTTACAGATATAACCTAACAAATCTCCGCGGGTAAAATTATCTACCGAACCTAAGTTGATAAACAAACGGGTAAAATCGGATTTCATTCCGGTACGGCCGAAACGGTCGCCGCTTTCGCTGCGCACACGGGATTCATCAGCCGAAGCATTTAAATCTGGTGCGTTTTTGTAGTATTCTAAGAAGCGGTTGAATTCTAAAGAAGCAAAACGTTTGATGATGTCTTCTTTGGTCAATTCTTCAAATTCGGCCATAATACGCGGAATGTACTGATCGATTTGAGAATCGTTCACTTCTACATTATGCACTTTATGTACCAAACCAAATAATTGTTTTTCGCAAACATCAAAACCGGTCGGGATTTCTGCTTTTACGAATTTTTTTCCTAAAACACGTTCAATCTGACGGATTTTACCAATTTCTTTTGCGTTGATGATGGCGATAGAAATACCAGTTTTTCCGGCACGGCCAGTACGGCCACTACGGTGGGTATAATTCTCAATTTCATCCGGCAAAGAATAATTGATTACGTGCGTAACATCATTTACGTCGATTCCACGTGCAGCAACATCAGTTGCAATTAACAATTGCAGGCTGCGGTCGCGGTAACGTTTCATCACTTTATCACGTTGTTGTTGCGATAAGTCTCCGTGCAAAGAATCTGCATTGTAACCATCTTTAATCAATGATTCTGCAATTTCCTGCGTTTCAATTTTGGTACGACAAAAAACGATACCAAAAATTTCCGGGTTAAAATCAACAATACGTTTGAAAGCGGCGTATTTATCACGTGCTTTTACAATGTAGTATTCGTGCTCAATGTTCACATTTCCGGTATTTTTTGTGCCCATGGTAAGCTCAAAAGGATCGGTCATGTAATTTTTTGCAATGCGGCGCACTTCTGCCGGCATCGTGGCCGAGAACAGCCAGGTTTTTTTCTCTTCAGGGGTGGTAGACAGGATTTCGTTAATGTCTTCCTGGAAGCCCATGTTCAACATTTCGTCAGCTTCATCCAAAACAACGAACTGAATGTCAGAAAAATCAATGGCTTTACGGCCAATGATATCCAGCATACGTCCGGGGGTTGCTACAACAATTTGCACGCCGCGTTTAATTTCGCGGAGCTGATCCATAATGCTGGAACCACCGTAAACTGCCACAACTTTAACGTTGGACATGTTTTTGGAGTAACTTTTAATGTCGCTTGTAATTTGCAAACACAACTCGCGAGTTGGGCAAAGAATTAAGGCTTGAGGTTTGTTCTGATCAAAGTCAATCAGTTCTAATAACGGCAGTCCGAAGGCGGCGGTTTTTCCGGTCCCTGTTTGGGCTAATCCGACAAAATCGTTGCTGCCTGTTAACAAAACCGGGATAGATTGTTCCTGGATTGGCGTAGGATTTTCAAATCCTAAATCAGAGATGGCATTAACAATATCATGACGGATTCCCAGTTCAATAAATGGGTTCATGATGTAAATAACGAACTTAGCTACATTGCTAAATCTGCCGCAAAGATACTGTTTTTACCGGTTAAAAAAACATGCAATTGTAATCTAATTTACAGCCAAATGGAAAAGGTTATTTTTGATGGCATACAAAACCAAGCCTGTGCGCGATTTAATGTTGAGTTTTTGGAACAAGGATTCGCGGTAATTATCCACCGTGCGCGGACTAACGAACATTAAATCTGCAATTTCTTTATAGGTGAGTTCGGAGCAGCAGTGTTTTAAAAAGTCGAGTTCTTTGCTGCTGAGGTTGGGTGTAGTTTCTTGTGTAGTGATAGAACGGAGGAGCTTACCCGAAACCATTTCGTTGATAAATACTCCTTTTAGCACCACAGTTTTAATAGCTTCCAGCAGGTCGCGCGGTTTGGATTCCTTCAAAATATAACCACAGGCACCGCAACGGATCATTTTAATCACTGCTTCATCATCCTCAAACATACTTAAAGCCAACACATGGATTTGCGGATAATGCATTTTTAGCCAGCAAGTGCTTTCGTAACCATCCATTACCGGCATGTTGATGTCCATCAAAATAACTTCCGGCAGTGGTTGTTTAAGCAAAGTTTGTTGCATTTGTTTGCCGTTTTCCGCTTCAAAAACCACTTCCAGTTCTTCAAACTCCGCCATTAAACCGGCAACACCTTTACGAAAAAGTGTATGGTCATCTACAATGCCGATAGAAATACAATCCGGTTTCATGTTCGATTATGGGTAAGGAATAGTTAATTCTACAAAAGTGCCGGTGCCGGGTTTAGATTGGATATCAACTTTGCCGACCATCAAATCAGCCCTTTTACGGATGTTGTGCAAGCCCATTCCATTTTGCTTTTCGGGCACTTCATCCGCAAAAAAACCAACGCCGTTATCTTCAACGGTCAAAAGCAAATAGTTGTCCCGGCAGCACAATTTAATCTTTATTTGCGTGGCAAAAGCATGTTTAATAATATTATTTAAAATTTCCTGCAGGATGCGGAACACCAGCAAATCTTTATCGGCGTTGCTGCTTTCGGTGCAATAATTTTCCGTTTGATAATCTACCTGAAACTGCCCAGCTTTTTCTATCCATGCAATTTCAAAACTTATTGCCTCTGCCAAACCGTTGCCAATCAGTTGTTCACCCTGCAATAATTTACCTAATAAACGAAGCTCTTTGATGCAGCGGCTGTTCAAATCCAAAGCAGCATCTATTTTTTGCTGTGCTTTGTTTACCTCCTTAATTTCGATAGAATTTAAAGTAAGTGAAGTTAAACTTAACAATTGGCCAATGTTATCATGCAAATCTGCACCGATGGTTTGCATGGTTTGTTCCTGGACTTCTAATTGTGTTTTGAGGATTTCCGCTGCAAAAGTTTGCTGCATTTGGGCTTTTTCTTCTATGTGTTTTTTCTTGCGGCGGTTGTAAAGGTTAATATAAAGCAAAAGAAATCCGGGAGCGAGTAGAAATACCAGCGTAATAAGAACAATTAAAGTATTGATTTCCTTTGGCGATATCTGCATAAGAATGAATAACTCCACAAGCTGTAAAGAATAATATTTATAAGAACATAAATTAAATGTCTAAAGGAAAATAAAATTGAATGATTGGCATTGAAAGTGGTAAAATAAAGATTACTAACCGTGCTTCCGAAATAAAAAAACAGAGTTCCTGATACCCACCAAAAGGGTGCATAAGATTTTAAGTTGAGATACTGTTCGTCTTTGATTAATAGAAAATAATAATACAAGCCGTAAGCGATAAAAATAATTGACATTATTGTTGTTGTCAGTACATTAAATGAATAAATGCCATGACAATAAATTTCGTACAGATACAATACAAAAAGTAAGGCAAGCCCTGGTAAAACCAGAACCTTGCCTTTTGTATATTTACTTAATAAATGCCCGAACATGATACTTGTAAATCCTGCTTCGGGCATTAAATAAATATTATAAACCCAATTATTACCATTTATGGTTCTTTTGGTAAGGATTCCTGCTATTTCAGTTATGCAAATTACCAGCAAAAACAAGATCATACTTTTCCAAATAGTTTGATTGTCTTTACTGAGAAATACAATGGCAGAAGCAAAACAAATTGTTTCAATGGTAATATTAGGGCTAAAGTATTTTAACATTGCTTGAATTTAATATTATTCAAATTGTGATCCAATGCAAGCACTTTTTGGCTCACATAATTCACCGCGGTTTTCTGGTACCATCTCTTTTGGAGGCTCTACCACAAAATGCTCAAAGTAGTCCATATGACTAGACCCATTCGGATGAGCTTTTGTAGAAACAAATAAAATTGTGTCTCGATCGGCATACTCTTTATGTTCATCTGGCGCTGTTTCAAAAGAGTACTTACCAAAGTAAACCCTAACACCATCAGTACCCATTCCAACAAGCTTTTCATGGTTTAGTATCGTGACCATCCTATTAATTTGTTCTAAGCTAAACCAAACACAATGAGTAACTGGCGCAATGTTGGAATTTGAAGAACGTTGGCTAAGTGCTGAATCATTAGCTGCTTTGATCATAGCTAAGGCTGTTTCTTTAGAGATGTCTCCAATAACCATAGCTTCAGTTGTTTTTAAATTCATAAGGAAAGGATTTTAAGGTTAAATAATCTGTTTTTCTTTTCCCTAAAATTCCACAATCCTACGCACCTTTCCAACGTATTTTAACCTTTTTAATACCGTAAAAACACCCTATTTTAAAATACTGCTTCTGGTCAAAGTATTTTTTATTGGATAATTTTTATATTGCAATACATAATTTCATTCATTAAAAAAAGTTAACTTAATCATTATGCTAACTATCAAAAGAAACCCAAAGGTTCTACCTCAAAACGTAGGAGAATTTATTAGCGAAAGCACATTTTTAAATCTTAGTAATGACTTTGTGATTAAATATCCAAATGAAATACCATCAGTAACTATCTCAAAAGATGTGATTGAGGATTTACTTGCTAAAGATGACATATCTGGCATTCGATTTATGTACGGTATAAATGATGTTGACGACCCTGCTTCACGGTTAATCGTTTTAATGCCATGTAACTACACTATGAGTGGCACAATTCCAAACATTGTATTTGATAAAGACGGGTTTCAAATTAATTCAGGTGAAAAAATCTCCTTTGATAAAACTTGGCAGGTATTGTTTAATCATGTTACAAGATATAGAAAAATAGACAATATTACTTCCTACACCAAAATAATTAGAGGTTGTTTCTTTGGAAAGAAATCATTACTTAAACTTTTATCTCAAACAGAAGAAAATAAAATAATTTTCCATTTTGGATACGATAGCGATACCCTGATTCCATTTCAACCTATTTTACAACCTATTGATAAAATAAATGTATACATGGACAGAACTATAATTTGTCCCCCTGATTGCGATCCAGATTCTTGTATCGCAAGCTATGTTGCAAATGTATTTGAAAAACATGCTGAAAATTCATTAAATACTTTGCGGTCTTTTAGAACTGAATTGTTAAATGAACATCCTTATAATGGTTTCGAGGTTGAAAAGTACTACACAATTTCGGCATCAATTATGGAATATTTGAAAAATGACACGCAAAATAAAATAATTTTAAAAAACATATACGATAAATATTTCAAGCTATCTTTGAATTATTTGGAAGCTAATGACAAAGAAAATGCTTTCCAACTTTTTAAAGAGTGTATGCAATATTTAGGTGATAAATACTTATTCCAGTAGTAAAAGTTTTTTAAAAATATGTAGATTAAAAGATGGTCAATTTTTATTATAAAAGTAACAAGCATCGCATTGCGATGCTTTTTTTATGTACCAAAATTTTAATTCTATTGTCTCCTAGTTTTACCTTAAACAATACCGTAAAAACACCCTATTTAAATGCGTAGTTCTACGCGAAGTTTTGCTATTGCATTGATAGATATTTGAGGTTTCAACCAAAAGCCCCAAAACCATGTACGCAGCGCGCAACTTAAACTACACCAACCGCAAAAACCCCATCTGGCAAAAGGCCAACAACCGCGCTAACCGTTACCTAAAAAAGTTACTGCTAAAAGAAGTATTGAAAATGCTGCCCTTTTTGCTTGTGTTTAAGCTAAGGCAATATCAAAAGGTAGTTATAGCTGTAGCCATTGCTTTGATTTTGCTGCTGCTTTTTGCCCAACAAAAAAGCTATGCATACCATAAAATTGTGGTTGAATATGATAAAGAGTCTTCTGCTTAAAAAAAGCGCATCCCGGTGGGAAATAAATTGTTTTAAGATCAGCAAACCGAACGTGTTTATTTTAAGTATATCTAACAAAATATGTGATGGACTTACCAATGTATAGGGATGTGCTGGAAGCCAGAGCAAACTATTTAGGCTACCAATTATTTACCGGCGATTTAAGCGAGCTGGGTTTTAAGGGCAAAACAATTGTTAATACCCTGAACCAGTACTCTTTTTGCATGGCCGAAAAAGACCCTGAATTTAAAGAAGCGTTGCAGCAGTCGGATGTGTTGCTGCCGGATGGCGTGGGCATAATAGCTGCAATAAAACTACATACAGGCAGGCTGATCCCTAAAATTTCGGGTTACGATTTGCATAGCCATTTGTTAAAACGTCTAAACCAGCGCGGCGGGCGTTGTTTTTACCTCGGTTCGTCCTTACAAACCTTACAAAAATTACAGCAGCGTTTAGGTGTTGATTATCCGAATATCAAGTCCGGCATTTATTCCCCGCCATTTAAAACAGTTTTTTCTGCGGAAGATCACGAACAGATGATTAAAGCCGTCAATAATTTTAAACCTGATGTGCTGTTTGTGGGCATGACTGCACCGAAACAGGAAAAATGGGTGGCCGCACACCAACATCAAATCAACACAAACATAATTTGTACCATTGGTGCCGTGTTTGATTTTTATGCCGGTACGGTAAAACGCCCAAACCAAGTTTGGATCAACCTGAACTTAGAATGGCTTGGCCGTTTGTTAAGCGAACCCAAACGTTTATGGAAACGCTACTTGTATTACGGGCCGGTATTTTTGTTTCTGTTGATTAAATACAAGTTACATTTTAGGTTGCATTAAATTGATCGGCCAAACCCTTACTGTTTAAATAAAAGATAGCATCCAAAGGATGCTTTTTTTATGCACCTAAAACTGGTGCTTACTTGTATTTCCCTTGTTGGTTTTAACCCTTCTGATACCGTAAAAACACCTTGTAATTTAAGGTGATTGGACGGTGAAAGTACTTTTTAATTGTGTGGAGATTTGAAGTATTCAATCAACAATTAATAACTAAAATCATGGACACACAAGAAATTTTAGACAACGCCGACAGCATCAGTTTGGAACCTACAGCATTAGAAGGCAACCAAACCGAACTATGTAAAATTTGGCCAGTTGCAAAACAAGCTTTACAAATTCTGCAAGGCTTAGTTAAAAACCCGGTATTAAAAGTAATTATCACAACAATCATTACTGCCGGCGATGCCATTATTGGAAAGGTTTGTAACTGAAACTTGGTAGCGAAATTATTAACACAAAAACAACAATCCATTTTAAAAACCACACCATCATGAAAACGCTGTTAAAACTAAGCATCCTCCTGATCTGCATTTTGCCACTAAGCTGCTTTGCACAAAGAAACTGGGGAAATTGGGTACAACTTTATAACTACGAAGGCCAAACTTGTTCAGTCAGTTTCAATACAACTTCTAACTGTAACAACTTCAGTTATTCTTTTTTCAGGACTGATAACAATATTGTTTACGATAAAGGTTTTATAGGCTATTCTTTTAAATATTATGACTGCAGTGGGCAGCAACAAACGCAACGCGGCTCAATTAATTTAGGTAATTCCGGGATTGACGAGGATAAAGGGCAATGGTTTTTAACACGGGGCGGAACAATTTCTGATATCGAGGCGGACGAAGTATTTATACCATCCAAAAAGATTTGGCTAAAAAGGGTTGATGACCGGATGATTGATTATTGGAAACAACGCTACGGAAATTGAAAGATTAGCTTCTTGTATTTGAAACCGCTGTTAACCTATTAATCAAACCATTATGAAAACCCTCATTTATTCTTCAATAACTTTTTTATTCCTTTTAATTTTTGCCTCCTGCAACAAATCCAAAGATCCAACCCCTGATAGCCAAACAAACACAACTGGAAATTCGGGCAGCACAGGTTCTGGCAGTACTTCGGGCGGCGGCAGTACCGGCACCGGCACAAGTACATCTACCATAACTTACACCAATGCTTCTTTTACCAGTATAAATATTACAATTAATGGCGTGGCCCGAACAATTGCCGCTGGTGCTAATGTGCAATACACGGGCACGCCTAATGCGGCTGCAACAGGTACGGCTACAACTTCAGGCAAAACCACTTCCGGTACAATCGTGGGCAATACAATTTCATGGTCGCTTGCCAATACTTTTCCGGCAACTGGCAATGCTAACAATACATTAAATGTGGGCGGCGATTCTTTCTTTTTAAAAGTTAAAAACGCTTCTTCAAAACCTATCATCAAACTGTATGTAAATTATGGCCTCGCGCCCCAAACTTTGGATAATGTAACCATAACCAACGATAGCCAGGTTTACGGTTTAGGTTATTATAAGGCTTACACCAATAGCAATGTACGTGGTGAAAACGGCACAACTTACTGGAGTTGGAACACACTAAGTCTGCCTTTTACACAAAACCAATCGGTGACGTTAACAGCCAATTAAATAGTAACAGAAATTAAACTACAAGTATAAAACCAATATATTATTAGACCTTATCAAAATATCATGAAAACCTTAACCAAAACTATTATCCTATCTGTAATTATTTCCTGTTTTGCAATTATCCTTAAAGCGCAAGACATTATTGTGAAAACGGATAAATCAGAAATAAAATCTAAGGTGGTAGAAATCACAGAAACAAGTATCAAGTATAAAAAGTGGGAAAATGTAGAAGGGCCGATATATAATGTTTCCAAGAATGAAGTTTTTATGATTGTTTACGCCAATGGTAAAAGGGATATGATTAAACAGGCTGATCAGCAATTAACTAAACAGAACCAACAGAATTTAAACAACCGTAACACTGGTTTGGCAGCAACTATTCAGCAAAACAATAATCCGGCTAAAAGTCTCGATACAGTTATAGATTATAAAAAAATTAAAGTAAAATATAAACCCACGCGTATATATGCAGGTTTGCAATCTCCTTTTAGTTTAGGCTTGGATAAAGAATTTAGGATTGTCAAGAATATTGTAAACTTAGGTTTTGGCTACCAGTACCTTTTTCCAAAAGGGGATTATATTACAAGTGAAAATGCCGGGCTTGTTTATGCAAGTTTTTATGCACCTGTTAACCGCCTGTCAGGCAATTATAAAAAACAGGATACTGGCCTGTTTTTATTTGGGGACTTAGGCTACGGAGGGTCAAGCTTTGTAATCAATGCCGCTTATACTTCTACGCACCAGGCACAAACAATTAATTCTTTTGATTTTACGTGGCGGGTAGGTGCAGATTATGCTTTTTCGGGTTTTGGCTTAACGTTGTTTACGCAAGAATTCAGCACTTATTCTGCCGGTATAATGGTATCATTCTGATTTAACAATGAAAAAATTAATTACTGCCGTCATTTTCTTTGTCGGCCTTTTAACATCAAAACTAAAAGCACAAGATGTTTTAATACTTGCCAACGGCACAGAACTGCAAGCTAAGGTAATTGAAATAGGGGAAAATTATATCAGTTATAAAAAGTATGAAAATTTAAACGGACCTACATATAATTCTCCTATAAAAGAAGTGTTTATGGTTATCTACAAAAATGGAAAAAGGGAAATTTTTGATGTAAAAGATCAAAGTAAAGTTAACCCAAGCACTGATGTGAAAGATGATAAAAATATCATTACCTCAATTGCTGCTTTAAACAATAGCGATTTTGAAGTGAAGCTAATAAAAGCGGAAACTGTGCCCGATAAGAAAAATAAAGTAACCACTGTAAAGGCTGAAATTGATGTTTACAGAGATGGGGCTTACTTTACAAACTTGGCAATAACAGCGGCCCAGGTTAATAACAAAGAATTAAATTATTCTAAAGTTAATGGCGGCTATTATCTAAGTAGCAGCATCTATATCGAATCGAAGGAATATGCCGGTTTGTTTTATCAAAAGTATGAAAGTTATGGAGGAAAAGGACATGGTTGGGCATTGCCGCCTAAATTTTTTAATCCAAGTGTTTCCGGTTGTTCTGTTGCTTTTTTGACCCAAAACGGGTTTAACAGAGAACAAAATTTTAATGGCGGCCTAACAGCAACTAAGTTTGACTTACAAGATTGCTCAACAATAGAAAGTAAATTACTATCGATAGCATTGGTTTGGTTAGATGTAAACTTTGTAAAAAAATAAAACGATGGAAATTTCTATAACAATTCTAATTTTAGCTTTAGTACTTTTTTCTTCTTGTAACGACAAAGTTGTAAACCCGGATGGCGCGACAAACATTACCATTGCACAAACCATAGAAGGCAGTTTCTCTGGTAGCGGCAAGTACATGCCGGGCAATATAAAATTAGGCACATACAATACATGCCAGGAACCTCCTTGGGCTTCCTATCAAAAAAGCGGAAACGCAAGTGCCGTGGTGTCTGTTGTAAATGACAGTACCGTAAACGTAAAATTAACAGGCAGTATCTACAGCAATAGTTTCAATAAAAATTATATTGTTAGGAAAAACGGTAACCTCATTTCATCTATAGATAAAGTTATAATTTACTATATAAGCACAAAATCGTTAAACGTTTTTCTACGGGCAAGCTACATCGCTTCGTCCGGATGTTTTAGCGGTGCCAATTATTTTTATGCTTTTGAAGGTATTACCTCTACGCCGCCGTACACTAATTATAATTTTACTTCTTTAGAAGTATTCGAATTTACAGGAATTAAATAGCAACTACCGCAACCGATCCGCCGACCGCACCAGCTTTTCATCTTTGTTGATGTTCCTGATTCCCAAAATTAGCAGCACAATAGCCAGCGAAGGTAAAATCATTCCCAGTCCGTAATTTTCGGTACGCAGCGTAATATTCCCGGCAATCGGTTTAACGGTTTCGGTGAGATAAAAACTGTAGCCGATGATCAGCACAATCACAATATAACAATAACTGCTTTGCCGTTTCCGGTCTTTGTACATAAAAATGCCCGCTAAAGGAAGCAACGCGGCAACAACAGTGGCAATAGTTAGCGTAATTAAAGAGGAAGTTTTAGTACGAACGCCGTTAACAATTTCGTAAACGCCTGTTACCATAATGCTATCGGCATGGCCGTTCAGGATTAAATTGTTGATCACCGGGAAAAGGAAAAGTGCAAATAAAACCAAACTGGCAGCCAGTAAATAAACACTTTGTATTCGTTGTATCATTTTTATAGTGGTAAAAGAAACATGCAAAGATAAGATACTTTGTAAAATAATTTTCGGCAGATATTGCTTTTCAGCTTTTGTTACCTTTGCACAAGTGGACGGAAAACAACGGTATTTTGCAGAACTCGCTTTTGATGGAACGCGCTATCACGGCTGGCAAATCCAGCAAAATGCGGTAAGTGTGCAGGAAGTTTTTAACAAGGCGTTGCAGGTTTTGCTTCGGCAACCAGTGGAAACTGTTGGCTGCGGGCGGACGGATACTGGTGTACATGCGAGGCAGTTATTTGTGCATTTTGATGTGGAAGAAGTAGGTTCGGGGTTTGAGGTGCGGGGAGCGGGATATGAAACATCTACTATAAACCATCAACTTAAATCTTCGCTCAACGCTATTCTTCCAAAAGATATTGCCGTAAAACAAATCATTCCTGTTGCTGCGGATGCTCATGCACGTTTTGATGCCACGTTGCGTGCTTACGAATATCACATTCACTTCAACAAAGATCCTTTCAAACAAAATTATAGCTGGCAGTTGCGTGATTTTCCAAATGTGGGGTTGATGAACCAGGCCGCAAACATCATCAAAGAAAACCGAGATTTTAGTTGTTTCAGCAAAAGTAACACACAGGTCAAGACTAATTTTTGTGCGATAAAAGAAGCATTCTGGGTGAAGGAAGAAGACGGCCTAATTTTCCACATCTCAGCCGATCGTTTTCTGCGAAATATGGTGCGCGCAATTGTAGGAACGTTAATTGCAGTTGGAAAAAAGGAAATTGAACCGGAAGCGATCAGGCAAATCATCGAAAGTAAAAGCCGAAGCAAGGCCGGCGTTTCTGTCCCGGCTTGCGGTTTGTATTTAACTAAAGTTGTTTATCCATATATTTCTTCAACTTAAAGCAATTTATTAAATCATCAATTTGATCTCAAACCTCAAACCTCAAACCACGCCACGCTCCAGCTCCCTGGAGCTC
>CAZZVO010000011.1:18277-33046 GCA_964657505.1 uncultured Mucilaginibacter sp.
CAAACTTCAAACCTCAAACCTCAAAATGGCGGCAGTAACCGGAAAAGCACTCGACATAAAACTATTGGGCAGGGTAATGCAATACGTAAAACCTTACCGCAGGCAGTTTGCATGGGCTGCTTTATTAACCGTTTTGATGGCTGGATTATCGCCCATCCGTCCGTTTTTAATTCAGATTACGGTTGATAAATATATCCTCAATTCGGACTTTGACGGATTGGTGAAAATGTCGGTCTTGATGCTGGTGTTGTTGGTTTTGCAATCCGGCGTGCAGTATTTTCAAACGTATTTAACTAACGCGCTTGGCCAATCTGTAATCCTCGATCTCCGCACAAACGTCTTTAACCACATCACCAAACTCCGATTAAAATATTTCGACCATACGCCAATTGGTGTACTAATTACCCGCGCCGTTTCTGACCTCGAAACCATTGCTGATATTTTTTCGGAAGGATTGATTTCAATTATCGGTGATATGCTGCAACTGATTGCGCTGATCGGCATTATGTTGTACACCGATTGGCGGTTAACGCTGGTTACTTTAATACCGATGCCACTTTTAATGCTGGCAACTTATTGGTTTAAAGAAGCGATCAAAACGTCTTTCCAGGAAGTGCGCACGCAGGTTTCTCAACTCAATACTTTTTTGCAGGAACACATTTCCGGCATGAGCGTGATCCATTATTTTGCCCGGGAAGACCAGGAAATGCGGAAATTTGTGGCCGTAAACCAGAAATACCGCGACGCTAATATCCAGTCCAATTGGTATTATTCCATATTTTATCCGGTTGTGGAAATCATTTCGGCGATGTCTTTGGGTTTACTGGTTTGGTACGGTTCCACACGGATTTTGGCTGATCCACTGCACGTTTCTCCCGGAACAATTACTGCCTTCATCTTATACATTAATATGGTTTTCAGGCCGATACGCGAGCTGGCGGATAAATTCAATACTCTGCAAATGGGCATGGTTGGTGCCGACCGTATTTTTAAAGTTTTAGATACCGATGAAACCACCGTTAACAACGGCAAATTAGCACCAGCGGGTTTACGGGGCGAAATCACTTTTGATCACATCTGGTTTGCTTATAATGATGAAAATTATGTGCTAAAAGATGTTTCTTTCCACATTAAACCTGGCGAAACTTTGGCTTTGGTTGGTGCAACTGGTGCCGGAAAATCATCAACGATCAATATTTTAAACCGTTTTTACGAGATCAGCAAAGGCACGGTTAAGGTTGATGGCGTAAATATTCAGGATTACGAATTAGGCTTTTTACGTTCGCAAATTGCAACCGTAATCCAGGATGTGTTTTTGTTTTCGGATACGATTGCCAATAATATCAGCTTAAATAATCCCAATATCAGCAGAGAAAAAATAATTGAGGCGGCAAAAGAAGTAGGTGCGCACGATTTTATTATGCGTTTGCCAAATGGTTACGATTATGAAGTGATGGAACGCGGTTCTACACTTTCGGCCGGACAGGCGCAATTAATTTCCTTTATTCGCGCCTTAGTTTACGATCCGAAAATTTTGGTTTTGGATGAAGCCACAGCTTCCATCGATACAGAAACTGAAGAATTGATCCAGGAAGCAATTTTTAAATTGATGAAAGGCCGGACTTCTGTGGTTATTGCGCACCGTTTATCAACCATTCAAAACGCCAATAAAATTATCGTTTTAGATCATGGCGAGATTAAGGAAATGGGATCTCACCAGGAATTGCTCAAACTAAATGGCTTTTATAAACGACTGTACGATTTGCAGTTTAATTCTACGGGAATAGCAAAAGCTGGTTAAGCCGAATTAGGGTTAAGCTATATCGGATTTAAAAAATCAGTGCAACTACTAAAAATTGATCATGCATTGTCTCAAACAGATTTATAATCCGCAATCTTTCTTTGATGCTGCACTTTGTACAATCGCGCACCAAAAATGCAAACCACCAGGTAACAAATGATGGGCAGATAATAGGCGTGGGCAACATTGTGATTTGCAATTTTACCCATGATATAAGGCATCAGCGCACCGCCCACTACGCCCATCGTGATATAAGAAGATGCCAGTTGCGAATGGCGACCCAAGTTCTTGAGTCCCAAACTAAAAATGGTTGGGAACATTATGCTGAAAAAGAAATTGATGAACAGTAGCGCAATGAAAGAAGGCCAGCCCCAGGCTTGTGTTACAATAAGGCACATCACGATGTTAGCACCTGCATAGATTGCCAACAACTTATTTGGTGCAATAAATTTCATGAAATAAGTACCGCTAAAACGGCCAATCATCATCATCAACATACTTAGGCTAAAATAATTGGCTGCGGTCGAATCTGTTAAACCCATTACATCGTGTCCGTAATTGATAAAATAAGCCCAGGTGCCGCCCTGTGCGGCCACATTAAACAACTGTGCTACAACAGCCCACACAAAATGCTTATGTTGAAAGAGCTTTTTAGCAGGTTCTGTATCTACGTTTAGGGCAGCTTCTGTGTTTTCGGGTGTAGCATCGTGAGGATCGCTAAGCGGAGGTACTTTTACAAAAAAGAAAGCCAGACCCAGCAAGGCAACAACAGACCCAATTAAGATGTATAGCGTTTTTACCGAATCAAGACTGGCAGCAGCAACTACTGTACCTGCAGCGGCCGTAAAAAAGAAATGCCTACCTATTTGTGGTCCTGATACCGCTCCAATCCCGTTAAAAGCATGCGCTAAATTGATCCGCCGGTCGCTGGTCCGCTGATCGCCCAAAGCCGCCACAAAAGGATGAGCTACTGCTTCCAATGTGGCCAATCCGCAAGCCAGTACAAACAAAGCAAGCCTAAAAGCAGTGAAAGAAAATGAATTGGCCGCCGGTACAAACAAAAACGCACCAATAGCATAGAGTGCCAGGCCAAACAAAACACCGTTTTTGTAGCCAAATCTTTTCATGACTAATCCAGCCGGAATACCCATTACGGCATAAGCACCAAATAAGGAAAGTTGTACCAAACCAGAATTTGCTTTAGATACATGCAATACATTTTGAAAGTGTTTGTTGAGTACATCGCCCATGGTGATGGCCACGCCCCACAGCATAAAAAGAGAAGTAGCAAAAATTAGTGTTACAACATATTTTTTCTCTGTAAATTTAGCTTGCATAGGCAATATTAATTGTAGTATAGGATTAGTAATTAAGGTTATTTGCTGTGTTGTAGTTTTGGCAGTTAGCAAATTGCAGCTAATATAGGTATTGCAGTTTAATTCGGTTGTGTTGCAAGGTTGGAGAAGAATAAGTTATCTTTATGTTTACATTTAAAATTTGGGTTATGATTATTGAAAGGACAGCAGACGAAGTGATAATTAGATTATCTTCTACAATTAATGATGAAAACCTGCAAGATTTGGCTAATTATGGGAGATATTTAGAACTGACGAGCAAGTTTAAAGTAAGTCAGCAACAGGTTGACGATTTAGTTAAAGAAGTTAAAAAAGGAAGATGGGCAAAAACTGAATCAAAATTAGGTTCGTGAAGATTGTTGTAGATACCAATATTGTGTTTAGTGCAATTTTAAATTCAAGCAGCCGAATTGCAACAATTCTCCTTCATTCAGGATCAAAACTGAGTTTTTACACAACAGAAGACCTGCTATTTGAAATTGAAGAACATCGAGATAAGCTTAAAAAGTTAACATCGTTGTCTGATTTTGAATTGTCAGATTTAATATCAACTACTATATATCAAATCAAGTTTATTGATCTACAATCAGTTCCCTTTGAAATCTATCTGAAATCAAAAGTACTGACTGCTGACGTGGATATTGATGATACGGCGTTTGTTGCCTTAGCAGAACACTTAAACGCAAAACTTTGGACAGGCGACAAAGTGCTAATTAACGGCTTAACAAAAAAAGGCTGGGAAAATTTATTTCAACAAATGAATTGTTTGAAATCTTTTTGGCAGATGAATAGCGCATACTGTTTTTATCCACCTAAATTCTACTTCAGTCAAAACCAGAACAATTACATTTTGGTTCCTTCTATATGCAACTCACCAAAACATTCACCCAGATAGATACCGACCGCATCATCGAAATGGCCTGGGAAGACCGCACGCCTTTTGAAGCGATAGATTTCCAATTCAAACTGAAAGAACAGGAAGTAATAGAACTGATGCGCCGCGAACTAAAACCGCAAAGTTTTAAACGCTGGCGCAAACGTGTGCAAGGGAGAAGCACCAAACATTTAATGTTGCGAAGCGAAACCATGGACCGTTTTAAATGCGACCGGCAAAGGCAAATTACTGCCAATAAAATCAGTAAAAGATAATAGCTTAGCAAAGCGGCCATAAAAGCTGCTTTGCTGCATGAAAAAACTTTTCTCTAACCTTACTTTTCAGGTGATTACGGCCATAATTATTGGCGTAATTGTCGGCATCAGCTTTCCTTCTTTTTCGGCAACGGCCAAATTAATCAGTGCTACTTTTATCAACCTGATTAATATGCTCATCGCGCCGATCATTTTTTTAACCATCGTTTTGGGTATTGCCAACATGGGCGATATGAAAAAAGTTGGTCGCGTTGGCGGCAAAGCGTTGTTGTATTTCGAACTGGTTACCACGTTTGCGCTGCTGATTGGTGTTGCTGTTGCGCACTTGATTAAACCTGGAGACGGGTTTAAATCAAAGATACCAACCGATGTAAGCAAAATTGCTGTTTATCAAAAAGCCGCGGCGGAAATGAAATGGGGCGAATTTATCACACACATCGTTCCGCATAATATTTTTGAAGCTTTTGCACAGGGCGATATCTTGCAGATACTGTTTTTTGCCATCCTTTTTGGGTACGGTTTAAATAAGATGGCCGGCGAAGGCAGTTCGATTTTGCGCGGACTGGATAAGCTTTCGAAAGTATTTTTCAACATCATGAAAATCGTGATGAGGCTTGCTCCGCTCGGCGCATTCGGTGGAATGGCTTTTACGGTTGGCACTTACGGCGTTAGCGCGTTGCTGCCGATGGCTAAGCTGATGGTTTGCGTTTACGTAACCATGATCCTGTTTATTTTTGTGGTGCTGAATGTGATTTGTCATCTTTATAAATTTAGTTTATGGCAATATTTGAAGTTTATCCGGCAGGAAATTTTGATCGTTTTAGGAACTTCTTCTTCCGAATCTGTGCTGCCCAGCATGATGCAAAAGATGGAACAATTCGGTTGCGCCAAGCCGGTTGTCGGACTGGTAATTCCAACCGGTTATTCTTTTAATTTGGATGGAACTACGATTTATCTTTCTATGAGCGTGATCTTTTTAGCACAGGTTTTTCATATTGATTTATCACTCGCGCAGCAACTTACCATAATTGGTATTTTGATGGTAACTTCCAAAGGCGCAGCCGGCGTTACCGGGAGCGGTTTTATTGTGTTGAGTTCTACTCTGGCAGCAATAAAAGTTATTCCGGTGGAAGGAATTGCGATTTTGTTGGGCGTAGATCGGTTTATGTCGGAAGCGCGGGCGATTACGAACATGATTGGTAACGGAATTGCAACCGTTGTAATTGCCAAAAGCGAAAAGGAATTTGATGAAGCGAAGTATTTAAAAGCGATTGAGTGATGCTTCTTTTACCGGTGTTTTTTTAGGTAGATATGCGCTGGTTAGGTAGGCGCTTTGCCCGCGTTAGGGATAGCAGTGGAAAGCCCGGAGCAAGGCACGAGCGAGGACTTGGAACGGATAGCCCGACCGGCTCGCTTCTATCGGCGACCGGTAACGCCCAAATTTTAAAAGCCTCACCCTAAATCCCTCTCCAGGGGAGAGGGACTTGAGCGGCACTACCGACATTGCATCTTCCACCAGTGCAGCTAACTCCCTCTCCAAAGGAGAGGGTTGGGGTGAGGCTTTAACCCGGCGAGGTTTTTTACCCGATAAAAGAAGCATGATAAAAGATCAACAGGATTATCTCCTTTTGCCAAAAAAAATTAGCTTTGCCATTAATAAAGAAAATCAACCATGAGCGTTCTCGTAAATAAAGATTCTAAAGTTATTGTGCAGGGTTTTACCGGCAATGAAGGCACTTACCATGCTTCCCAAATGATTGAATACGGAACCCAATTGGTGGGTGGCGTAACGCCGGGAAAAGGCGGACAATCGCATTTAGACCGTCCGGTTTTTAACACCGTAAAAGATGCAGTTGACCAAACCGGTGCTGATGTTTCGATCATTTTCGTGCCGCCTGCTTTTGCTGCCGATGCGATTATGGAAGCTGCGGAAGCCGGAATTAAGGTAATTGTGTGTATCACTGAAGGTATCCCGACGAAGGATATGATTATGGTGAAAGAATACATTTCTGACCGTGATTGCCGTTTGATCGGTCCGAATTGTCCGGGAATTATTACTGCGGATGAAGCTAAAATTGGTATTATGCCGGGTTTTATCTTCAGAAAAGGTAATGTGGGCGTAGTTTCTAAATCCGGAACTTTAACCTACGAAGCGGTAGATCAGGTGGTGAAAGCTGGTTTAGGTATTACTACTGCAATTGGAATCGGTGGCGATCCGATTATCGGCACACCAACTAAAGAAGCGGTTGAATTGTTGATGAACGATCCGGAAACGCACGGCATCATCATGATTGGTGAAATTGGCGGCGGCATGGAAGCAGAAGCTGCGCTTTGGATCAAAGAACACGGCACTAAACCGGTTGTAGGTTTCATCGCCGGACAAACTGCGCCTCCGGGACGTCGCATGGGCCACGCCGGTGCAATTGTTGGCGGTGCTGATGATACGGCCGCTGCAAAAATGAAAATCATGACGGAATGCGGAATTCGTGTGGTTGAATCTCCTGCGGAAATTGGTGCGGCTATGGCTGAGGAATTGGCGAAGTTGAGCAAGTAAAATCACTTAACAAGTAATTATACTGATTAGAAAAATCCTGGCTTCGGTCAGGATTTTTGTTTTGAAATAGGTTTTTCTTAAAGTTATATTTGAGTAATCAATTTAACCATTTCATTAAAACCTAACATGATGAACACACAAGAAGTAGCAAAACGGCTGGTAGAACTATGCCGTGGAGACAAAAATCTGGATGCAGTAAATGAACTTTATGATGAAGATGTAGTAAGTAAAGAACCTGAAAGTATGACCATGCAACCAACCCAAGGCAAAAAAGATGTGCTTGCCAAAACCCAGCAATGGTATGATTCTCTGGAAACTATGCACAGTTCTTCCATTTCAGATCCAATTGTGGCAGGTGCTTTTTTTGCCTGTACAATTGACTACGATGTTACTTTTAAAGAACGCGGAAGAATGAACCTAAGCGAAATTGCCCTCTATGAAGTTAAGGACGGCAAAATTATTAGTGATCAGTTTTTTTATAAAATGTAATATTTGTATCGAAATACAAATGGAATCGTGGCTGTATGGGCCGGGATTTTTTGTTTTTTGTCATCCTGAGCGTAGTCGAAGGATTTTCTTTGTGCGTTCTTTTGCTTGATCAAAAGAACCAAAAATTCAAGAATGCCGGATCGCCTCCGGGCGGTATTCAACCCCACGCGCCTGGGCGCATAC
Source organism: uncultured Mucilaginibacter sp. (assembly GCA_964657505.1). GTDB lineage: Bacteria > Bacteroidota > Bacteroidia > Sphingobacteriales > Sphingobacteriaceae > Mucilaginibacter_A. The sequence goes on from CAZZVO010000011.1 coordinate 25,809, forward strand.
CTTTCCGGCGCTCATCTTTCTGGTTATTAAATTGTAGTTTTTATTTGGAAATTATCAAGACGATTTAGACAGAGCCGCTGGAAAGGTGTGCACCAAGGAGCGGTGGGCCGAACGGGTGCGCGGACGAGCGATCAGCCGTTCTTGACTTCGTTGGTTCTTTTTGTTCAAGCAAAAAGAACGAAACAAAGGGCTGCAAGCCCGATTGCATAAGTTTAGCTGATAAAAGAAGCATTAAATAGAAAACCTGCAATTATCGAGTTTCCGTTCTTTTGATCAAGCAAAAGAACGCACAGGAAAAATAAATAGGATTGTAGATCCCCAGCACTGTAACATGTGATTTCGAAATTCCAGCAGCATTGAAAAGAGGAAGTTTTTGCAATGCTGTTTTTATCGACATAAAATCATCATGTCAAACCACAAAATTATCCTATTTTAGCTTCCAAGCTGCAAGCCTTTCATGTCTATCCCGCAAATCCACCTATATTACAATAACCTCGAACGCGCCAAGCAATTTGGCAAAACAACCAACGAAACCGCCATCCGAAACCATTTTTGGGTTTTGCTTAACGAGTACGCACGCAAACAGAATTATGAAGTAGTTACCGAAGTTTGGTGCCAGGGAACAAAAGGCAAAAATTAAGGCCAGACGGAATTGTGCAAAACCTGTTTGGTTAATATAAGGCAATTGCATACGTTTAGCTGTTAGCAAAAATTACAATCTACTTAATGGAAGCCGTAAACAAACTTATCCTGGGCGATAACTTAGAAATATTAAAGCAATTAGAAAGTGAAACCATTGACTTGATTTACCTCGACCCGCCGTTTTTTAGCAACCGTACTTATGAAGTTATTTGGGGCGATAGCGGCGAAGTGCGCAGTTTTGAAGACCGTTTTAGCGGCGGTATCGATCATTATATTTCCTGGTTAAAAGAACGTGTGGCAGAAATGCACCGGATATTAAAACCAACCGGTTCTATTTTTTTGCATTGTGATTGGCATGCTGATGCTTATATCCGAGTTGAGATTTTGGATAAGATTTTCGGGTATCAAAATTTTCGAGGTGATATTGTTTGGTACTAATGCACACAATGATGCAAAGAAGAAATTAGCAGTCTTAACTGACACAATATGGTATTATTCTAAATCGGAGAAAATAATCTATAATCCTTTTTATGGTGATTTAGGAGAAAAATATGTTGAAGACTTTTATAAATATGAAGATGTAAAAGGAAGATATAGATTAGGAGACTTAACAAATACAAAACCTGGAGGTTACAATTACGAATACAAAGGCTATAAACCAAATTCAAATGGTTGGCGTTGTCCTTTAGTAACAATGAAAAAATGGGATGAAGAAGGCTTAATTAATTTCCCCAAAAATTCTGAAGGTAGACTTTCGATCAAACGATATTTAGAAAATTCAAAAGGTTCGTTAATCGGTAACATTTGGTTAGACATTTACAATGTTCAACCAAGCAAAGAACGAATTGGCTATCCAACTCAAAAACCAGAAGCATTGTTAAAACGAATAATAGAAATGGCTTCCAACGAAAACGATCTAATTCTCGATCCTTTTGTTGGCGGAGGAACAACAGTTGCAGTTGCAGATAAATTTAACCGTCGTTGGATTGGAATTGATCAATCTGTACAAGCTGTAAAAGTTACCGAGTTCCGTTTAAACTTGCAGCAGGATTTGTTTAGCAAACCTTTTATCGTTCAACTGCACAAGTATGATTACGATACACTTCGGTACAAAGATGCTTTTGAATTTGAAACTTGGATTGTTTCGCAGTTTGGCGGCACAAGTAATTCCAAACAACGCAATGATTTAGGTTTGGATGGCAAAACAAAAGACAACACTCCGATCCAAGTTAAACGCAGCGACAACATTGGCCGCAATGTAGTTGATAATTTTCTTTCCGCAGCGCAACGTTACGACAAAGCGTTGTACGAAAAAAACAAAGTCGCCAAAAAACCAATTGGTTTTATCATTGCGTTTTCGTTTGGCAAAGGTGCGATACAAGAAGTTGCACGTTTGCACAACCAAGACGATGTAATAATTGAATTGGTGAAAGTGGAAGATATTGTCCCGATTGCCAAAAAACCAACTTTAACCATCCAAGTAAACGAAGCTGGCCGGGATAAAAACAATGTACGAGAACTGGAATTTATTGCAAGCGGACAAAGCGCAGCCGGAATAGAGTTTTACAGTTGGGATTTTAACTTCCAGGCCGATAAAGGTTTTAAACCAATGGTCATTATTGATAAACAAGGTACGCAACGGCACAAGTTTAAGCCCGGCATACATAACATTGCTGTAAAAGTGGTGGACAATGAAGGTTTGGATAACATCGAAGTGGTAAAGCTAAAAGTTAACGGAACGGTTGAACGCGGCTAATAATGTCAACTATAAATTTTAGGTGTTAAAAGAAGCATGGTCGTACAAACCCGGCAACCGTCGATAAGAAGAATGGGTTTTAGACCAATACAAAGAAAAGAAACCATCCGACCCAACCATCGCCGAAAAATTTAACACCTACCGTTTCGACGATTACAAAGAACAGGTAATTGATTTGTTAAAAAGGGTTTGTACCGTGAGTGTGGAAACGGTGCGGATTGTTGGGGAGTTGGAAAAGTTGGAGGAATAAATTGATTTACTAAAATAATTAGTATATTTGTTTATGGAAAGAAGAGGTTTTCACTTCGGTAAAAGATATTTTTCTTGAGAAATTTAACTTGTGATACTTAACGAAGCGTATTTCTGCTTACAAAATTCAAAAGCCGAAAATGAAGACATTTAATTCTTTTTTTACAATTATAAAATTAGCATCGTAGCTTTCTCAAAATACTTTGTCAGCAATCATTTAGAATTTTCAATTGTGTAATTTATGAGCAATAGCAGAGGGTCGCGTCTTGGTAATATTATGCAAGATTTTGTCAAAAAATCTCAGGAATTTTATCCAGGGTTAAGATTTAGCAGTTCTCGTTCCATGTATAGTGGACTAGAACCTACATCTTGTGATTTTGAATATGGCTTTAGCAACGAACTTTTAAAAGGTAGTCCTTACGAGTTTTCACCAGATACAAAACTGATTCACTACATTCCTTCTGTTGAAATATTATTTGACATTATTAAAAGTGGTGTATTTAGATTAACTTCTCTTAATGCAAAGAACGATAAACATGAATTATCCTATTTAACCAAACAACTTCAAATTGATATATCTGAGGATATAATTGAAAAATATAAAAAGCAATTTTTTTGTGCGTCGTTTAGTAAAGTTAATCCCATTCAAGAGGAAGATTTTGCTATGTGGCGTTTATATGGTTCAGAAGGGAAAGGCGTAGCTTTAATTTTTGAAGTAGAAAATAATAGTGCTGATTGGCATCACTTTACTATAGGAAATGTAAGATATGGTTTGAATGAAGCTTCTGAGCGTTATCGAGAATTTGTTAGTTTTTTTAATGATTTTCAAAAGTCTAATAATTTTCCTATTCAAAATCAGCCTATAACTTACACTGCATTTTTGGCTTTACATAAAAATATCGGTTGGGAATACGAAAATGAAATTCGAATTCTTAGTTATTATGAATACGACAATTATACTTACAAGGCAGGAATTGGAAGTGATTTATTAACTAAAGTTTATCATAGTTATAGCAACAATTTTGGACATTACGCTTATTCAGAACTGCCTCTGGTTGGAAGTACCGAATATCAAAGACTGGATAATCTATTTTCTAAGGCTGATATGAAAGACTGGCACAACAAATTTCTATCAATGTTACCTCGCTTAAAATTAACAAAGATTATTTTAGGTTATCAATATTCAAGCGAGAATTTAGTTAATATAAGTAATACAATAAGTTATGAAATCATGAAACATCCCGCCTTAAAACCTAAGGTTTATACTTCAAAATTCTCAGATCATTGATAATAACTCTACCGTTATAAATAACTATCATACTTCTTTTATCAGCATAAAGTCAACACCACTCCAGCTTCAAACTCAAAACCGAAATCCTGCGTTAACTTCTTAACAAATCAATCAAAAATGGAATACAATAAATTAACACCAGAAGAAGAATACGTAATCCTGCAAAAAGGAACCGAACGGCCTTTTACCGGAGAATACACCGATTTAAAAGATGCCGGAACTTATGTTTGCCGACGTTGCAATACGCCGCTTTACACTTCGGATACCAAGTTTGAATCGCATTGCGGCTGGCCAAGTTTCGATGACGAAATTCCCGGAGCGGTAAAACGCGTGGCTGATCGGGATGGCAGACGCGTTGAAATTGTTTGCAACACTTGCGGCGCACATTTAGGCCATGTTTTTACAGGAGAACGGTTTACGGCCAAAAATACACGGCATTGCGTTAACTCTATTTCCATGAAATTCATTCCTGCAAAGGCTTAGTTTTAAAAGAAATAGGAACCTTTATACGATAAATATTTGCATCGGTTAGCGTTGTGGATAACTTTTATATTGTGTAAAACTTCATCTTCTCAACAGCTTTTTCAAAGGCTATATTTGTATCACAGGGCAAACGAAAACCGTTTAACCAATTGGTAATCTTCAAAGCATTACCAATTCAAATTGAAAAACAACATTAATTTATGCTGATAAAAGAAGCCTTCCAAAACAGGATGGCTTTTTTTGACGGCTACTCATAAATCATTCAAAAAATATTAAAAGATGATTGTAAATCAGGAAGATGAAGTATTGCTGCGCGAAAACAAAGACCGTTTTGTTATTCTGCCGATCAACTATCCCGCCATCTGGGAAATGTACAAAAAGCACGAAGCCAGCTTTTGGACGGCTGAAGAGATTGACTTATCAGACGACCAGAAACACTGGGATAATTTGAGTGATGGCGAGCGTCATTTTATCTCGCACGTGCTTGCGTTTTTTGCGGCGAGCGACGGGATTGTGAACGAGAACCTGGCCGTTAATTTTATGAGCGAAGTGCAGGTTCCGGAAGCACGCTGTTTTTATGGCTTTCAAATTATGATGGAAAATATCCACTCCGAAACTTACGCTTTGCTGATCGATTCGTACATCAAAAACCCGACTGAAAAAGACCGTTTATTTCACGCCATTGATACTGTTCCTTGTGTGAAGAAAAAAGCAGAATGGGCTTTAAAATGGATCAACAACGGAAATTTTGCACAGCGTTTGGTAGCTTTTGCTGCGGTGGAAGGCATTTTCTTTTCCGGCAGTTTTTGCTCTATTTTCTGGTTGAAAAAACGCGGGTTAATGCCAGGCTTAACTTTTAGTAACGAATTGATTTCGCGCGACGAAGGTTTACATTGCGAATTTGCTTGTCTGTTGTACAGCATGTTGTCTAACCAACTTTCTCAGGAAGAAGTAACCGAAATTATTGCTGATGCGGTTACTATCGAAAAAGAATTTGTTACAGATGCACTTCCGGTAAGATTAATCGGAATGAATGCAGATTTAATGGCACAATACATCGAGTTTGTGGCTGATCGCTGGCTGGTAGAATTAGGTTACGATAAACTATATAATGCCACCAATCCATTCGATTTTATGGAAATGATTTCTCTCCAGGGAAAAACCAACTTCTTCGAAAAACGCGTTGGCGATTACCAGAAAAGCGGCGTGTTGAACACGGAAGCTAAAAGCCAGGCTTTCTCGATGGATGAGGATTTTTAGCCTCACCTAAATCCTCTCCAAAAGGAGAGGACTTTTAAAAAAGTAGCAAGTATTTAGTATCAAGATTACTTGCTTCAACATAAAAATAGGCGATAAAAACAGTATGGTTCTGGTCTTGATACCAGATACTTACTACCAAATACTAAAATAATGTTTGTAATAAAAAGAGACGGCAAAACAGAAACCGTAAAATTCGACAAGATCACCGCAAGGGTAGAAAAACTATGCTACAGTTTAAACCCGGCACTGGTTGATCCGATTGACGTGGCCAAAAAAGTAATTGAAGGTTTGTACGATGGCGTAACCACTTCCGAGCTGGATAATTTGGCCGCAGAAACCGCAGCATCATTAACCACCAAACACCCGGATTATGCTTTGCTGGCATCGCGCATTGCGGTTTCCAATCTGCATAAAAACACAATGAAGTCGTTCTCCGGCACCATGCGGAAATTGCACGAGTACGTAGATCGCAAAACTGGTAAAAACGCATCTTTAATTGCTGATGATGTTTGGGCGGTGATCGAGCAAAATGCAGAATTATTAGACAGCACCATTATTTACGACCGTGATTTTGGCTTTGATTACTTCGGCTTCAAAACCCTGGAAAAATCATATTTACTAAAAATCGAAGGTCAGATTGTGGAGCGTCCGCAACATTTGTTTATGCGAGTTTCGGTTGGTATCCACAAACAGGATATCGAAAGTGCCATTAAAACGTATCATTTGATGAGCGAACGTTGGTTTACCCACGCCACACCAACTTTATTTAACGCTGGAACGCCGAAAGCACAAATGTCGAGCTGTTTTTTGCTGACTATGAAAGATGACAGCATCGAAGGTATTTACGATACGTTAAAACAAACCGCAAAAATCTCACAAAGTGCAGGCGGAATTGGCTTGAGCATCCATAATGTACGTGCAACCGGTTCTTACATCAGCGGAACGAACGGAACGAGCAATGGTATTATTCCAATGCTTAAAGTCTTTAACGATACCGCCCGTTACGTAGATCAAGGCGGCGGCAAGCGTAAAGGCGCTTTCGCCGTTTATCTGGAGCCTTGGCATGCTGATATTTTCGATTTCCTTGATCTCCGCAAAAATCATGGTAAAGAAGAAATGCGCGCCCGGGATTTATTTTATGCGCTTTGGGTTTGCGATTTATTTATGAAAAGGGTAGAAGCGGATAGCACTTGGAGTTTATTTTGTCCGCACGAAGCACCAGGTTTAGCAGATTGCCACGGCGCTGAGTTTGAAGCTTTATACGAGCGTTACGAAAAAGAAGGCCGCGCCCGCAAAACCATTAAAGCTCAGGAATTATGGTTTGCTATTTTAGATGCGCAAGTAGAAACCGGAACGCCTTATTTGTTGTACAAAGATGCTGCAAACAGCAAATCCAATCAGCAAAATTTAGGAACGATTAAAAGTTCTAATTTATGTACTGAAATTATTGAGTACACTGCTGCAGACGAAGTTGCGGTTTGTAACCTCGCTTCTTTAGCTTTGCCACGCTATGTGATTAATGGTCAATTCGATCACGAAAAATTGTATGAAGTAACT
>CAZZVO010000012.1:0-32530 GCA_964657505.1 uncultured Mucilaginibacter sp.
GAAAGGTAGCACGCTTTGGTTCCTCCCCTTTGGGGAGGTTAGGTGGGGCTAAAAATTATACGGCAAAAGAAGTATCAACGATATGTTCAAAAACTACATCAAAATCGCCTTCCCCAACCTGCAAAAAAACACGGTTTTTTCGCTGATTAATATTGCTGGTTTAACCATTGCTTTGGCTGCTTTTTGGTTGATTGCCTTGTATGTGGCGGATGAATTGAGTTTCGACCGTTACCACGAAAATGCCAATCGAATTTACCGCGTGGTGCAGCACGCCAAATGGGACGGCGGGAAGTTCGACCTTACCGGAACCTCCGCTCCTTTTGCGCCTGCTTTAAAAAACGATTACCCGGAAATCCAGGAGGCTGTCCGCTTTGATAATGAAGGCGGCGGTGCCATCACTTACCAAAACAAACATTTGCAGGCGGACGATATCATGTTTACCGATCCATCAGTATTTACTGTTTTTACCTATCATTTTTTTATCAGGCGATGCAAAAACAGCTTTAACAAAGCCACAATCTATCGTTATCACCAAAACCCTGGCTATAAAAATTTTCGGCAATCCTTCCCTCGCCTTAAACAAAACCATCAGTTTTGATAACAATTATCCAAACTTGGTTACCGGCGTTATCGATGATGTTCCTGCCAATTCTCATTTTATCTTCAGTGCCTTACGTTCTTTTCCAGAAAACTACACCGAAGATTGGGGCAACATCCATCTCTATACTTATATTCTATTAAAAAAAGGTGCAGCTATAAAAAACCTGGAAGCTAAACTGCCACAGTTTTTCAACAAATATTTAAAGGCCAGCATGGCTAATGTGAACTATCGAATGGAGCTGCAACCTTTAACTTCCATCCATTTGCATTCTAATTTAAGTTTTGAAATGAGTGCCAACAGCAGCATGACTTACATTTACACGTTTTCTATAGTTGCTGTTTTGATTTTGCTGATTGCCGCTATCAATTACATGAACCTTTCTACCGCGCGTTCTTCCATCCGCATTAAAGAAATTGGGGTGAGAAAAGTAACCGGATCGAGTAAAAGTCAGTTGGTTTGGATGTTTTTGTCCGAATCTGTTTTGATTACGTTGATCGCTTCTGTTGCCGCAATTTTGCTGATTAGTTTGATGCTACCCGCTTTTAAGCAATTAACCGGAAAAGAATTGAGCGTTTGGCGGTTTGGCGTTTGGGAAACGATACTTCTTTTATCGGTGTTTTCTTTGTTTGCGGGAGCTTTAAGCGGCATTTATCCGGCGTTGTTCCTTTCTGGTTTCCGTACAATCCCTGCTTTAAAAGGACAATTGGGCAGTCAAAGCGGTAATCTTTTCTTCCGAAAACTCTTAGTTACTTTTCAGTTTATAATTACCATTGCCATGATTGCCGGTTCTTTCCTTATTTATCAGCAATTGCAGTTTGTTTCTAAAAAAGATTTAGGTTTTAACAAAGACCAGGTGCTTACTTTCCACATCCACAACAAGGAAGTCCGCAACAACATTGATGCTTTAAAACAACAACTCTTGCAAAACCCATTGATCGAAAGTGTTTCTTCGGCAAGTAATCCAATTGGAAACAATGACATTGGAAAAACCGGTTATTTCATTGAAAGAAATGGAAAAATGGATACAAAACCGCGCATCGGTGATTCTTTTATGATCGATGAAGATTTCATTCCAACACTCCAAATTAAGCTTTTGCAAGGACGGAATTTTGCACAAGATATGTCAACAGACAAATCACAATCTGTAGTTGTAAATGAAACTTTTATCAAAGACGCAGGATGGAAAGATGCAATTGGAAAAAAAATACAAGATGGTGTAATTGAAAAAGGCAATCCATTATTTTTCCAAGTTGTAGGTGTTGTTAAAGATTTTAATATTTTTTCACTTCAACATAAAATTGAACCGCTGGTCTTGCATTTGCCGCCCGTGCCAAAAGAGAAAGACAATCTGTACGTCCGCATCAATAAAAGTGGCATAAAAGAAGCATTACAATTTATAGAAAGAACGTACCGAAAGTTCGATGCAGAACATCCGGTCGATTATCATTTTTTAGACCAGAACTTTGCCAAACAATATCAGGCAGAACAAAAGCAAGGAACTATCTTACTAATTTTCACCGTACTAACCATTTTGATTGCCTGTTTAGGCTTGTTTGGTTTGGTTACTTTTATGGCACAACAACGCACTAAAGAAATCGGTATCCGCAAAGTTTTAGGTGCTTCGATTGCACAAATTACGGCGTTATTATCGAAAGATTTTTTGAAACTAGTTTTACTGGCTTTGGTGATTGCTTCGCCGCTTGCTTATTTTACTATGCAAAAATGGCTGCAGGATTTTGCTTACCGCATCCAAATCTGTTGGTGGGTTTTTGCTTTATCAGGATTGCTGGCGGTTTTGATTGCACTTATTACCATCAGTTTTCAATCGATAAAAGCAGCATTAGCCAATCCGGTGAAGAGTTTGCGGAGTGAATAGGTTTGGGCTGAGAGGTTTGAGGTGAACAAAAATGCCTGTTGTTAATAATTTATATTCGTGGCTCAAACCTCTCACCGTACCTCAATTAAAACTTATAAGCCACGCGAAAAGCAACCTGGTTAAAATTATAATTGTAAGCCCAGCCTTCGAAACGGAAACCAATGTCGACCGCTTTTCGTCCAACAACTGGCAAAGAAACACCGATTCCGGGTGCGTAAGCAAAAGCAGTGCTGGAACCTTTATTGGTACCAATAGCTGCTCCAATTTCGCCTTCACCATAAAAAATCGGACTGAAATAATATTTTACACCCACTTTTAAAGGTACAAAACCCGTTGGTTCTACAGATATACCAACAGCGCGATATACGTTTCTGATATTTTCGTTCAAATAAAAACTGGTATAACCTGCCGTAGCTGTAAAAAAGGTTTGCGGCGCAACTGGTATTTCTATCTTACCAGAACCACCAAAACCAATGCTGTAAGCATTTCGGGCATCACCAGTTGGGATACCCAATTCTAAACCAACACTAAATTTTACCGGTGGCGGTGAGTGCTTTTTTCGGGTGCTTTTGCGTTGTGCAGAAACCGTGGAAGCAACTACTGCAACAAGGACGAACATTAAAAATAATTTTTTCATTTTCATAAATTGCGATTATGGACAGAAAAAAACTTGGAAAGCGTTTCAGTTTTTATGCTTTCTTTTTTAAAAAGCTGTTTTCGTCCGGTTCACAAATTTGTACGGATTACAAACTGAAAAAGATACTTTTTTGCGTTAAAAGCACTACTTTTTCCTTTAAATACTTGCCATCAATTGGTTATGTTGATAAAAATTTGTTCCAACGACTGATTTTGATGCTGAAGATATAGATTTGAAAGGACATCATCGGCTACAATTTTTCCTTTATTGATGATAATTACCTGATCGCAAATCGCTTCCACTTCCTGCATAATGTGTGTGGAGAGAATAACGGTTTTGTTCCTGCCGAGTTCTTTAATCAAACTTCTAATTCCGATTAATTGGTTTGGATCGAGGCCGGAAGTTGGTTCATCCAAAATCAAAACCTGAGGATTATGTAGAATAGCTTGCGCCAAACCAACGCGTTGCTTGTAACCTTTGCTTAATTGACCGATCTTTTTTCGCTGTTCCGGACCTAAACCGGTTTGCTCAATTACTTCCGCAATGCGCATTTCGGGTTGATCAATTTTATGGATCGATGCTACAAAGCCCAACGCTTCTTTCACATACAAATCCTGGTACAAGGCATTACTTTCGGGCAAATAGCCAATTTGCTGGCGCACTTGCAATGCTTCTTTTACCGTATCAAAACCATTAACTGTTGCCACGCCGGATGTTTGCGGGATAAAGCAAGTCAGGATTTTCATCGTGGTCGATTTTCCGGCACCGTTCGGACCGAGAAAACCTAATACTTTTCCAGGTTCTGCGGAGAAGGAAATGGTATCAACGGCTTTTTGCGTACCGTAGGTTTTGGATAGGTTTTGGACTTGGATGCTCATGATTAGCTTTTAGAAATCAGTTTTCGGCTATCAACTGTCATTTCGACGATAGGAGAAATCTTCTTTAAATTTAAAAAGAACTTTGTATTTGATTCAAATTTCACGAATTACAACTCCTTCAGAATTCAGTTCCAAAAAATCATAATTCTCAAAAAGAGATTCTATCAAAGCTAAATTGTCTCTGATTGAATCAAACAATATTCGGTTTTTAGTATTACCAATTGTTATCAGCAAAAGCTTAGACGGTTTTTTGTACATAATATGTGCATAATAAAAATCATAATCTTTAGTAACCATTACACGATTTTCCTGATCAGCGGAATCCATAACAATACTGTCTGGAGTAAGCGTTCCGATCATTAGTTCTCTTACATGTTTAGTATCATAACCTTTTTGCTTCAATATTTCACATAATAATGGCGAAAGCTGTGCATCAACCAAAAATTTCATGTAAGAACTGCTGAAACAAATTTCACCCGAAGTAATTTTGCTGCAAAAGCCAAACAAGCTAAAATATCCTCTTCTTGCAGTTCGGAGTAATCTTCTAAAATTTCCTGATTAGTCATTCCGGAGGAAAGTAAATCCAAAATTACTTCTACCATATATCTTTTATTTCTAATCGTTGGTTTACCATGGCAGATCTCGGGATTGATGGTAATTCTGCTCAAAAGTTCTTTTTCATTCATGGCTTTGATGATTGCTTGATACACAAAAATACATGGATTTTCTCATCTTTGCCCCCGTTATGAGTAAAAACAACGACGAGCTTTTTAAAAACGTGATCGCCCACGCTAAAGAATACGGTTTTGTGTTCCAGTCCAGCGAAATATATGATGGACTGAGTGCCGTTTATGATTACGGACAATATGGTGCCGAGCTAAAAAACAACATCAAAACCTATTGGTGGAAAGCCATGGTGCAGTTAAATGAAAATATTGTAGGTATCGATTCTGCTATTTTTATGCACCCAAAAATTTGGGAAGCCAGCGGACATGTGGCCGGTTTTAACGACCCGATGATTGATAACAAGGATTCTAAAAAACGTTATCGCGCCGATCAGTTACTGGAAGATAAGATTGCGAAATACGACAAAGAAGGCAAAACCGATAAAGCTGAAACGTTGCAATTAGCAATGGACGATGCTTTGAAAGCCGAAGATTTTTCAAGATTAAAAGAACTGATTGAAGAGCATGAAATTGCTGATCCGGTTTCCGGCACTCGCAACTGGACGGAAGTTCGTCAGTTCAACCTGATGTTCAACACGCAATTTGGTGCTATGGCAGAAGGTTCTGACCAAGTTTATCTAAGACCGGAAACAGCGCAGGGAATTTTTGTTAACTTTTTAAATGTACAGAAATCCGGCCGGATGAAAATCCCTTTTGGTATTGCACAAATTGGTAAAGCATTTAGAAATGAAGTCATAGCCCGTCAGTTTATTTTACGAATGCGTGAATTTGAGCAGATGGAAATGCAGTTTTTCATCAAACCGGGAACCGAAATGGAATGGTTTGCTCACTGGAAAGCGGCACGTTTAAAATGGCATTTAGCTTTGGGAACTTCTCCCGAAAAATACCGTTTCCACGATCATACAAAATTGGCGCATTATGCCAACGCTGCTACGGATATTGAGTTTGAATTTCCGTTTGGATTTAAGGAAGTTGAAGGAATCCATAGCCGCACGGATTTTGATCTTTCTCAGCATGAAAAATTCTCCGGCAAGAAATTGCGTTTCTTCGATCCGCAGGAAACCGACAAAGAAAAACAAAGTTATGTGCCGTATGTGATCGAAACTTCGATCGGTTTAGACCGCATGTTTTTGTTAACGCTGATCAACGCTTACGAAGAACAGGATTTAAGTGATGGCGATAAAAAAGACAGTCGCATTGTATTGAAATTTCCTCCTGCTTTGGCGCCAATTAAAGCAACTGTGCTTCCCTTAACCAAAAAAGATGGTTTGCCTGAGAAAGCGCGCGAGATTATGGATAAGCTTAAACTGGATTTCAATTTGCAGTACGACGAAAAAGATTCGATTGGTAAACGTTACCGCCGTCAGGATGCGATTGGAACGCCATTTTGTATCACCATAGATCATCAAACTTTAGAAGATAATACGGTAACAATCCGTCACCGCGACACGATGGTTCAGGAACGTGTTCAGGCGGATGATTTAGAAAAGATTATCGGTGATTTGGTTAGTTGGAAAAAGGTTTTGGCGTAAAGATTTACCGAATTATACCGGTAAAAGAAGCATTGCATAAATCAATCTAAACTTGTTATTTAATTCATAAAACCCATGTTTACACACCACGTTTTCTTCTGGCTGAAAAATAAAATCAGCAATGCCGATCGGGAGGATTTGTTAAAAGGACTTCAAACTTTAGCAGCCGTTCAACCTAAAATAAGTATCCATATTGGTGTTCCGGCAACCACCAACCGGCCGGTTATCGATACTTCGTATGATTTTTCTTTACTGTTGATTTTTAACAATTTGCAAGATCAGGAAAGTTATCAAATCCACCCTACCCACGAAGCTTTTGTAAAGCAGTGCAGCCATTTGTGGGAAAAGGTTTTGATTTATGATTCGGTTGATGCAGCGTAAACGATACTTCTTTTAGCACCCAAAAAAACGCGTCCCGAAAAACCGGAACGCGTTTTTTATGCCATAAAAGAAGCATTAATGACTAACCGGATTTTCTGGCCGCCTGATCGTTCCGTTAATGTATAAAATCTGATCTACCTTTTTCGGGTCGCCCTGGTAAACCCAACTGATGTTGCCGATGTATTTGCGAAAAGCATTGTTTACCTCATCAGGCGTTAATTTTTTTACATCATCTGCCAAGGTTAAAGCGCGTTTCCAATTATCGTGCAAAACCTCGTTTGCTGCAATGGAAGATGCCTGGGCCATGTTAGTTTCCTGCTGATAATAAAAACGGGAAAGATAAGTTGTTTTCATATCCTTAACTTCTTCATTGTTAAAACCTTGGGTTTTAACTTTATCAACTAATTTATCAAACACTTTAATATAAGCATCGGGCTGCGTGGTAGAAACTACAAAGCGCGCAGAAGCTGTAGCACCACCACTAAAATAAGCTGCCGGTGCATAAGACAAGCCATTATTGGTGCGAACATCTAAAAAATGTTTATCGTAAAAAATGCGCATCGCTACCTGGAAAGCATTAAAATCCTGTGTGCCGGGCTGCGGTCCGCTGGTAATGCCTTCAATATAATTGGTGGCCAACTCTTTCGGCGTTGCCGTGAAAGTATTTTTATAAATACGGAACGAAGATTTTTTAAGGGTAAAAGAAGCACCAGGCTTAATGCCATCCAACATTGACTTTACTTTACTTTCAATGTCGGCTTTGTCCAGATCGGCTACAACCACAACCACCATCCGGCTTCGCGTTAAAATGGATTGGTAGTAAGCTTTTGTATCGGCAGCGGTAAAGCTTTGAAGCGAAGTAACCGTGCCCATCGGGTCTTTTGCGTAGTCGCGGCCGGCAAAAGCAACTTCTTCTGCAAACTTATTAATAGCTGCATCTGGTTGCGAGTTTTGTGCTTTCAAATTGGTAATCGCGTCTTGTTTTACCCTTGCAAATTCTTTTTCGTCAAAACGAGGCTGGGTTAAAGCATCGGTATAAAGCGGCCAAACGGTGTTGAAATCGCCTTTAATACAGTTCATCCGGTAAACTGCGTAGTCTTTCGTGGTGTAACCGTAAACCTGCGCGCTAACTTTGTCCAGCTTGTTTTTGAAGCTGTTTTTATCATCGTTTTTTGTGCCGCATTCGGTTAAGGCTGATAATGCCAAAGATTCTATCCCGGCTTTCTCCGCCGGATAATTTTGCACGCCACCTTTAATTATGGTCTGCACTTCTACAATCTCGTTGCCGCTGGGCTGTACAATTACTTTTACGCCATCAACCATCATTTCATAAGCTGGTTTTTGGGCTTGTGCCGAAGTAAATAACCAACCGGTTAAAAACAGCACGACTATATTTTTTTTCATGTTTGATTTTATTTGGGAAGGTTTAAGGCGCAACAAAAAAGGAAGAAACGGCAGCTTGCTTGTTTAAGGCAGCATTTAGAACGATACCAGCCACAACCGGCTTTTTTAAAATATAAGTATTGAGGTATCTTTTAATATCTGCCCGCGTTACTTTTTGGTAGTTTTTTTCCAGGTCGGTTGCATAATCCAGCGATGTGCTGCACCAATTGTAACTCAACTGACTTGGCAAACTGGAAGGTTTTTCTTTTCTGCGGATATCGTTGCGCAGCAAAATCGCTTTGGCATCTTCTAACTGCTGGTCCGTGTAATAATCCGGATTGGCGAAAAGGGCAATTTGCCGGTTTACTTCATTAAAACACTCCTTTAATTTGGTTGGGTTTGGAACGATGTCCATTTCAATTGGCCCGGTATAACGTGCGGTTGAATAACCAATAGAAGCATTGGTAGCCAAGCCTTTGTCTACTAACGCTTGTTGTAATTTTGATGAATTTAAGCCGACAATCGTCGAAAAAACATCAGCAGCCAAAGTTGCGGCAGAATCTGTTCCGGCAGACGGGCCTTGCCAGGAAAACATCATATAAGGTGTTTCGGCAATGGAAGATTCTTTGACAAAATAAGCAGGTTTGCTTAGCGGCTTAAACGGCGGGATTGGATATTTTTTCTGCGGATCCTCGCCACTGCTGGCCCAACCGCCGAAAATAGTTTCGGCCATTTTAAAGGCATCTTCGTGGTTTACATCGCCGCAAATCGTGAGCAAACTGTTATTGGGCACGTAGTATTTATCTTTGATGATCATCATTTTTTCAGGCGTTGCCGTGTTGATAATTTCGTGGATACCGATTGGGTTCTTCCTCGTAATTTGGTCTCCCCATAAATACTTCTGCGATTCAAACCAAAGCTGGAAACCAGGATCACTTTCGGCACGTTGGAACTCGCCATCAACAACCGGCCGCTCCTTTTTCATGTCCTCTTCGCGGTAAATTGGAAAACGGATGGCGGCGTTCATAAACTTCAGCCCGGCGTTCAAACTGTCCTTATCAAACGTAAAAAAATAATTAACGCGTTCTACGTCTGTTGTGCCGTTCCAGATCGCACCTAATTCCTGTGTACGTTTTAAAAATTTTTCCTGTGTTGGATAATCTTTGTTCGCTTTAAAAAACATGTGCTCGAACAAGTGCGAAAGTCCGCTGTATTCCGGTCCTTCTGTGTAAGCTCCGTTTTTTACGGCAATTTCTATGGTTGTTAACGGCACTTTCTTGTTTTCGATCACCACAACTTCTAATCCGTTGGGTAACTTTTTCCAAAAATAGCCTTCGGGCAAATGCGGGTCGGTGGCAAAACCGACAGTTGTTCGCAGCAAGCAAGCCGCCAACAGGATTAAAAAATGTGATGGTTTAAGGTTCATGGCCTGGTTTTTTAAAAAATAAATTTATTAAAAAAAGTTAGAGTTTCCAGACAATTTTCATCAAAAAACAATATCTGTCACCATTGAAAAATAACAGGTTTTTTGCTGCAAGTGAATACTGTTTTTATAGCGGTAAAAGCAATGTTATTTCTACAGAAAAAACGGTTTAAAGCAATTCAATTTTTCTGATATATCCACTGTAACCTACTGAAAACAAACCCGTATAACTTTCCTACAGCCTGAGATTCATGAAGAAGTCGGATTACTTTTATTCAATTTTACTTTTAGGAATTCTTGCCCTGATAACCTATTGTTTAACAAATTATTTTAGAATTATGATCGCTTTAATCGCTATTTCAAGTGTGGTAAATTTTGTTATCTTTTTGGTACAAACCGGGACCGCAAAACTTCCTGCTGTCAATGAGGGATATGACGACAACACAGTTGATTTTTATACCGCTGTAGAAAAAACAACATATTACCAAGCAGAACACGAAACCGAGCAGCTAAAACAGGCCAATTAATTAAAATACTGTTTTTAGGGTATCATTATCCCTGTAACAGGTTTTTGAAAAGAAAGCTTTTTTTAGCGATTCGCCGGCACGAAGACCAATGAAACGTTTTCGCGTGTAGAAATTTGCACCTTCCGTTAATTACAAAACCTAACCTGGGCAAACCGTGCCCAAACGTAAAGCCATCTCATTTTGATCTACGCGATGGTTTCGCTGCCCTTCCCTCTCCAAAAATTCCTGATACTGTTTTTACCGGCAATAATATTCGTCATTATCATAAATCGTTGTAATTTTAGGCACCGAATAATTACCTAATGAGAATGATTTTTTGCTGTGACAGATAACCTGCTTTTTATTGATACTGAAGCTTCCGGGTTACCTAAAAAATGGAAAGCACCTTATTCTAAAGTTAATAACTGGCCTTTTTCTGTCCAGGTTTCCTGGTTAATTTATCATCCCGATGGTCAATTCATCAAGCAGGAAAACCATTACATCAACAACAACGATTTCAAAATTACCCCTGCTGCGCTTAACATCCACGGCATCACACCCGAGTTTTTAAAAGAGCACGGCAAGCCCCGGCACGAAGTAATGCAACTGCTGGCCCAGGATATCGAATTCTACAAACCTTTGCTGGTCGGGCATTTTATGGAACTGGACCTCCATGTGATCAGTGCCGATTTTTTTCGTTCGGGCGTAGAAAACCCGGCTGTAAACCTCAATTCGTTTTGCACCATGATTGCCACCAAAAGAATGGGCAGCAACCCGCAGCACAAATATTTACGCTTGGGCGATCTATATCAGCTTTTGTTCGACAAACCTTTGCTACACCAGCATAATGCTTTAAACGACGCTGCCGCAACGGCAGAATGTTTTTTTGAACTGATAAAAAAAGGCGAAATTGATGAAGAATATATCACAAAACAGCATTCATTAAAAAACTATGAACATCCATTTAACCGTTTGATTGGATGGGTGGTTGTGGTGCTGATACTTCTTTTACTGATCATTTTATTTACTTACCGTGGAACAACTTGAATTTCTTAAAAAAACAGAGCCATTTAATTTACTGCCACCGGAAGCTTTAGCCAGTACCGCAGAACAACTGCAAAAGATAACCTACAGCAAAGAAACCGTAATTTATCAGCAGGAAATTACGAAGATGAAAGGTGTGGATATTATCGTTTCCGGCGAGTACGAATCTTTTTTTTACGATAATTTACACGCCATGCGGCTGGTAGAAAACCACCGCGAAGGTTTCTGTTTTGGCGGCCAGTCCATCCTGCTAAACCGCAACCGTTCTTTACGGACGGTTATTGCCAGGGAAGGTACCGTGGTTTACTTCCTCCCCAGGAAAACTTTTAAAGCACTTTGCCAAACGTTTGATACTTTTTTCCAATTTTTCATGATCGATTTTGGCAGAAGGATGATGAACGACGAGTTTGCTAATTTTTTTAAAAACCCGGCCTCTTTTGCAGAAAACCACGTGGCTTCGGATCAGGTTTATTCGAAGAAAATCACCGATATAGAACAACGCGATATTATTTCCTGCACTTATGATACGCCTATTTTTTTGGCGGCAGCAAAAATGGCACAAGCCAAAGTAAGCTGCCTTTTTGTGCGCGACGGGCAGGAAAAGATTGTAGGTTACGTAACCGACATGACTATCAGGGACAATGTAGTGGCCAAACAAATTGATGCCGGCACAGCCATCAGCAGCGTAATGGACAACCCGATTGTTTCCATCAGCACGCAAGCTTATGTTTACGAAGCACTTTTGATGATGTTCCGCACCAAAACCCGTTACCTGTTAACCGAAGAAAACGGAAAACACATCGGTTTTTTAAGTCGCAATAAGTTACTGAGCGAACAGGCGCAATCGCCGTTAGTGTTTATCCAATCGGTAAAATCGGCTTCGTCTGTAACCGAACTCAAACAAAAATGGCAGCGCGTGCCGATGTTTGTTACTCAGTTGTTGGACCGCGGCGTAAACGCAGAAATTGTAAACCAGGTAATTACAACTATTGCCGATACGATTACTTTGAAATTGATCGAATCCGTCATCGCCGAACTGGGCACGCCGCCAGCTAAATTTGTTTTTATGGCTTTGGGCAGCGAAGGGCGCAAAGAACAAAGTTTAAAAACCGACCAAGACAACGCCATTATTTACGAGGATAAAGCCAATGAACACCGCGAACTGGTGCGCGCATATTTTTTAACTTTTGCAGATATTGTTTCCGAACGTTTAAACACCATCGGTTTTATTTTTTGCACCGGCGGATTTATGGCGAAAAATCCGAAATGGACGCATTCTTTGTCGCATTGGAAACGCAATTACACCGAATGGATGGAAGAATCTGTGCCCGAAACCATCATCAATTTTTCTACTTTTTTTGATTGCCGTTTTATTTATGGTGATGTTTCGATCATGAACGACTTGAAATCGTTTTTAGATGAAGCATTAAAAAAACCAATGGAAAAAGTGTTTTTCCACATGGCCAACAACGCTTTGCAATACGAACCACCGCTTACTTTTTTCAGGAATATCCGAACCATCACACGAGACAATCTTGAAGTTTTCGACATAAAAAAAGCGATGACACCCATTGTGGACCTGGTTCGGATTTATGCGTTAAAAAATCGTGTTTTTGAAGTAAACACCGGCGAAAGGCTAAAAGCGTTGCAACAAATCGGGGTTTTTACAGAAACCGAATTTATGGAGTTAACGCAATCCTATTACTTTTTAATGAGTATGCGTTTAAAAAATCAGGCCAACCAGATCATCCACCAAAAATCAGAACCTGATAATTATATTCATATCAACAACTTAACCACAATCGAAGAAGCGACTTTGAAAGAGATTTTCAAGATCATCAAGAACTTCCAGTTGGGCATTAAAGTGCGTTTTACTAACCGTTTGTTGAATTAACATTTCCGCATTATTTCTTTTAGCTTTTTATGCTGATGCTTCTTTTATCGGGTAAAAACTTTACCCTCATAAAAGAAGCATCCTGTTTTTTACAAAACTTCATGACAAATAATTGTTAACCTGCCATGAATAAAACTGATCCACCCGAAGCAAACCCAGGAATAAATAAACTTACTTTATGGGTGATGACGGTTGCAACCGGACTGGTGGTAGCCAACATTTATTACAACCAACCTTTGCTGGACGATATTGCGCATACTTACAAAATCAGCAGCGGTAAAGCCGGAAACGTAGCCATGTTAACGCAAATAGGTTATGCTTTGGGTTTGCTGTTGCTGGTTCCGCTTGGCGATATGCTGAAACGTAAAAAGCTGATGATGTTTGATTTTGGTGCCATCATTATTGCCTTGCTCCTCGCTGCATTTGCGCCAAGTTTTATGGTGATGCTGATCGCCAGCTTCCTGATTGGCTTCACTTCTATCGTTGCACAATTGATTATTCCGATGGCGGCACACCTATCCAAACCGGAAGAAAGGGGAAAAACGGTAGGTTTTATTATGAGTGGTTTGCTGATTGGTGTTTTACTTTCGAGGACAATCAGCGGATACATTGCAGCACATTTTGGCTGGCGCGTGATGTTTATGATTGCCGCCGGGCTGATGCTTCTTTTATGGGTGATTATTTATTTTCTTTTGCCCGAAATCCAGCCGCAATACAAAGGCAGTTATTCGGAGTTAATGCGCTCGCTCATTACCCTAACCCGCACAGAACCTTTGTTACGGATGGCGGCATTGCGCGGCGCTTTGTGTTACGCCTGTTTCGGTGCTTTTTGGACTACAATAGTTTTCCTGCTTCGGCAGCCACAATTTAATCTGGGCAGCGAGGCAGCCGGACTGTTTGGCTTAGTTGGTGCTTTTGGTGCGCTCGGTGCAGTTTTTATGGGCCGCATCAGCGATAAATCAAACCCGTACAACGTTACCACTTACTCTATTTTGCTGATCGTTGTTTCCTACATCATCTTTTTTGTTTCAGGCCGAAGCCTTGCCGGATTAATTATCGGTGTTATTTTGCTTGATCTGGGTGTGCAAGCCACACATATTTCCAACCAAACCACCATCTTTTCCCTTTCGGCAGAAGCACGCAACCGGTTAAATACCGTTTACATGGTTTCCTATTTTTTAGGTGGCGCAACCGGAACTTTTTTAGCCAGCTTAGTTTGGAACACCTGGCATTGGTATGGCGTAACTACAGTCGGCCTCACCTTATCTGTTGCAGCGCTTTTAACACACTTAGCTTTTAGAAAAACTGTACAGTTAAATTTAAAAGTGAATTAAATTCTATCCAACTCTCCGAAACACTTAAATTTTCACTTCAACTAAAGCAAAAATTTAAAACGGATGGAAATTTATTTTTCCGTTGGTTATCAGACAGTTCCTTTTTTTTCGTTTAGAAGTTATAAACATCGTTTAGCTTTTACCAACATTTATTTTTGAAAGCAAAAGCCTGGCACTATCTTTAACAACAGTTATAAACTTGACGGAAAAAATGGCCACTAAAAACAGCATCCCAGACGAAAACCAGGAAGAAAAAGACTGGGAAGACCCGTTAAACCCAGAAAAACCAAGTGATGAAAGGGATGAAGAGCAATTTACCCGGCAAGTAAACGAAGCTAAAAGGAGAAAAAATAATTTAACAGAAAAAGACCACATCGATAAGCCTAAGAAAACAAGCAACAAATAGTATTAATATACAGTATAAACAAAGCACATGAAAAGTAACAAAGCATCTATAAATAAACTGACTAAACTTTTTGATAAAGAATTGAAAAGCAGATTGTTGAACGAATTGAAGATAGTCCGCTTAGGAAAAATATCACCGGTACAAACAACCGTAATCTAAACGCTAACAGATTATAGATTGGATTATATCCAATGTATAATCTACTACAAAAACAAGAAAGTCCTGCTAAATTTAGCAGGACTTTCTTGTTTTATCAGCTTCCGGTATTTGTTAAAACCGTTTATTTAACGCCATTAAGTTTTTTGATGAGTTCTATTTCGTCTTGCCGGTAAGCAGTGCCATCAGGTTTGAAAATATCGTGAAACCATTCTATCGGTTGTCCGCCTTGTGCCATTGGCGTGTCCCAAGCGTAAATGGTATTCGTTTTACCTTCAACAAAACCCCAATTAATGGCTCCAACATTCTCACTTTTTAACAAAGGCATAATGTTGGAAAAACGGCTGTTGCGCACCCGTGCCATGTATTCGGTGCATATTACTGGCCGCCCGAAAGCTTTTAATAATTGGATTACACGCAAATGCATAGCCGGTTCTTCGTAATCGTGATAGGTAATTACATCAGAATGCGTGATCTGGAACTGGTTTAGTTTTTCAAAATCCCAAGCCCAAATCCCTGCACTAACGGGCTGATCGGGGTTTACTTCTTTTGCCCAGGTAAAAATCTGGGTTAAGAGTGGTAGTGAAGTATCGTTTTTGCCAGAATTGCCGGGTTCATTGTATAAATCCCACATCAAAATGCGTTTATCGTGGGCGAAATGCGTCATCACATCTTTTGCATATTTTTCAAGCTCAGGGAAATTAGCCGGATTTGCAGATGCTGGCTGACCAGGATCTTGCATCCAGCCGGAATTATGAATGCCCGTTTTAGGTTCCGGTTGTTTGCCAATTTGAGGAATTTTGTTCCAGCAATCATCAAAAAAAACGAATAACGGTTGTATATGATGTTTTTCTGCAATGGTTAAAAACTGATCTACCCGCTTTTTAAAACCTTCGGGATCTTGTTTCCAAGCCAAACTGTGTAGGAAAACGCGCATGGTATTGAAGCCAATTCCTTCTGCCCAGCCTAACTCTTTGTCAATTGTTTTTGGGTCGAAAGTATCTGCCTGCCACATTTCCAGTTGATTAATAGCCGTCGCCGGAATATAATCCGCACCCGAAAGCCATTTGTGTTGCGCGTACCAAGTGTTTGCTTTCTCTGCCGGCCAAACCGATGCTGTTTTTACCGGTGTTTTTTGTGCAGATACTTGTATCCCAGCGAAAAGCAGGAATAAAATAATTCGAAAATTCTTTTTAATGCTCATGCTGTTTTTATCGATATAAATTCATTATTGGCTATTATATTTTTTTCATTTCTTTTCTGACGGGATGGAAATTGGTGTTCCTACTTTCACCGGCGTTCCAAAATGAGGTGTTCCATCTTTATTCCAGGTAAACCTTTGTGCCCGTGGCGATCTGTCTCGTCCGCAACCTTGTCCTGGTTCAGAATTGGCGTGATATAAAATCCAATCCTCCGTTCCATCCGGAGATTTAAAAAAGGAATTATGGCCGGGCGCATAAACGCCATTTTCCGGTGACTGCTTAAATATTGGTTGAGGCGATTTTTTCCAGGAAGCAGGATTGAGCAAATTGCTTTTTGCAGAAGCCGTGAGCAATCCTAAAGCATAAAAGTCTGTCCAGCAACCGCTTGCAGAATAAATAATAAAAATCTTGTTGCCGTGTCTCAAGTATTGCGGACCTTCGTTTACATTAACGTGAGGCGGATTATTTGGATCGTGCAAATCTCCGTTCTCTTCCCACGCATATTGCGGGGACGAAATCCTCACCCGTTTCCCGCTAATCGTCCAGGGATTTTTCATTTTAGCAATGTAGATGTTTTGTTGTCCGTTTACATCACCTTCCCAGCCTGCCCAAATCATATATTGCTGGCCATTCTGAAAAAATACATCACTGTCGATCGACCATTTATCAATCGAAGCAGCAACTTTTCCTTTTAAAACCCATTTGCCTTTAAACGGATCGGTAGAAGTATTTTCTAAAACATAAGTTCGGTGATGGTTATTATTGCCATCATCAGCAGCAAAATAAGCATACCATTTCCCTTTGATGAAGTGAAACTCCGGTGCCCAAATCTCTTTAGAATAAGCAGTTCCGGCAGGCGGAATCCAAATGGTTTTATGTTCGGCTGTCTTTAAATCGGCTAAGTTTTTGGTCTTCCAAAGCACCAAACTGTCTTGCAAAGTATTGGTGTAATAGTAATAACCGTTTTTATAAAAGCTGTAAGGATCAGCTCCCGAAGGCAGCAAAGGATTGGTAAAAGTTCCCTGTTTTTGTGCCGAACAAACCTTAAAAAGTACCGATAAAAACAGTATCAATAACAGAAGTTTTCTTTTCATCTAAATAGAAATCAATAATTTATTGTTCACCTGCCGGTACTGCTGATTTAACATAAATACTTACTGGTGTGCCAAAATTAGGTGTACCATCAGCGTTCCAAGTAAACTTCTGTATCCTTGGATTACGTGTATCACCGCAACCCAAACCAGCAGAAGAATTAGCATGATAAATGATCCAGTTTTCCGTTCCGTCTATCGAAGTAAAAAAACCATTATGGCCAGGACCATAAGCACCATTGGTAGCATTGGAACTAAACACAGGCGTTGCAGATTTTGTCCAATTAGCAGCAACCATCGGGTCGGCACCATCTTTTAAAGTAAGCAGCCCTAAAGTATAATTATCTGTAAAACAACTGCTGGCAGAATAAGTCAGGAAAACTTTTCCCTGCGGATTTATTAAAGCTTCTGGTGCTTCATTTACGCTGCTTCCTGATTTTTCCCAGGCATAATCACCCTGAGAAATCATAACACGATCACCAGAAATGGTAAAAGGATCGCTCATTTTAGCAATATAAAGTTGTTGTGTTCCAGGAGTATTATCGCCTTGCCAGCCAGACCAAACCAGATAAAGCTGATTGTTGTAATTTAAAATCGTTCCGTCAATTGCCCACTTATCGGTAGTTGGTTTTAACTGGCCTTTAAAAGTATAGGTTGAAATGGGTGTTGCTCCTGTACTTTCGAGCACATACATCCGGTGGTTTACGTCATTTCCGTCATCCGCAGCAAAATATATATACCATTTGCCTTGCAGATAATGGATTTCGGGTGCCCAAATATCCCTTGAATAAGCAATACCGTTGGAAGGAGGCGTGTAAACGGTTTGCGGCAAAGCACTGCCTAAAGCAGACATTTTTGTGGTTGGATAGATGGAAATACGATCACCAAAAGTTCTGGTAAAATAATAAGTACCGTCTTTTTGAGTAACCCAGGGATCCGGGCCGCTGGACAATAAAGGATTGCTAAAAGTAGCGGCAGTACTAACAGGTGTAGTTGGAGTTGTGCTACCATTACCAATTACGCCGGTATCTGTTTTTTTACTGCATGAAATTACAATAAAAGAGAACAGGATGCTAGTTAAAAATCGATTTTTAATCTTCATAAATTTGAATAACAGGATGCGGTTTTTATGTTGATAAAAACAGTATGATGATCAATACTTCTTTTAGCAACTTAATTTTATGCTGCTAAAAGAAGTATCTATTTATATTAATAACCCGGGTTTTGTTTGAGGTTTGGATTGACGTCGATTTCCCTTTGCGGAATAGGAAAAAATTCATTTTTACCTACCACAAAGTTTTTAAATCCGGCATCTCTCGAAGCTAAAGCAGGACCTAAATCGCCCCAACGAGCCAAATCATCCCAACGATGGCCTTCGCCTGTTAATTCTGTTATTCTTTCATGCTTTAATTGCGTAAGAAACTGGGCTTGGTTTAATCCCGGCATTACAGTTGATAAAGCTGCAAGTCCTGCCCTTCTCCTTACCATATCTACATATTGATAGGCATTGGTTGTGGCTCCTGTTGCATTTAAACATTCTGCATACATCAGCAATACATCGGCATACCGTATAAACCGATAGTCATTAGGTGAGTGAAAAATTTCAAAATTACCGGGAGCGGCTGCAGTACCATTGTTATAATCAAGCAGTTTAGCAAACCATACAAAATTATCGTTGGCAACATTTGTTGTACCGTATCTGGATGCAAAAGTTTGCCCATAGATCAATGTAAAATTTGGCCCGCGTACATCTGCTGAATCAAATAGAAGCGTAACAGCCAAACGTGGATCTCTGCCGCCCGTAGTTGTTTTCTCTTTTTGAAATTCGGCTATTGGCCAGCGTCTTGCTTCACCATCGGTAAACCCAAGTTGTGGCGGAGCAAAAAACGGTGGTAAAGATGAACCGTAGTTTAAGTTGTCCTTTGCACCCTGATCTGTATCATCATCATGGGTATCGTTTGGATTGAGGGCATTACCAAATTCAAAAACCGACTCCTGGTTATTTGGAGTAGTTGTTAGGAAATTATCCTGATAATTAGGCATTAAAGTATAAAGGCCACTTTGTACAACTGACTGCAATGGAGCTAATGCAGCCTGATAGTTGCGTTGCTGCATGTAAGCTTTGGCCAATAATGCATTAGCAGACCCTTTGGTAGCACGCCCTACACTATTGCCAGTATAACTTGTAGGCAATGAAGCGGCGGCAGCAATGCAATCTTGTTCAACCTGTGCAAATACCTGAGCCTGAGATGAAGTTGCTGGTTTATCAGCAGGTGACGAAGATTTTAATTGAATGGGCACATTACCAAAAAAGATAGCCAGTTGATAATAGAATAAAGCACGCATGAATCTGGCTTCGCCTAAATACTGCGCTTTAAGGGTAGCATCCATATTAATATTTGGCACATTATCTAAAACCTGGTTTGCCCGGTTAATGCCGAAATAATTATCTCCCCACAAACTATTGTAAACACTGCCATAGTTATAGTCGGAAACAACGAACTGGTCGTAATTAGAGGTGATGGAAGGATCTCCGCTTTTGCTCCAACCCTCATCAGCACGTATGATGGTTGCAAAAAAGTTCCAGCGGGACAAACCTTCGCGGTGCAAAGTGCTATAAATAGCGTTAACACCTAATTGCGCATCGCTCGAAGTTTTCCAAAATTGCTGAGTGGTTACCGCATCAGGGTTAACAATATTTAATGATTTTTGACAGCCGCCTAATGCTATAGCTGCTACAAATAATATTATGATTTTTTTCATTATCTTACATCTTTAAATTAGAATCCAAAGTTAATTCCTAAGGAAAATACACGGCTTGGCGGCCAGCCACCGTTATCGTAACCTGGCTGTAAAAGATTACCAGCTACATCAGGGTCTAAACCTTTATACTTGGTTACCGTCAGTAAATTTTGTCCGCTGATAAATATCCGGGCATTATCAACATTCCATTTCGTTACTAAAGCTTTAGGAAGTGCATAACCGAACTCCAAATTCCGGATACGGCCGTAAGAGCCATTCTCCAACCAGCGTGAACTTGCATAAGTGTTGTTATTGGCAATTCCCTGATCGGTTGCAAAGCCTAAACGAGGATCAGAAGTATTTGTATTGGTGGGAGTCCAAGGACTAATAGCTGTACGGAAATTATTATTTTGATAGCTATCCAAAGATTGTCTGACAGCATCAAATATAGTAGAACCAAAAATGCCTACTAATTGAATATTCATACTGAATTGTTTGTACACCACATTAAATTGTAAACCTGTTTGCAGATTTGGCAATGAAGTACCGGCAAAAACACGGTCGTTATTGTTAATCGCACCAGTGCCATTTGGATTGGCGTAAAATTTAACATCGCCAGGTTTTGCAAAAGGTTCTATTAAATCGCCGTTGCTTCTTTTATAGGCATTAATTTCGGCCTGACTTTGGAATAAGCCTTCATCTTTCAATACAAACCATGATCCAATCGGATGACCAATTTGTGCACGGGTTATATCAGGATTTTGTACCAGATAATTAGCACCACCTTGGTTTCCAACACTTAAAACCTCATTTTTTATCGTGGTAATATTACCCGAAACGCTCCATTTGAAGTTATGGTCATTGTTGCGGTAAGTAGCTGCGAACTCTATACCTTGATTTCTGATAGATCCTGCATTTATATATGGGTTATTGTTAGCTCCTAAGTATTGAGGCAATTGCTCAATTAGCAAAGCGTCTTTAGAAACATTTCTATAAACCGCAGCGGATATACTTACACGATTATTTAAGATACTGGCATCCAAACCAATGTTGGTTTCGTGCCGACTTTCCCAATGTACATCAGGGTTAAAAAGCGATGCCTGGTAAGCACCGTTCTGTACCACACCGTTTAACACTGCGCGTGGTGCATTATTAATATAGCCTTGGTTTGAAAACTGAGGTATAGTATTAACACCCAAAATACCATAAGAAGCATTTAGCTTTAAATCATTCACCCAATCAGCTTTAAAAAAGCTTTCCTTATTTATACGCCATGCGGCTGCTACTGATGGAAAGAAACCGGTACGGTCATTAGCTCCGAATCTGGAGTCCTGGTCAACGCGTCCGGTTGCTGTTAATAAATATTTATCGTTGAAGCCATAATTAACACGGCCCAAATAACTTATTATCTTCCAATCCGTATTTGTTCCGCCCGCCGCTGTTGGAGAGCCGGTAGCCGAATTGATAGATGTTAAATACTGGCCGTCAATATATGTCAAACCAGTCCGTCCTCCGCCTGTGTAAGTACCTTGCTCTCTTTGCTGGGTATAACCAAATACACCATTAATATTATGTACGCCGAGGGTTTTATTAAAATTAAGCGTATGCTCCATTAACAAGTTAGTAAACTGGCCTCGGGTCTCACCCACTGTACTTGCTGCTGATGGTGTGCCATATCTTATAGGAGTTCCATTAAAAAATCCACGGTTGTAATCAAAACTGGTTTCTAAACCAATGTTAAACTTATAATAAAGCCAGTTGGTTAACTGTATTTGTGCATAACCATTACCAACCAACTTCGCGTTGTTCGTATAGGAACTGTTAGTAACATTACCGGCAAGAATATTGTTGGCATAGCTTATATCTTGCGGACCACCGGCAGGATCAATAGTACCGTTAGTAAAGCCTTGCAGGTTAGTAGAATTGATCGACAGATTGCTTTGCACAGGAATAGTTGGCAATGATGTAGGCAGATCAAAAAACGGATTACCAATATTAGGCACACGGGTATTGGTGTTAGTTAATAAGGCATTTTCGCCAAAAGTAAGTATGCCCTTTTTGGTTTCTGTATTGATGCGGAAGCTGGCACGGTTAAAGGAATTTGCCAATAAAACGCTCTGATTATCATAATAACTTGCCGAAACAAGATATTTAGAAAAATTTGTTCCTCCTGAAATGGTCACATTGTAATTCTGGTCATTACCTGTCCGCTCATCCAAATCCTGCCAGTTGGTGTTTATCGAAGAGTTAAAGGTTGCGGAAGCTATACTTGGCGGAACGGCTAATCCAGCACCAATATACTGTTGCCGCTTTATTGCTGCATACTGGCTACTATTCATTACATCCCATTGTTTGGGGAGATGCTGCTGTCCAAACTTCGCAGAAACCGTAATTTTTGGAGGCCCGCTTTTACCTTGTTTTGTTGTGATGATGATGACACCATTGGCAGCACGCGAACCGTAAATAGCAGCGGCAGAAGCATCTTTAAGTACTTGAATAGATGCAATGTCATCATTGTTAATAGTAACGTTGGCATCTGATAACATTCCATCAATCACATATAATGGAGCAGAGGACAGATAACTGCCTATGCCACGTACTTCAACTTCTGCGTTTGCACCCGGCGCACCACTGGTCCGTACAGTTACGCCTGGTGATAAGCCTTGCAATGATTCCCCAACCGAACTGGAAGTAACTCGGTTTGATTCCTCCGGACTGATAACTGATACTGCACCGGTCAGATCCCGTTTTCTAACTGCCTGGTAACCAATAACCACAACTTCATTCAGTTCTTTAGAATCTTCTAACAGTTGAACGTTGATTGGTGAACTTCCTGTAAAGGCAACTTCTTTGGTTACAAATCCAACAAAAGTGAAAACTAATGTTCCGCTTTCAGCAGCAGAAGCAATGGTAAATTTTCCATCTATATCTGTCGCAACACCAAGCGTTGTGCCTTTTAACTGCACACTAACACCTGGAAGTGGCAACCCTTTATTATCCGTTACCCGGCCGCTGATGTTTTGCTGGTTTACAGCTTCCTGACCAGCTTCCGCCGCTCCGATTTGGGTAGATGCTTCTTTTACCGGCTCATTTTCTTTAAATAAAAGGATCTTGTTTTTGATGACTTTGTAATTGATGTTTAGCGGTTTAAAGGTGCTTTCCAAAACATCGCCCAACTTCATTTTATCAATTTTAATTGAAGTTTTTCTGCTTGCGTTAATAGCTGAAGGACTATAAACAAACACCACACGAGTTTGGTGCTGTATTTCTTTAAGCACGTCTTTAATCTCCGCCTGGTTTAGGTTTAAAGAAACCGGCTGGTTCAGTATTTTTTGTGCATCTACATGTTTTGCAACACTTGCACAGGTAAACAAAGCAAAAATAAAAAATTGCGTAATCGTAATTCTCATTGTTGTTTTTAAATAGGCAACAAATCGTTTTTTTTTCATAACTTGAAAAGTTTTGTTCGTAAAATGGAATAATTACCGGACGAAATACCTGCAAAGGTTTATTACACCGGCAATGTCCCCACATTGCCGGTTTTTAATTTCAGGCTTAGTTGTAAATGCTTTTGTTCATATTTTTTTAGTTTAATTGATGTTTTTTATTTGATGTAAATTTTAGTCCCCAAAACCTGGTAAGTTGCATGAACAGACTGGCAAATCAAATCCAATTTATTGTACAAGTTCAGCTCGTTAATATCCCCTGTAAAAGTTGCTTCGTTTACTTCTTTTGTGGCGATAATTTCTATCGCATACGTTTTTTCCAACGCCTTCAAAACCGTTGCAACTGGTGTTTCACTAAATACAAAATCGGTTTTAATTAAAGTTTCGTTATGTTTTAGAACAGGTAAAGGAACAGCAACCAACGTAGTAGTAAAACGTTGTTGTACAGAACTATAAGTTGTTTTTTGATTCGGTGTGAGGATAACTTCTGCATTTTTGGACAACACAGATTTGAGCATATTCTCTCCAACATTTTCTGTTACAATTACCCTTCCCGTTTGCACCGAAACTTCTGTTTGATGCGTTTTATCATCAGTTTTGATAATAAAGCTGGTGCCGACCACACGCGTTATCGTATTGTTATTGTAAACCAAAAATGGCCTTGCGGGATTTTTGCTAATTTGAAAATATCCTTCCCCTTTTAAATAAACCTCACGCTTTTGCCGGGCAAATTCTTTGGGAAAAGTAAGTGCAGAACCTGGTTGCAGCAATACATAGCTACCATCTTTTAAATTGATTGATTGAGATGCAGCAGAATTATTGACGAATTGAACGGTTGCTTCATCTTTAACCGCTACATTAAAATCAGGTTTTTTTTGTTTTGGATAGAAAAACAACAAGCCAACTGCCACAGTAAAACCTGACACAGCGGCTGCCCACAACTTGCTTCTTTTATCGGTTAAAAAATTGTGCTTTAAAGAAGATGTCTGCGGATCAGGAATTTCGCTTAACTGATCATTAATTTTAGTCCATAACTTGTTTTCTACCATTGATAATTCTTCCTTGGTAAAGCCCAAAGTTTCATCGTCCAACATTTTGTACCAGCGTTCTACGGTTTCTTTTTCTTCAGGATTGCAATTCCCTTCCAAATACCTCGACAATAAATCATGAAAATTTTTACGGCTCATTTAGGTTGATAAGCTTGGTTTATGTAGAAGTAAACCCTCGGCATACCTATCCCTAACTTTTTAAAAATATTTTTAATTCGGAGGATATAAGGTTTAGTGCAGTAAAAGAAGCATCAGCATAAAAACCAAAAGGTAGTCTTTTAAATAGAGCCTTAAAACTTTTACCGAGCGGGTGATATGGTATTCCACCGTTTTTTCGGAGATATTCAAATCCGAAGAAATTTCTTTTACAGAATGGTGCTGCATCCTGCTCAGCCTAAAAACTTGCTGGGTTTTTACCGGTAACAAGTTGATTCCTTTTTCAATCGCCGAACTTAGATCATGCAGTAAAACTTCTTTTTCAGTCACGTTTTCCTGGCTCTGCTTGTTTAAACAGTAATTATCCAAGTGCTTTTCCTGGATACTTAAAGCTTTATAATGATTGAGGATGCTGAATTTAACCGCGCCGAATAAATAAAAACGCAATTGTTTAATGTCGGCAGTTTCCCTTTTCTCCCAAAGGCTCACAAAAAGGTTTTGGGTAAGTTCTTCCGCCAGTTCCTGATGATGAAGTTTACGGTAAAAAACCAGCAAGATTTCTTTCCAATAACGGTTGTATATCTCTCGAACCGCAGCAGCTTGGCCTAATCTTAAACGAACAACCAATTCCTCATCAGAAAGTATATGAAAATCCATATCAATTGAAGTAAATTTTAATCATCCTAAGAATTAAAAAAGCAAGGTTTAACTGGTAAAATTGGTTTAGGATCGGCAGGGAACCAATACGCTAAATAATAAACATAATTACAAATATGTTTTCGTATTGCAAAATTTTCTTTGCTGTTGCAGCCGGGTTTTCCTTTAAAACTAAATCAAGGAAACTGGAGTATAAATTTAGTGTGATCAGTATAATGTTAAAATCAAAATACTTCTTTTACCACCTATTTTTTGAGATAGCCAATCATTAAATTGGCTGCTTTTGCAGATGCACCGGCTTTGCCCATTTTTTCGTCCAGCAGGTTATAATTATTCAGCATGGTTTTGCGATAAGTTTCATCCTTCAGCAATAATCCTAATTCTTTGCTGATCTTTTCCGGCGTGCAATCTTTTTGAATCAATTCTTTCACAATTTCCCGGTCCATAATTAAATTCACCAAAGAAATAAAACGGATTTTGATCACAGCGCGTGCAATGGCAATGCTAAGCGGGTTGCCTTTATAAACCACCATTTGCGGAACATGGAATAAAGCAGTTTCTAAAGTTGCCGTTCCGGAAGCTACAATTGCCGCGCTGGCATGTTCCAGCAAATCATACGTTTGGTTGAAGATAACCGGCACCAATTTTTCGCCAGTAAAAGAAGCATAATGGTTTTGGTCGAAAGAAGGCGCGCCAGCAATTACAAACTGGTAATCAGGAAATTGATTAACAACCTGCATCATTTCCGGCAAAATCCCTTTCAGTTCCTGCTTCCGACTACCGGGCAATAAAGCCACAATTGGTTTTTGGCTGAGGTTATTTTGGGCGAGGAAATTCTCATTTTTTTGGTGGATAAAAACAGCATCGAGCAAAGGATTACCGATGTAATCCACTTTCATGTCCCAAGCTTTATAAAAATCAACCTCAAAAGGCAAAATACAGAACATCTTGTCCACCACTTTTTTAATGTTGAGCACCCGTTTCTGGTTCCAGGCCCAAACTTTTGGCGAAATGTAGTAGAAAACTTTAAAACCTTTTTCTTTACAATAAGCCGCAATTTTTAGGTTGAAACCAGGAAAATCAATCGGGATAACCACATCTGGTTTCCAGGCCGAAATATCTTCTTTACAGCTTTTCATGTTTTTGAGGATTTTGCGGAGGTTTAAAGCAACTTCCACAAAACCCATATAAGCCATATCTGCATAATGTTTAAACAGCGTTCCGCCTTCGGCCTGCATCAAATCGCCGCCGTAAAAACGAAATTCTGCTTTTGCATCTCTCGCTTTTAACGCGGCCATCAAATTGGCGCCGTGCAAATCGCCCGAAGCTTCTCCGGCTATCAAATAATATTTCATTTCAGCGGAGTTTTATTTTGAAGATGAACGTGAGCAAAAGCGTTAAAAAAGTAACTATGAAAATACCGATTGCCGCCTTATCAGCATCGCTTTTATAACAAAACCTGATGAGGAACAGGTTGACGGCAGCAGCAATTAAATACGGGACGCCAGGTTTCCCAGCGATCAGTAAATTTTTAAAAAAAACATCGGCAATAAAATAGGCCAATAAAGGAAGCATCAACCCAACCAACATCCCAACTACAACATTATTTTTAAGCGGCATCAGCCAAAATTACAAGAATGAAAGAAATATTGGCAAATACTTTTTTTATCGACTCAAAATAAGCAGCTTTAAAAATGAAAACAATTTATGCTTTTGCCTTAGTCCTCTGCTTAAATGTAACTGCTTTTGCACAAAAATATATCCCTCAAATTAAAGCTGGTACAGTACTTAATTTCAACGCGTATTCCAGGGCTTTTGGTCAGGATGTTCCGTTACAGTTGACGATAATCAGTGTAACGGCACCTGTTCAACTAAAATTTAACGTTCCGCAATTGGGCACCGGCACTTTTGAAATCTCAACAAAAGCGATGGAAAGCGGTAAAAAAATGGCTTTTAAAGAACCCGAAATGGATGGCATAACCAAACTGAAAGACGATGAAACGTTAGCCGTTCTTTCTAAAAATACGTTTACCAACCTCACGACCAACAAAACTTTTGAACTGAACGGACAAACTTTTAAAGTGACTGACGATACCGCGCCTTACAAAATCAACGATAAAGAAGCTGATGTTTTTTACGCCGTAACAGCCAACGGAAAAACCAAATTATGGATTTTGAACAATCCTGATTTTCCGCTGATTTGTAAATTGGAAGGCGGCCCGCAAGGAATTGACCTGAGTTTAAAAAGTTTGCAGGAATAATTTAATCAAAATTCCAGCTATTCAAAAGGTAGATGGCGTGATGCGCCGTCATATCAAACTGAACCGGAACGACAGAAACATACTCATGTTCCAAAGCCCAAACATCGGTGTCTTCGCCATGGTCGTTCACCTGAAAAACGCCTGTTAACCAGTAATATTTGCGTTTATGCGGATCTAAACGCTCGTCAAATTCCTCCGCCCATTTGGCGTTTGCCTGTCGGCAGATTTTGATTCCTTTAATATCTTTTGTGTTGGGGAAATTTACATTGAGCAACGTAGCTTGTGGCAAACCATGATTTAAAACCTGTTCTGCAATTTGTTTAATGTATTTTTTTGCGGGAGAAAAATCGGCTTCCAAAGTAAAATCATCCAGTGAAAAACCGATGGAAGGAATGCTTTCTATCGCGCCTTCTACCGCTGCCGACATGGTGCCAGAATATAAAACATTGATGGAATTATTTAAACCATGATTGATCCCGGAAACACATAAGTCCGGTTTTTTCCCTTTAAAAACTACGTTTACAGCCAGCTTTACACAATCTACCGGCGTGCCGGAACACTTATACATTTCCACGCCTTCGTACAGTTCAACTTTATCCAAACGCAGCGGTTTCCCAATCGTGATGGCGTGGCCCATTCCGGATTGCGGACTATCTGGCGCAACAACTACGACGTTGCCGATTTCCTGCATTACTTCAATTAAAACTTTTATTCCGGGTGCCGTAATGCCATCATCATTCACCACTAAAATGGTTGGTTTTGTTGCTTCTGCCATGCCGCGAAATTATAAATAAGATTTTTTATATTTGGTAGATGCTGACGACGGAAACAAAAAACAAGTACACCGAAAAAGATTACATGCTTTTAGAAGAAGGTGCGCCTTATCAGTTGATAAATTACGATTTGATTATGTCTCCTTCAC
This sequence comes from uncultured Mucilaginibacter sp., assembly GCA_964657505.1. Classification (GTDB taxonomy): domain Bacteria; phylum Bacteroidota; class Bacteroidia; order Sphingobacteriales; family Sphingobacteriaceae; genus Mucilaginibacter_A. Next base: position 28,264 of record CAZZVO010000012.1, read on the forward strand.
CTACACTTTTACACCAGATTATTTCAATCAAATTAACTGGCCTTATTTTGGATTTTAGAAAAAAGAATAATGATAGAGGACTTCTTTTATATGCACCAATGGATGTAAAGTTTGATGATGGCAATATTCTTCAACCTGATTTAATTTATATTTCCGAAAGCAAAAAGGCAGAAATTGTTAAAGAAAGAATTGAAGGTTCGCCAGATTTAGTAGTAGAAATACTTTCTCTATCTAACGCATATTATGATCTCCGGCAGAAAAAAGATTTGTACGAAAAGTATGGCGTTCTGGAATACATCATCATCGACCCAATTGATCAAATTGTGGAAGTGCATATTTTAAAGGAAGGATTATTTGTGTTAGATCAAAAAGTGAAGCAACCGGATGCTTTTCATTCTACGATTTTAGATGGCTTTTCTGTTGATTTGAAAGAACTTTTTGAGCAATAAAAAAGGAAGCCTGCAACCAGACTTCCTTAATTTTTATACGATAAAAGAAGCATTTACAAGCTTTCCAGCCACTTTACAACTTCATCGCGAGTTTTGCCGGTTTTGGTTTGTAGCTTGCCTAACAGTTCGTCGTCTTTGCCTTCTTCGTGTTTCAGATCATCTTCGGTTAAATCACCGTAGGCTTGTTTTACTTTGCCTTTTAGCTGGTTCCAGTTTCCTTTTAAATCGAGTCCCATAATTGTAATCGTTTTAGTGTCGATTTATAACAGCCAAATTTGAATTTAGTTTTTGAAGAAAAAGAGGTGGTAAAAGAAGTATTTGCAAAATTAATACTTCTTTTTACAAACCTTATTTAGATAAAGCTCCGGCCTTAATCTCCTCCACAACAGCAGGATCAAGCAAGGTAGAAGTATCGCCTAAATTCCCGGTATCACCTTCGGCAATTTTCCTTAAAATCCGGCGCATAATTTTGCCGGAACGTGTTTTAGGCAATCCGCTTACAAACTGAATTTTATCGGGTTTGGCAATGGCACCGATGATGCGCGAAACGGTCATCGTGATATCTTTTCGGGTGAGGTTTTCGTCGCCGTGCATCGTTGGGCTTACTACAAAAGCGTAAACACCTTGTCCTTTAATATCGTGCGGGTAACCAACCACTGCTGATTCGACTACATCAGAGTGCATATTGATGGCATTTTCTACTTCGGCAGTACCGATACGGTGGCCGGAAACATTTAAAACATCATCCACACGGCCGGTGATTTTGTAATAACCGTCTTCATCGCGCAAACAACCATCTCCCGTAAAATACATATTTGGGTAAGTGGTAAAATAGGTAGTCCGGCAACGCTCGTGATCGCCGTAAGTGGTGCGCAGCATTCCCGGCCACGGAAATTTGATGCACAGGTTTCCGCTAACACCGTTTCCTTCAATTTCTTTTCCGTTTTCATCCACTAAAACTGGCTGCACGCCCGGAAGCGGTAAAGTTGCATAACCCGGTTTTGTTGGTGTTATTCCGGCTATTGGCGAAATCATTAATCCGCCAGTTTCGGTTTGCCACCAGGTATCAGCAATCGGACAGCGCTTTTGTCCGATTTTTTCATTAAACCAGTGCCAGGCTTCTTCATTGATAGGCTCTCCTACCGAACCTAATTTGGTAAGCGAACTTAAATCTTTTCCTTCCAACGGCGCATCACCAAAACTCATCAAAGAACGAATGGCAGTTGGTGCCGTGTATAAAATATTGACTTTATGTTTTTCTACAATGTCCCACATCCGTCCGGCATCGGGCCAGGTTGGGATTCCTTCAAACAACAACGCAGTTGCTCCTTGAGAAAGCGGACCGTAAACAATGTATGAATGGCCGGTAATCCAGCCGATATCTGCCGTACAAAAATGTACTTCGCCGGTTTGATACTGAAAAACATTAGCAAAAGTATAACCCGTGTAAACCATGTAACCGCCGCAGGTGTGCACCACGCCTTTTGGTTTTCCGGTTGAGCCGGAAGTGTACAGAATGAAAAGCATGTCTTCTGCATCCATTTCTACCGCCGGGAAATCGGTCAATCCATTGGTTTCTACTTTGCGGATTTCATCTTCCCACCAAACATCGCGGCCTTTAATCATGGAAACCGGCGTGCGGCTTCGGGTCAAAACAATTACTTTTTTTACTGATTTACATTGAACCAGAGCATCATCGATTACTGTTTTTAGCGGTGTTTCTTTGTTGCCGCGGAAACCGCCATCGGCAGTAATTACTAAATTACATTCTGCATCGATAATACGATCGGCGATTGATTGTGCCGAAAATCCACCAAAAACAACCGAATGGATAGCACCAATTCGGGCACAAGCCAAAACGGCAATGGCCAATTCCGGAACCATCGGCATATAAATACAAATGCGGTCGCCTTTTTTAACGCCATTATTTTGGAGGACGTGCGAAAACTGACAAACCTTTTGGTGCAATTGTTTATAAGTTAAAGTACGATGATGTTCTTCGGGATCATTTGGTTCCCAGATAATGGCTGATTGATCGCCCAAAGTATCTAAATTGCGGTCGAGACAATTCTCGGAAACATTCAATTTTGCGCCGGTAAACCATTTGATTTTCGGTTCTTTAAAATTCCAGTCGAGAACCGTATCCCATTTTTTTCGCCATAAAAAGTTCTCGGCAATTTCTGCCCAAAATTTTTCCGGTTCGTTCACGCTGTAATTATAAACGTCTTGGTATTCTTCAAAAGATTTTACTTGGAGGTTCATTTGTAGAAATTATTATTGGTGTTCTTGCTGGTAAAACTAAAAATTCTGTTTTTGAGAAGGCTTATCCAATCTATAATTATTTTGTTACGGTACCAATTGGCCAAAAGCTGCGGCCATAAACTTCGTTTAATAAAGTTGCAGCACCTGTATAAATAGCTGCGAAACCACAAATTAAGCCTTCGTAACCAGCAAGATGTGTAATGGATTCGTTTCCGGTTGCATCGCCCGCGGCCAGCAAAAAGAACAAGATGGTTAATGTTGCAAAAACGAACTGCAAAGCACGGTTGATGCGTAAAGTGCCGATAAACAGTAAACCTGTAAAAACTCCCCATAAAGCTAAATAAGCTGCTAATGCCGGTTTTGATGTAGGAACAATCCAGCCTAATTTTGGCATTACAATTAGCGCAACCAGTGTTAGCCAGAAAAATCCGTAAGAAACAAAAGCCGTCATACCAAAAGTGTTGTTCTTTTTAGATTCTAAAATTCCGGCGATTACCTGTGCTGTTCCGCCGTAAAAAATTCCCATGGCGAGAATCATGGAATTGATTTCGAAAAAACCGGCGTTATGTAAATTGAGTAAAACGGTAGTCATGCCGAAGCCAAATAAGCCAAGCGGCCCAGGATTGGCAGAAGAATCCTTCATCACGAATTCGTTAATTTCTTTCATAAAATAGTTTTTGGTTAAAATTGGTTTAGCAATAATACAAATTAAAGCTTTGTTTTGCGTCGTTTTTAGAATTGTATTTTCAGCTAAAATACTTTGATTTATGCTGATTTTGAAGCTTGCAATCCGGTTCTTTTGGAAAATCTAATGCTTCTTTTATCGGGTAAAAACTGTTAAAAACTAAATTAAAATTACTATTGCTTTTTTTAAGCGGAATGCTGATATTTGCAAACTCTTTTTGAAGGAGAAGAAATAATAAAAACATTTCATCATGTCTAGAATTTGTGATTTAACCGGTAAAACTTCTATGAACGGCTTTAACGTTTCTAACTCGAACGTTAAAACAAAACGTAGGTTCCACCCCAACTTGAAACTGAAAAAGTTCTTCATCCCGGAAGAAGATAAATGGATTACTTTAAAAGTTTCCACTTCGGCAATTAAAACGATCAACAAGAATGGTATTTCCGCTTGTATTAGTAAATTTGTTAAAAAAGGGCATATTTAATTAGCGTTGCCGGTTGCTGGTGGTGAGTTACCTGTTTAGGTAAAACTGACAACTGGAAACTGACAACTTACAACTCAACATAAAATGGCAAAAAAAGGCAATAGAGTTCAGGTGATTTTAGAATGTACAGAGCACAAAACCAGCGGAATGCCGGGCATGTCTCGTTATATCACCACCAAGAACAAAAGAAATACAACAGAAAGACTGGAATTGAAGAAATTTAACCCGGTTTTGAGAAAAGTAACAGTACATAAAGAAATTAAATAGCATATAGTTCTTAGTTAACAGTTCATAGTAGCTGCACCTTGCATCGACCATTAACTATTTACCATTATCTATTAACTTCAAAAAATCATGGCAAAGAAAGTAGTTGCAACACTGAAAACC
>CAZZVO010000013.1:0-32330 GCA_964657505.1 uncultured Mucilaginibacter sp.
CCGTCGCTGGTGGTGAGCCAGCGTTGCGTATCGTAATGATAATACTGTTTGCTCCACAACAGGCCGGCAAATGCCTGGCGCTGGATGTTCAGCAAATCCGGGTTGTTGTCCGGGAATATTTTTTGATAAAATTCATCCGCTTCCTTTTTTCGGGTGGTAAAAAGAGTATTGAAATGACCATCAAGCGGGTTCTTCACACGGCCTTTTGATAAACGCAGCTTAATTACTTTTGAAGATTTTCCCTTGATGTTGAATTTATAAACCGGCGAAAATTTGGTTCCCGAAGTCAGGTTTTGCAGTTCTTCTAAATCTTTACCGTTGATAATTGCTTCGTGAAAAGCATCTTTTACGTGCGGAACATCGTTTGGCACCCCGAACAAACGTTCTTTATTGGTTTCGTTTTCGGTAAATAACTGATACTTCGGTTTATCGTAATACAAATGGTAAGTGCCCAACGGTACATGCGTTGCCTTAACCGATCCGTCGTCTTCCATTTCCAAAATAGGTTTGGGTTTAGATTGATCGTATTGCCAGCGGTTGTAAAACCACAAAGTTGGCAGCACGGTGATTGGTGCCTCTTCCTCGCCGCGGTTAGTTATTTCGATGCGGATGTGGACGTCTTCCGAGTTTTTTTTGGCGTATTCTACAGTAACATCAAAATATTTATCGTCTTCAAAAATGCCGGTATCCAACAATTCGTATTCTGGTTCTGATTTGGAGCGCTGGCCATTTTTTCGGTTCAGGTCCTGGTACGGGAAAGCTTGCTGCGGGTACTTGTATAAATATTTCATGTAATAATGTGTGGGCACATTATCCAGGTAATAATACAGTTCCTTCACGTCCTCGCCGTGGTTGCCCTGGTAATTGGTCAATCCGTATAAACGCTCTTTTAAAATCTTGTCTTTACCGTTCCATAAAGCTACCGAAAAACACAGTTGCTGGTAATAATCAGATATGCCGGCCAGCCCGTCTTCTCCCCAACGGTAAACACGGCTGCGGGCATGGTCGTGCGGAAAATAGTTCCAGGCATCGCCGTTCTGGCTGTAATCTTCCCGAACTGTTCCCCATTGCCGTTCGCTCAAATACGGTCCCCATTTTTCTAAAGGAACTTCTTTTAACTCGTTTTCAAGTATGCGCAGGTGTTCGGCATTGTTAGTATTATCATCAAACATAATAGCGTTTTGTTCTTTGCTGCTTGCTTAATTTAGCAGCAGCTTTAGATGTTAGTGGATGTTAGCAGGCAGTAAATACACCCGGGCTTTATATTTTTCCTGTTCGGCCAAAGTTAAACTAATCTGCTATAATTGCGCTAATATTAGCCAAAATCATCTGCATGAAAGTGCTGTTTTTAAGGCGGTAAAAGAAGCATTTGCCCAATATTATACGTACTGCATCAGCCTTCGGTTTAAGTAATTTTTTACACGATTAAAAAACATTACCCCAATGTTTCTTTTTATATAGCCATGAATAAAAATAATTACCCCGGCCAACCGTACCCACTGGGTGCAACCTGCGACGAAGTTGGTGTAAACTTTGCCGTTTTTGCAAATAATGCAACCGCTATAGAATTATGTTTATTTGATGATGATAACCAGGAAGTTAGAATAAACATAAAAGAACGAACCCATCAAATTTGGCATATTTGTGTACCTGGCCTAAAGCCCGGGCAACGTTATGGATACCGTGTTTACGGGCCTTATGAGCCGGAAAACGGCCATCGGTACAACCCAAACAAAGTTTTAATAGACCCTTACGCCAAATCTATTGCGGGCGAGGTTAAATGGAACGATTCGATATTCGGTTACAACCTGGATGACCCCGATAAAGATTTAAGTTTTAGCCAGTCGGACAATAGTGCGTACATCCCCAAAAGCGTAGTGATCGACCCGGAATTTGATTGGGAAGGCGATAAACTGTTAGACATCCCTTATCACAAAACCATCATCTACGAAACTCATGTAAAAGGTTTTACCAAGCTAAACCCGGAAATACCAGAGGAAATCCGGGGTACTTATACAGCATTGGCCCATCCGGCTTCCATCAAGTACCTTAAAGATTTGGGCGTAACAGCAGTGGAGTTAATGCCGGTGCATCATTTTATTATCGATGAACATTTGCTAAAAAAAGGTTTGTGTAACTATTGGGGCTATAACACCATCGGTTTTTTTGCGCCGGAAGTCCGTTATTCTGTGGATGGTGCTCACGGCGATCAGGTAATCGAGTTCAAAAAAATGGTTAAAGAACTGCACAAAGCTGGTTTGGAAGTGATTATCGACGTAGTTTACAACCATACCGCCGAAGGCAACGAACTCGGCCCAACGCTTTCTTTTAAAGGCATTGATAATTCGGCCTATTACCGACTGATGGAAGATAAACGGTTTTACAAGGATTATACTGGTACAGGGAATACACTGAACGCCAACCTGCCAAATGTGCTCCGGCTGATTATGGATAGTTTGAGGTATTGGATCCTGGAAATGCATGTAGATGGTTTCCGGTTTGATTTGGCCGCAACACTTGCACGCGAACTGCACGACGTTGATATGCTGGGTGGCTTTTTTGATATCATTTACCAGGATCCGGTTATCTCACAAGTAAAACTAATTGCAGAACCTTGGGATATTGGCGAAGGCGGCTACCAGGTCGGCAACTTTCCTGCTGATTGGGCGGAGTGGAACGGTAAATACCGCGATTGCATGCGTGATTATTGGCGCGGTGCCGACAGTATGCTGGGCGAATTTGCCGAAAGGTTAACCGGCAGCCCTGATTTATACCAGAGCGATATGCGGCGGCCAACGGCCAGCATCAATTTTGTTACCGCACATGATGGCTTTACTTTGCACGATTTGGTCTCCTACAACGAAAAGCACAACGAAGCCAACGGCGAAAATAACCAGGACGGGGAAAACCACAACCGTTCCTGGAATTGCGGCGTGGAAGGGCCGACAGACGACCCTGAAGTTATTGCAATGCGCAACCAGCAGAAGCGTAACCTGCTAACCACTTTGTTTTTATCGCAAGGTGTACCGATGCTGGTAGCTGGTGATGAATTTGGCAGGACGCAGGGCGGAAACAACAATGCTTACTGCCAGGACAACCAGATATCTTGGCTAGACTGGGAAAATGCAGACAAAAGTTTATTGGAATTTACCAAGAAATTAATCTCGCTACGTAAAAACCACCATAATTTCAGCAGGCGGAGGTGGTTTCAGGGGCGCGCTGTTAAATCGGCTGGCTTAAATGATATTGCCTGGTTTTTACCCGAAGGAAAAGAAATGTCGGATGATAACTGGTCGCATGATTTTGCCAGGGCACTCGGCGTTTATTTAAACGGCAACGAAATCCGTTGTGTGGACGAAAACGGCAATAAAATCGTCGACGACAGTTTTTACGTGATTTTCAATGCGCACCATGGCAATTTGGATTACGTCCTTCCTCCGGAAAAATATGCCCAAAATTGGGAAAAAGTATTAGATACCAGCGAAAACTGCATCTCAGAAAATGGTATATGTTTTAAAGCAGAACAGACAATTAACGTAGCGGCGCGCTCGGTAATTATCCTTAAACATAAAACCGAATAAGAGATGGTTGCATTCGATATAAATCTCAAAAAACGGTCAATCGGTGTCAATTTTAATACTGAAGGAACTGCGAAAATCCTGCTCTGGGCACCTCTGGCAAAAACGGTCGAACTGCTGTTAATTAGCGATAACAAAAAATACCCGCTAAAAGAAGCATCATACGGTTTTTGGGAACTGGAAACCGATGAATTAAAACCGCAGGATTTATACAAATTTATTTTAGACGGAGAAAAAGAACTGCCCGATCCGGCTTCGCTTTCGCAGCCAGAAAGTGTTCACGGCGCATCCCAAGCCATTGATATTCAATTTGAATGGACCGACCAGGAATGGAAAAATTTCCCGTTGGAAGATTACCTGCTTTATGAACTACACGTAGGCACTTTTACAGATCAAGGCACTTTCGCTTTGCTGGAAGAAAAGCTGGATTATTTGAAAGAATTAGGAATCACCGCAATAGAAATTATGCCAATTGCTCAATTTCCGGGAGAAAGAAATTGGGGTTACGATGGCGTTTTTCCTTTCGCTGTTCAAAATTCTTACGGCGGCGCAAAAGCGTTGCAGCTACTCGTAAATTTATGCCATAAAAGAAGCATCGCCGTGGTGCTCGACGTGGTGTACAACCATCTCGGCCCGGAAGGAAATTATTTAGGCGAATTCGGCCTTTACTTCACCGAAAAATACAATACGCCTTGGGGAAATGCCGTCAATTTTGACGATGAATATTGTGATGCCGTGCGTTCTTTTTACATCGAAAACGTGCTGATGTGGTTTCGGGATTTTCATATTGACGCGCTTCGAATGGATGCCGTTCACGCCATCAAAGATTTTAGTCCGAAGCATATTTTGCGCGAAATTAAGCAATACGTCAACCAGCTTTCCGCAGAAACCGGCCGCAAACATCACCTAATTGTGGAACTGGATTTGAACGATCCTCGCTTTATTAACCCTTTGGAAAAAGAAGGTTTCGGGATGGATGCGCAATGGATTGACGAGTTTCATCACGCGTTGCGCGTAACGGCTGGTGAAGAAAAATCGGGTTATTATTCTGATTTCAACGGCATCAAACACCTCGAAAAAGCTTACCGTGATGCTTATGTTTACGATGGTTTGTATTCTCCTCATCGTAAAAAAACTTTTGGCATTAAAGCAGAACATAATGCTGGCGAACAATTCGTAGTTTTCTCCCAGAACCACGACCAGGTTGGCAACAGAATGTTGGGCGAACGTAGCAGTCAGCTTTTCAGTTTTGAAATGCAGAAGCTGATGGCCGGAGTAGTTTTAGTTTCGCCGTTTTTGCCGATGCTTTTTATGGGCGAGGAATATGGCGAAACCAACTCGTTTTTATACTTCGTAAGCCACACCGATTTGAAATTGGCAGAAGCGGTAAGCAAAGGCCGAAAAGAAGAATTTGCCGATTTCCACGCAGAAGGCGAAGCACCAGACCCAATGGACGATACTTCTTTTATCCACTCAAAACTACAATGGGATTTGTTGAAAAAAGAGCCGCACAAAACCATGTTCCGTTATTACAAAGCGTTAATTGCGCTACGGAAAAAGCTTCCGGCCTTGCACCATTTAAACCGGCAACATTTGGAAGTTTCTGCGGATGAAAAATCGCAAACTTTAACATTGCACCGCTGGCACGATAACCAGCAAGTGCTTTGTTTGATGAATTTCTCGAAAGAAGTCCAGCAAATGCAATTACCCCACAATCAGCAACATTGGCACAAAGAACTGGCTTCCGCCGATCCGGAATGGAATGGCCCTTCCGCTTCTCCGGAAAGTGTTGATGCTTCCGTTCCGGTAACAATCAACCCAGAATCTATCCTAATTTACAGCAACCAGCAATGACCAACCCTGTTTCAACTTACCGGTTACAGTTTCATAAAGAATTCAATTTTAGTGATTTCGAAAAAGTAATTCCATACCTGCAAAAGCTCGGCGTTGCTACGGTTTACGCTTCGCCGATTTTAGAATCTACGCCTGGCAGTATGCACGGTTACGATGGTTTAAACCCACACAATATCGACCCGGAAATCGGCACGGAAGAACAGTTACGTTCCATCAGCCAAAAACTAAAAGAAGCCGGAATAAATTGGTTGCAGGATATTGTGCCCAACCACATGGCTTTCTCGACTCAAAATCCCTGGTTAAATGATGTTTTAGAAAAAGGCGCACGTTCTGTTTACGCTGCTTTTTTCGATACTTCTTTTACCAGTGATTTTTTTAGCGGAAGAATGATGGTTCCTTTTTTGGGTGCTTCTTTGGAAGAAACGATCAAAAAAAACGAACTGAAATTAGCTTTTAAAGAAGGCCGCTTTGTGTTGAATTATTTTGATGCCGATTACCCAATCAATCCCCGCTCCTACGCTTCAGTGCTTCTTTTACCGGGTGAAAATTCGGAAGAAACCATTCAGCAATTGGTTGATCAACTGGAAGATTTGGAAATGCTGGACGACCAAAAATCATATGCTTTGCGTTGGAGTGAGATCAAATTACAACTGGCTTCGATCCTAAAAGAAGATAAAGCGCGGGTTTTAATTGATGGGAATTTGGAGCAAATCAACCAAAACCCGGAACTACTTTTAAAGCTTGCCGAGGAACAGCATTACCGTTTGTGTTCTTTTGAAGAGACGGACAGCAAAATTAATTTCCGGCGCTTTTTTACAGTGAACAGTTTGATTTGCCTCAACATACAAAACCCGGAAGTTTTTGAAACTTATCACCAAAAAATAAAAGAATTTGTACAAGAAGGCGTTTTCCAGGGATTGCGGATTGACCATGTGGATGGTTTGTACGACCCAACTTTGTACTTAGAAAAGTTGCGGGAATTGGTTGGTGATGAAACCTACATTGTGGTAGAAAAAATCCTGGAAAAAGGAGAAGAATTGCCGAAATATTGGCCGATTGAAGGAACTTCCGGTTACGATTTTTTGGCTTTGGTGAACAACCTTTTCACCAATAAAAACGCTGAAAAAGAGTTCAACAAGTTTTATCAGGAATTGGCCGGCGAGCAGAAACCGATCCGGAAACAAATCCGCGAAAAAAAGGCTTTGATTTTGCGCGGACAAATGGGCGGCGAACTGGATAATTTATATCATTATTTCCTCGAACTAAACCTCGCCACAAAAAAATCTTTAAAAAAAATAAAATCGGACGAACTTAGAAATGCGATTGGTTATTTGCTGATTTATTGTCCGGTTTACCGTTTTTATGGCAATAATTTTCCGTTGGAAGAGCAGGAAACCAAGCAGTTAGAAGAAATTTTCGTCGCCATCCACAAACACAAACCCGAACTTTACCTGGCTTTAACTTTACTGGAAGATGTGTTGCTACATCCTTCCCCAAAAAACAAAAACGACTTTAATGGTCGCGCTTTGCTTTTTTACCAGCGGTTGATGCAATTTACCGGTCCGCTGATGGCAAAAGGCGTGGAAGATACGCTGATGTACACCTACAACCGCTTTATTGCGCACAGCGAAGTGGGCGATGCGCCGGATGCTTTTGGGGTTTCTGCGGAGGAATTTCACCGGCAAATGCTGGAAAAACAGGAGAAATGGCCGCTTGCCATCAACGCAACTTCTACGCACGATACCAAACGCGGCGAAGGTGCGCGGGCGAGATTAAACGTGCTTTCTGATTTGGCGGAAGAATGGTTTGAAACAGTAAAAAGCTGGCAGCAGTTGAATAATCAGCTTAAAACCAACAATTTACCAGATGCAAACGATGAATATTTTATTTACGAAACGCTGATTGGGACTTACCCAATGCCGGGCGAAGAGGAAGATAATTACCAAAACCGCTTGCAGGAATACATGGTGAAAGCGTTGCGGGAAGGCAAAAAGAACTCGGATTGGGCAGAAGAAAATGAAAAATACGAGCAAGCGACTGCTTCTTTTATCGATGGAATTTTAGATCAGTCGACTGAATTTTGGCGGAACTTTTCGGCATTTCATCAAAAAATTGCTGATCTCGGCATCATCAATTCGCTTGCGCAGGTGCTTTTAAAATTTACTTGTCCGGGTGTTCCTGATGTTTATCAAGGTTGCGAAAACTGGGATTTTAGTATGGTTGACCCTGATAACCGTCGTGCAGTGGATTATGAAAAACGGTTGAAATCCTTGGAACAAATTACTGGAAAAGAACCTTTGAGCGCAGAACAATTGTGGGAAACTCGCTACAATGCCGACATTAAAGTAAAACTCGTACATACACTTTTTAACGAACGAAAAGCAGCAGCGGAAGTGTTTTTGAAAGGAAAATACATCCCATTAAAAACTAAAGGAAAGTACAAAGACCACATTTTTGCTTTTGCCCGAAACCTGGATGAAACCTGGTTTTTAACGATCGTGCCTTTGGGTTTAGCCGCCCTCTGCAAAGCACAAAACGTTGATTTAAAAAGCATTAACTGGAAACACACCAGGATTATCCTGTCAAAAGAAGCACCGGCTGAATGGAGCAATTTGTTGGACAATTCAAAAGGCTCGGCTAAAAATGAAGCGATTGAAGTCGGCGAAATTTTTAGTTCCCTTCCTTATGCCTTGCTAAAAATGAAAAAGAAAACCTCGAAGCGCAATGCCGGGATCTTGATGCACATCACGTCGTTGCCTTCTGCGTTTGGTATTGGCGATTTAGGTCCGGAAGCCATCACTTTTGCCAATTTTCTGCACCAAAGCAAGCAGCAGTTTTGGCAATTGCTGCCGCTAAACCCAACCGGGCCGGAGCAGGCCAATTCGCCTTACAGTTCTTTTTCGAGCATTGCCGGGAACACGCTGTTGATTAGTCCGGAGTTGCTGGCAAAAGAAGGTTTGCTGGAGAAAAAAGACTTAAAAAAGTTCCATCTGCCAAAAACAAGCCACGTAGATTTTAAGTCGGTAAAAGAAGCAAAGTACCAGCTTTTTGATTTAGCTTATCAAAATTTTTGCGACGGCGGTTTTGAAGAACTCGATAAAGCGTTCGTCCATTTTTGCGAAGCGCAGGCTTTCTGGCTGGAAGATTTTGTGGTTTATAGCGCTTTAAAACAGCATCACGAAGGTAAAGCCTGGTACGAATGGGCGGAAGGATATAAAAACCGGGACGAAAAAACGCTTGAGCAGTTCTCCGCAGAAAACCAAAACCTGCTGCAAAAAGAGAAATGGCTGCAATTTATTTTTTTTAAACAATGGCACCAATTGAAAGATTTATGCCATAAAAGAAGTATCCGGCTTTTGGGCGATTTGCCGTTTTACATCAGTTACGATTCGGTGGATGTTTGGTCGCACCCGGAGCTATTTTCCTTAGATAAAAACAGTAATATGATTGGTGTTGCCGGCGTGCCGCCTGATTATTTTAACGCGGATGGCCAACTTTGGGGAATGCCGGTTTTCCGTTGGGACGTGATGAAGGAGAACAATTACGCTTGGTGGGTGCAGCGCATTCGTAAAAACAGGGAGCTTTTTGATATGCTCCGGCTGGACCATTTCCGTGCTTTTGCGAATTTTTGGGAAGTTCCATCGGAAGAAAAAACAGCCATTAACGGTGAATGGAAAACTGGTCCGGGAGCAGATTTCTTCAAAGTTTTGCAGAAAGAATTTGGCAAATTACCGTTTGTAGCAGAAGATTTAGGCGAAATAACAGAATCTGTTTACCAGCTTCGCGACGAGTTTAAACTGCCTGGCATGAAGGTTTTGCAATTTGCTTTTGGGGAAGATTTGCCAACTTCTATCCATATCCCGCATAATTATCCGCAGAATTGTTTTGCTTATACCGGTACGCACGATAATAACACAATTGCAGGTTGGTTTGCAAAAGACGCCGATCCGCAAACAATTAAAAGGTTGAAGCAATATGTTGGGAGGAAAATTTCGGAAGAAAGTGTGCATTGGGAGGTGATGAAACTGGCTTATTCCTCGGTAGCAAAAACTGTGATTATACCGATGCAGGACGTTTTGGGTTTAGACGAAAAAGCCCGGATGAACACGCCAGCCTCCGCAGAAAAAAACTGGGTTTGGCGAATGTTGCCGGGAGCAGTTAATAAAATGCTGCAAAAGAAGTTAAGGAAGGTGGTTGTGTTTTTTAACCGGGCATAGTGAAGGCATTGTGTTTTTGCCATTTACTATTCCAACCGAAGAGAGAATCTGTTTTTTTGTGCGTTCTTTTGCTTGATCAAAAGAACCAAAAATCAAGAATGCCGTATCGCCTCCGGGCGGCATTCAGCCCTACGCTCCTGGGTGGCTACCTTTCTGGTGCTGATCTTTTGGTGTTGATATGTCACTGTTATTACAACTTTTAAACTAACAACTTTCCTTATTATTCTCGCTTTTAAGAGCCGCTTCGAAGGTCTGCGCTCAGGAGCGTGGGGCGGAACGGAAGCCCGGAGGCGATTCTTCCGTTCTTGATTTCGTTGGTTCTTTTTGATCAAGCAAAAAGAACGAAAGGAGGGTGTAAGCCTGATTGAATAAATATTATCACCGCAAACCTGGGATAAATGTCGATAGAGCCAATGACAATATCTGCACCTGTCATCCTAAGCCTGTCGAAGGATTTTGTCACCCCAATAAATCTATACCGATAAAAGAAGTACTTGATTCGATGAAGATTTCTCCCGTTGGTCAAAATGACAAAGCGGATATTTTCGGGTTACCCGTTGGTAGAAAAACCCGGATAAAGCGTCATGCCACCATCCATAAAAATCGTGGCACCGGTAATGTAATCAGATTCGTCACAAGCCAGCCATGCTGCTAATAGGCCAATGTCTTCAGGCAGACCAATGCGTCCGTACGGAATTAGAGTGAGCAAACTGTTCAAAGCTTCCGGCGTATCCCAGGCGGATTTATTGATTGGCGTTTGTATCGCTCCAGGTCCAATACTATTCACTCTAACTTTGTGCGGTGCTAGTTCCTGTGCCATACTTTGCATCAGCATATTGATACCGCCTTTGCTGCTGGCATAATTAACGTGCCCGGCCCACGGAATTACCTGGTGTACGCTGCTCATACAAATAATTTTACCGGCGGCTTTGCTCCTTTCGGGCACGACGCCACGTTTTAAAAATTCCCTGGCTGCTTCTCGGGCACATAAAAACTGGCCGGTTAGGTTAATATCGATCACCAATTGCCAATCGGCTAAACTCATTTCTGTAAACTTAGAATCTTTTTGTAAACCAGCATTGTTCACTAAAATATCAATCGTACCAAAAGCTTTGTACATCTCCTGGAACATATTTTGCACCTGGTCTTCTTTGCTCACATCAGCTTGTAGTGCGATGGCGTTTCCGCCGTTGCTTTTGATCTCATTTACAACTTCGTCTGCAGTTTCCGGGTGGGTTACATAATTGACCACTACGTTTGCGCCATCGTTTCCAAGTGCTATCGCTACTGCTTTACCTATTCCGCTGTTTGCGCCGGTTACTAAGGCTGCTTGTCCTTTTAGTTTTGGGTTGAGGTTCATTTTTATTTTGCTTGATTGTTGGGATAACTTTTAGCAGCAAAATAAGTTTTTAGAAATCTTCGAGTAAAAGATGGAATCAAGAAATGAACAGTAAACCTCTTTAACCTACTATTTTTAAAGAAACAATGTTTGCCTATTTTTAGAAAATGAAAGCATTGGCCGTAATTTCATTAATCTTAACACTATTTGTTGAGTATGCAAAAGCACAACAGGATACACTTAAACCAAAATTAATTGCTGTGGAAGACGCATCGAAGCACTTGGGTGAATTTGTTACCGTATTTGCACAAGCTGCTGATTTCGATCCCAGAGGTCAAAATAAATACTTGTATTTTGAAAGTAATTACCCTAATCAGCAACTACCTATTATTATTAAAAATAACGAGGTAAACCCTCCTATAAAATTAAAATGGAGTGTGATGGCGAGAAAGTCTAAAGAATATTTTACGGGAACTGTTACAGCCTATAATGAAGAACCAGATACTTCCGTTAGGACAGATGCAAAAAGAATAAAAAAAGAATGGGACGGAAAAACGATTTATTTTTATAGCGATGGTAAACGCATAACAGGTAGTGTAAACCATGTTGTTAATATACCTTTATATCCTGTTGACTTAAGAGGTAAGCCTGTTATAATTATTACTGAGCAAAATCAGATCGGGAGAAATTGACTTTTTTATTAAAAATCAGAAATGAAAGTATAAGCTTCAGGCAACCGAATCCCTGACAACGTTATTTTATCTATAGCCGTAAAACGTCTTTTTAGCGTTAGGCGTAAATATTACTTCCATAAATCTTCAAGAGCGATTTTAACGCCTTTTCCATTTCGAACATCCCCACGGGATTGCAAAATTTTTCTAACAAATTCCGGATTGTAAGGGTTTCGTTCTATTTCAAACTTAACTTTTAATGCATTGGCCATTGCTTTTAAAACGGATGTTTGCATAAGCAAATTTAATTTTTGTTGAAGTAAAATTCGATTTTGTTGAACCTCAAGGACAATAGTTTTACCCGATAAAACAAGTATGCAACCTGAAATATCGCCATCATCCTAAAATTATAATTATTTTCGCTGCCGATGATTTCTTTTCAATCCAAACTTCCACAAACTGGTACTACAATTTTCACGGTAATGTCTGCCTTGGCGCAACAAGCTGGTGCCATCAATTTATCCCAAGGCTTTCCTGATTTTGATTGCGCGCCGCAATTAGTCGAATTAGTTACCAAAGCCATGCAGCAAGGCCAAAACCAATACGCGCCGATGGCCGGGGTTTTACCTTTGCGGGAAGCTATTTCGGCCAAAACAGAAGCACTTTACGGAGCAGTTTATCATTCTGAAACCGAAATCACGGTTACGGCCGGCGGTACACAGGCTATTTTTACGGCTATTTGTGCAACTATCCACCCAAATGATGAGGTGATTATTTTTGAACCGGCTTACGATTGCTACGCACCAGCCATCCAGTTAATGGGCGGCGTGGTGAAACGGATGGAACTGGAACCGTCAGATTACCGCATCAACTGGAACATGGTGCGGCGGTTGATTTCTTCGCGTACCAAGATGATCATTCTAAATTCTCCGCATAACCCAACGGGAACGGTTTTGCAGGAAGAGGATATCCGCGAACTCATCAACCTCACCCATAAAACTGATATTTTGATTTTGAGTGACGAAGTTTACGAACATATCATTTTCGACGGACAGCCGCACCGCAGCATGGCGCGTTACCCGGAACTGGTGGAAAGGAGTTTGATCTGTGCTTCTTTTGGCAAGCTTTTTCATATAACTGGTTGGAAAATAGGTTATTGCATGGCTCCTGCCTGGCTGACGAACGAATTTAGGAAAGTGCACCAGTTTAATGTTTTTTCGGTGAACACGCCGATGCAATATGCGCTTGCTGAATTTATGTCGATAAAAGAAGCATATCTGGGTTTGGCCGCTTTTTATCAGCAGAAGCGGGATTATTTTCGTGCAGGATTAGAAAGTTCGCGTTTTAAATTATTGCCTTGCGCCGGTTCTTATTTTCAATCCGTTAACTACAGTCATATTTCTGAAGAAAAAGATTTGGATTTCGCCAAACGACTGATCAGCGAATTTGGCGTGGCGGCGGTGCCAAACTCTGCTTTCTACAGTAAAAAAACTGATTTTGGCATCCTGCGGTTTTGTTTTGCCAAAAAGGAAGAAACATTGGCAAAAGCTATAGAACTATTGATAAAAGTGTAATTTGCAGCACCAATTCGCTCGGATATGGAAAATCTAAAAGTAACTACGTTTCAAGGATATTTATTTTGGGAGAACATCGACCAAAACCTGAAAAATATTGCGTTGCGTTTATCTTCCGGTATCCGCGAAAATACCGAACTGATTGTTTTGCCTGAAATGTTTAATACGGGTTTTACCATGAACACCGCTTTGGCCGAACCAATGAACGGCAAAACGATGAGTTGGATGAAGGAAATCGCTAAAAAATACAATTGTGTGGTTACCGGAAGTATGATGATCAGCGAAAACAACAATTACTACAACCGTTTGATTTGGATGCAAGCCGACGGTAATTTCCAACAATACGACAAACGGCATTTGTTTACGCTGGGCAAAGAACACGAAACTTTTACAGCCGGAAAAGAACGTTTAATTATAGAACTGAAAGGCTGGAAAATTTGTCCGATGATTTGCTACGATCTGCGTTTCCCGGTTTGGACGAGAAACCTCAACGCAGCTTACGATTTGCTACTGATTGTTGCTAACTGGCCGGAGAAACGCGCTTTGCACTGGCGTACGTTAATTCCGGCAAGGGCAGTTGAAAACCAAGCTTATGTGATCGCCGTAAACCGGGTTGGTTACGATGGAAATGAGGTTTATCACTCCGGCGATTCTTCCTGCATCGATCCTGGTGGTAACGTGGTTTATTATAAAAGGGACGAGGAAGATGTTTATACTTTTTCAATCTCTGCAGAAGAACTGGCCAAAAACCGGCGTTTATTTCCGTTTTTGAAAGATGCAGACGGATTTGAATTAATGCAATGATTTTTAGGCGATAAAAGAAGCATTGGTTAAAATTCAATAAGAACTTCTAACATGCCTCACCACGGCCCTCTCTTTTGGAGAAGGATTTAGGGTGAGGCTCCTATCAATATCCAACCGTACTCAAACACATTACCGTAAACTATTTACTTAAGTAAATTTTTTGTTTGCACGATAAACAAAAAACGCTGTAAGTTTACAACGAGAATGGAAATTGATAACATTAACTTAACAACTACTTCATATAAACAAAAATGGATCGAAGAATGGAAGCTATACGCTTTTAGAAAAAGGCTTGCTACCGTATTGGTTACGCTGTTTTTAGTAGCGTTGTTTAACCCTTTTTTCTTTAACCATATACAACACAGAAACGGTATTGAGCTAAACGACTGGATTTTAAATTTCATTCCGCAATACGATGTGTCCATACCCGTATTTTGTATTTTGTGGAGCATGGTTATACTTACGGTTTGGCGTGCAGCGCAAAATCCACGTTTTTTAATAGTTTTCGGCTGGACTTATGTTTTATTGTTAGTTTCGAGGTTGATCAGCATTAGTTTAGTGCCATTAAACCTACCCAGAGGGCTTATTAACTTGCACGACCCAATCACCAGTTTATTTTACGGTAACCAGTTAATAACTAAAGATTTATTTTATTCCGGGCATACGGCTACCATGTTCCTTATTTTTCTGTGTATGAAAAATAAGTACGATAAAGCATTTGCCTTGTTTGCTACCATTGCCATCGCCATATTATTATTAGTGCAGCATATTCATTACACAATAGATGTGGTGGCAGCACCGTTTTTTACTTATTTGCTGTACCTTTTATCAAAAAAAATTGTTGACTATTAATATTTGTATTTAATAATGTATTATTAGTTAACCGTAATTGAAATGTAATTGTAAAAATTACGAGTATAAAAGGTTAGCTTTAACCCATTAAACCAATTTTAAGTAGATTTGAAGCCATTAAAAGCAGTACAGGGAATTTAAACAGCAATTATTTTTGCCTATAATATCTATTCCCAGTTTTGAGCTTATCCAATATAAACAGAATGATAAAACTTGAATGCCCTGATTTTACCCTTGGAAAAAAACTAACACCAGAGCAACTAAGTTTTTTCGACAAGAATGGTGTAATTGTTTTCAGGAATTTCATCACTAAAGATACGGTTGAAGTACTTTTAAAAGAGATTAATACTTTACAACAAACCTGGATTACAGAAGGCCGTGAAAAAGTGAACGGAATACCTTTAAAATTTGGCAAAAATGAAAATGGTGAAACGATTATCCAACGCCTTTGCTTTTCTTCCCTCCACAATGCGGTGTTGCATGAGTTTTTGAAAGACCCGCGTTTTAAAGCTTTGCCGGAGATGGTTTCGCCTTATGAAGGACGGATTGGTGAAGACGAAAAAGACGGTTTAGTGGTAAACCAATATTTTAAAACGCCCGACAGTAAATTTTCGCAAATGGGCTGGCATACAGATAGTCCGCGTGATATTTTTCTTGGACAACGAATCATGCCGATGCTTAACGTAGGTATCCACTTGGATGATTGTCCGGTAGAAAACGGTGGCCTTCGGGTTTTGCCGGGCACACACAAACAAGGCATCCTAAAATTGCTATTTGGTAAAAAGTATTTTGTAGATAACAACCCTGATCCGCAGGAAACCGGGATAGATATTAATGCTGGCGACCTTACTGTGCACGACGGACGGCTGTGGCACCGCGTGCAGCAATCTCCTTTTACCGGTTTAAAAAGCAGGCGAAGGGTGATGTACATCCCCATTATTACCGGTAAGATCATGGCCAAAAATGATAAAAGCAAAACTCCGTTTTATCATCATTTCGTTTCTAAAGTAAAGTTTTAAACAGAACTTATTCCAAAAATATGGCTTATGCATTAATTACCGGTGCCAGTAAAGGGATTGGCAAAGCAATAGCCGCAGAACTTGCTTCGCGCAAAAACGATTTGCTGTTGGTTGCGCGTTCTACCGAATTGCTGGAACAGGTTGCTTCAGAGCTTTCTAAAAAATATGGTGTAAAAACAGCATATCTTCCTATTGATTTGTCGGAAGCGGATGCTTCTCAAAAAGTTTTTGATTGGTGTACAGAAAATAACTTTTCCATAAATACTTTGGTTAACAATGCGGGTTACGGTTTAAGCGGTGATTTTGACCGATACACGTTAGCCGAAAACCTGAACATGCTACAGGTGAACATGCTGGTGCCAGTTACCTTAACGCAACTGTTTTTACCACAACTTTTATTGCAGCCGCAAGCTTATATTTTGAATACGGCCAGTTCTGCCGCTTACCAATCTGTTCCGAAGTTATCTTTATATGCTGCCACAAAATCTTTTTTGCTGAGTTTTAGCCGCGGATTACATCAGGAACTGAGAAATAAATCAGTTTCCGTTACGTGTTTTTCTCCCGGTGCAACCGATACCGATTTTATTGTCCGTGCAAAAGTTGGGGCAAAAGGTTTAAAAGCAGCCAATCAGGTAAATATGACACCAGAAGCAGTCGCTAAAATTGCAGTGAAAGCTATGCTCCAAAAAAAACCGGAAGTGATTGCCGGTACCATTAATAAATTGGGTGCTTTTATGAGTTGGCTGCTCCCAAAAGGTTTAGTGGAGCGTACTACTATGAAAATTTACAGTTGAGCTAAGTATTGCCTGTTGCCGGTTTTAGAATATAGCCTTACTGAATTAATGCTCATACAATAACATTACTAACAAGAATGAGCCGCATTTTTTCTTACGGCTTTTACTTCTGCAGAAATCTCGTCCATCGTAATATTCGATAATCCGTAACGCTCTGCTAATTCAATAGATTTTTTAAGGTTCTGCCTGCTTATCTCTCTACTTACCATATCTATAAAGTATGTAAAAGAAAGTTGTTCATTCTTAAGCCCAAACTTTTCAAACTCAATGTCCGATATCTCAATGTTCAGTGTCCTCATAATCATCAAATGGTTGTTAATTCGAAGGTAGGAAATTTGTCGCAATTGAAACATGTAGGTAAGCATGATACCCAACTTTCTATTGTTTCAAATTCCTGACTTCCCGAACCAATTTAAAGACTTTCGGTCTTATGGACTTCCCAACTTCTTCTCATGCTTCTTTTACCGTACAATTCTTTGTAAACAACTTTAATATTAGCGTGTTCTTCTCAAACATCAACTTAAATTGTTTTTATGAACGAACAGGATAATAGCACTTTGAACGATCAGGCAGATCATTTAAAGAAAACATCAACATACAACCAAAATACGGTTGTTTTTGACGGTGGAACTTACAGTAACCAGCCTACAACTGTGGCTGATGTAGAGAAAAATGACGATTTGGAATACGGCGACCACGGTACAACAACCATGACCCCAACTAACGATGCATCGGATTCTGTAATTGACGACGAGGATGAAGATTTTGACGACACCGTTGGCGAGGACAATTTGGATGATGAAGACGGGTTTAATGCCAACAGCGAAGACCCAACTGAACGGGAACTTACAAAAAGCTGGATCGGGAATGAAAAAACAGTCCACGATGCTGAAATAAAAGGTTTGGAGGGCGAACCAATGGGCGGACACAATTTCGGTACCACCGAGCTGGAACAGAAAAATAACCGCGATGCCAGCAGTTCAAAACATCATAGTTTAGGTTTAGGAAGTTCTGCCTTAAACCAGCCCAGTGAAGAAATTTCAAATCCGCCGGAAGTGGAAGATGGTACTGAGCATCCAGATCGGAAGAAAACTTATGACTAATTGAATCTATTTGCTAAACCAGTTTCTTTAAAAAATCAATGCTAAAAACAGCATTGATTTTTATTTTGAAGTGACCGCTCCCCGGCTCTCTTTCAGGAAGAGGAAGCCGATAAAAGCTTCTGTTTTAACCTTCCCAATTATCCAGCAACCGGCGGATCAGCACAATTTGCCCGGTGTGGTAGCTTAGGTGATCAATGATCAATATGGCTTCCCGAAATAAGTTTTGGCCTTCGCCATGGGCAAAAGGTTTAAACAAATCCTGCTGTTCATCCAAAATTAAAGCGGTAAAAACAGCTAAACTTTTTCGAATTTCCTGTAACGATTTTTCCCATTCTTCTTCACTTTCTGGTGCCTGCTGTTCCGGCCAGTAACCTTCAGGCCATTTCAGTGGCTGGTAGTTTTTGTCTACAGAAAATTCTAAAATATCCTGCTGTGCAATGCGGATGTGTTCTACCAATTGCCAAATAGAATAAGGCAGATGCGGTAATTTGATGCCCCTGCTTTTGGGATCTAATTGGTCTATGGATTTGTCAAAATCTGCATGCGCGTTGCTTTTTTGCAGGAGTTGGGAAAGTTGCTGGCGGATAGGTTGGGTGTCGTTCATTTATTTTTATTCATTATCGAGTTGAACTCATTATGTTGATTCTAATAGATATTATAGCTTCGGATTAGACCCGGAATCTAAAAAAGCAATCCGATTTAAAGTTTTAACTCATTTAACAAACCAGAGGTAATGCTTCTCAAAACAACTCCCCCTGCCCACCCAAAAACCGCGGCCTTCTAACCTCCAACCCTAACGCTTTATTAATCCGCTCAATAAAATAATCAGCCATTTTTGGCGAATTAGCCTCCTCTGTATTATGCATAAAAAAATATAAACTTTCCAAGCCTAAACCCTGCCAGATTTTAATGCGTGCTATCCATTCATCCGCACGATCATAATCTGTCGAGTGCAGGTTATTCCCCACAAAACGGATAAAGGCGGAAGGCGTACTTAAATTCATGTGCACTACATCTCTCCTGCCAGAGGCATCGGTGATGATGGAACCAATATTTAGCTTCCTAAAAAGTTCAAAAACCTTTTGGCTGTTCTCCGGCTCCGAAAACCATTCTTTGTGACGTAACTCTACATAAACTGGTACATCTTTAGGCAATTGCTCCAGATATTCCTGCAACACAGTAAAATTCTTCGGCCCGAAACTATCACTTAACTGCAAAAACACAGGCCCGAGCTTTTCCCCAAAAGCCATAATGCCTTTGTAATAAGCCGTGGTTACTTCGGAGGCATCTTTTAATCTTTTGATATGACTGATCGTTTGGGAAAACTTCGGACAAAATAAAAAATCGGGGTTGGCTGCCGTTTGTGCTTTCCACTTGCCTAAAATTTCCTCGCCGTAAACCTGGTAAAAAGTTGCGTTTAGTTCAACGCAATCAAATTGGTTGGCATAGGCTGTTAAAAAATCTTTTTCTTTTGTTTTAGCCGGAAAGATTTGCCCTACCCATTCCTTCCTGCCCCATTTAGCACAGCCTACATAAACTTTTAGCTTCTTTTTAGCGTGGTTTTGCTTTAAGGTTTCCAGCGTAAAAGCCGGGTCTGGCGGTAAATTAAAATCAATATCAGGTAATTCTTGTAAAGGTACTTTTCCAAAATCCATTGTTAAAAGTAGGCAAAATGCTTCTTTTATTGGGTAAAAATTGGCGGTTAATATTATAAGTGAGTAGTCATCCCCCTAACCCCCTTCGAAAAAAGGGGGAAGTATAGCGCCGACCTTTCTGATTATTAAATAGGCCGGAAATGAATGAGCGTTGATAGGATAAACAATTTTTTAATGAGTGGGACTAAAACGTACTTCTTTTATCGGGTGAAAGTTAGTGGTTAATATTATAATGGGTAGTCATCCCCCTAACCCCCTTCGAAAAAAGGGGGAAGTATGGCGCCGACCTTTCTGATTATTAAATAGGCCGGGAAGAAATAAACTTAATTCTTTTACTGCAACAGCCATTCATTCAAAATCCCATAAAGTTTGAAGGATAACTGGATTCAGTTCAATCTACATTAATACTGAACGCAGACGTTTAAGGCTCCCTCTCCTCTTGGAGAGTGCAGGAGGTGAGGCTACAACGAATTCCGCAAAGTCAACGTAAAAGGAACTTCCACATGACGCCTTGAATTTTCTAAAATCAATTGTGCCGCCAAAGTGCCCATCGCTTTAAAATCAGTGGAAATGGTGGTGATCCCGTTCAAAATAATCTTTTTTAAAGGCGTTTCATTATAAGAGATCACGCCGATTTGTTTGCCGATTACCAAACCCGAAGAAATAATTTTTTCAATCAGCGTAACCAAATCGTTTTCCATCAGGTTGATGTACGCCACGCCTTCCTCCAGTT
Source organism: uncultured Mucilaginibacter sp. (assembly GCA_964657505.1). GTDB lineage: Bacteria > Bacteroidota > Bacteroidia > Sphingobacteriales > Sphingobacteriaceae > Mucilaginibacter_A. The sequence goes on from CAZZVO010000013.1 coordinate 20,194, forward strand.
CTTCCTCGGCCAAATAACTTACAACCTTGTACGAAAAAGCATATTGCTGACAAAAACGACTAAACCCTTTTACGATTTCTTTGGGGAAATAGCTGTCTCTCGGGAAGATCAATTTAATGGTGTGGTATTTACGCAACTGTTCGCGCGCCAGGTCTAAGGTTAAATAGATGTCTTTTTCGAAATTCTCGTAAGCGGCAGCATAATCACTATCCACACCAGGAATTTTTTTATCCAGCAAAACCAATTTTTCCTTTGGGATGAGGTTGATCACTTCGTGTGCATTTTCGCCGCCTTCTATAAAATGCGGGATGATGACAATGTGCGAATACTGGTCTTTTTTATTGATGACCAGCTTTTTAAACAGCGCGAAATCGTTGTTGTAGATGTAAAAGTCCACCGCAACATTTTCGCCAATAGCAGCAATAAAAGAATCGTAAATAATTTTTTTGTGCGAACTTAACTTATTAAAAAGCAAACAAATTTTGAGCGTTTGTCTGAAATCCGTACTGATAATATAGTACCCCTTGCCCGGGATGGAACCGAGCACACCGAGCTTTTTTAAGTATTTATACCCTTTTTCGGCTGTGTCCCGCGAAATTTCCAGTTCATAACTTAACTCGTTGATGGAAGGCAATATATCATCCTTTTGTATTTTACCGCCTTCGATAGCCGTGAGGATAGAATTAGTTAACTGTAAATATTTAGGCGTGGCAGAATATTCGTCGACGTGAATAAAAGTGAAAAACTTGATGGGTTTCATTTAGCAGCCAATATCCTGATTTAAATAGAAAAATGAAGCTGACAGTTTAGTTAAACAAGAAAGCTTGAAATAATCGAATAAAACCTTTATCCATCCTTCGACTACGCTCAGGATTAGTTCGACTACGCTAAGGATTGGTTCAAATCAGGAAAATAAAACAAGCTCCGGATTGGTTTAATAAACGGCTTCAAAAAATCATAAGCTACATTTATATCATTGTGCAAAATCTTGAATCAATCCTGAGCATTTCGAAGGATGGTCGTAGTCGAAAGACCCGTACAGATACTTCTTTTATGCCTGTAAAATCTATGCGCCTATCTTTAATCCAAATGAAAAACTTGCTTTAAAGGCATAGTTACAGGAGAATTATCTATGTTAGTTTCCATCAAATCTGCCATGTAGGCCCACCATTTTCGTACAATTTCCGTCTCTCCTAAATTCTTCGATGATTGCCCTGACAGTTTTTGAACGGCAAACAAAGTGTAGGTTTCTTCGTCCAAAAAAATAGTGTAATCGCTGATCCCGTTCTGTTTTAGCAAAGCAGAAAGTTCTGGCCAGATGGCGTCGTGCCGCTTTTTATATTCCTGTTCAAAGCCAGGTTTCAGCTTCATTTTAAATGCTACCTTCATTCTGATTTGATGTTTTGTTCAAATTTAACCTTGAAATCCCCCAAAGTTTATGTTGAAATTTTTGAATTCCACCTGTTTGTGATTAGATGGTTTTAGCAGATTAGATACTTCTTTTATCGGGTAAAAAACAAAACTTAAATTTACAGGTAAAGGTTTTTGCTAAGAAATAGCCTAAGCCCGATTCCTTTTCGCCATTGTATACTGTGCAGCTATTTCAGGGCTTGAAAGCATGTGTTATACTTATTCTTTTTCAGCCCTTACACTGCCATCCGTATCCTTAAATTCTTGTTTTACAAATTCTTGAACAGTCAACACACTTTTTTTGCTGAGTTCTCCGATTAGCGAAATCCAGGTTTTTATTTCTTTGTCTTCCAACAGTTTAGTTTTGCGGGACAATAAGGCCGACAGGTTTTGTATGGAACCTAAAGGACTGGCCAAATCGTGCGAAATAACATTCAGGATATCCTTTTTTTTGATGTAAAACTCGTCGAACTTCTCGCTATAAGCTTTATAATCAGAAATATCTTCTATAAAACCAACAAGTGTTGGCACTTCATTTTCAACTTGAAAGAGCAGGTTTAACCGCAAAAATTTTTCTTTGCCGTTCGGTAATGTTGCCCCAAGCTCGATATTTCTTTTAAATTCGCCTGGTTTTAGCGTTTTAAATATTTCTTTCAAAAGGTCCAGGTTTTCTGGCCAAACCATTTCCAATACTGTTTTAGGCGAAACTTCGGCAGTTTTTAATTGGAAAAAAGACTTGAAAGCGGGGTTCACATAAATAAAGTTTTTACTGATTAAATTAAAGGCGAAACAAATACGTGGGTCGTGGTCGGCCAATGCCAATAATAAGGAAGCTGAATCAATCATAAACAGTAAAATGAAATTATTATTTTAGGTAGAATGCAACCATATTATCAAATAATATCCACTTTAGTTTTATGAAAAGACAAGTTTTGAGGTTAAATAAGCACCAAATTTTGTACGTAACGTGTGCAACAGAGTTGCTTCAAATGCTTCTTTTACCTTGCAAAAATCCCCGAACACCTGTAAGATGGTCAGGGATTTTTCTAAATTAAATACGTTAAACGTTGCTTCAACCAGATTTATTATGGTTTTAAAACCACTTTCACGCAATCGTCTTCTTTGTTTTTGAAAATGTCGTAACCATGTGCTACCTGACTCAGCGGCAAAGTATGGGAAATAATATCATCTAAAACCACTTTTTCGGTGGTAACCAATTCAATCAGGTGGTCAATATAATTTAAAACCGGTGCCTGGCCTTGTTTTATGGTGATGCCTTTATCAAACATGCGGTGCACCGGGAAATTATCAAACGGTGTTCCGTAAACCCCAACGATTGTTACCGTACCGCAACGGCGCACCGCGCGGAAACAAAGTTCGATTACTTTTACCGTGCCTTTTTCAAAATTGATGGTTGCCTTTACTTTGTCCATAAAAGAACGTTCGGCCTCAAAACCTACTGCATCCACACAAACATCCGCACCTCGGCCGCCCGTCATCTCACGGATTGCTTCCACCACATCAACATCGTGCGGGTTTAATGTTTCTACCTTATTCACGTCCCTTGCCCTTTTTAAACGGTATTCTAAAGGATCAATCGCGATAACGCGGCTTGCACCATGTATCCAGGCTGCTTTTTGTGCCATCAAACCAACCGGGCCAGAACCAAAAATAGCAACCACTTCGCCACCTTTCATTTGTGCCCAATCAATTGCAGACCATCCGGTTGGAAATATATCCGTTAAAAACAGCACTTGGTTGTCGGTCATGTTATCGGGCACTTTACGCGGACTGATATCAGCATAAGGCACGCGTACATACTCTGCCTGGCCGCCAGAGTAACCGCCGTACAAATCTGTATAGCCAAATAAAGCACCGCCTTTTTGATCCAACAAATCGCCGTCCGGGCCGTAATGTTCGTAGTTGGAGTTCTCGCATGCCGGCGAAGCACCATGCTGGCAGAAGAAACAATGGCCGCAAGCAATCGGAAAAGGCACCACCACGCGGTCGCCTTTTTTTAGATTTTTTACGCCTGGCCCAACTTCTTCCACAATCCCCATAAACTCATGCCCAACAATCATATCTTTTGCTTGCGGGATGCCGCCGTCCAGGATATGCAAATCCGAACCGCAAATAGCGGTAGAAGTAACTTTTAAAATAATATCACCTGCGTCTTCAATACGCGGATCGTCAACGGTATCATAACTGATGTCGCCTGGTTTGTGAAAAACTGCTGCTTTCATAAATAGTTTATTTTTTTAGGTTATAGTTGATGGAAGGAACAGTTTCTATGTTGCAAAGTTTCAGGATTTGAAAATTTGCCCGTATTGAAGCAGAAGAAAAACACTAATTTTTATACGATAAAAGAAGCACTAAAACCGGTTATGGATTTGAGTAATAATCCGCACCATTTCGCCCCTGATTTCTGCCGTTGGTTGCACAAAATTATTGTTCTGGTAAGAAAAAATCAACCGTTTGCCTTTTCGGGTAATCAAATAACCGCTTTGGTTGTGGTTATTGGATAAAGAACCGGTTTTTCCCCAAACAAAAGGAACGCCGTTATCCGTTTTATAAGCATTGCGGAGTGTACCCGAAACGCCGCCCGTTGGCAACAAATTATGCAATTTTTTTTCGTTGCCAACCTTGTCCCAAATTTTTTGTAGCAATGCAACTATCGATCTTGGTGTGAACAAATTTTGCCGCGACAAACCAGATCCGTCTGCCCATTGCGGTTCATCCGGCAAATCTTTTAAATAGTTTTTTTTACTGTAAGCTATTGCAGTTTCGGTACTTAGGTTTCCATTTAAGGTTGAAGCACAAACCAACAATAATTGCTCGGCCACAAAATTATCACTTGGCAAAAGCATTTGCTTGTAAACCGAATCGGAAGCAATGCTGTACACTATTTTTGCATTTTGCGGAAGGTTTAGATTGATCAATTGAACCGGTTTTTTCAACGTATCCTGCAATAATTCAATTGTTAATTGCGGACTTGTTTTCCATGGAATTTCTTGTTTGAAATTTACCGGAATTGTACCAGCAGGATACACAAACCTGTTTTCGAAAATACTCCTTTTAACGGTAAATTTTTTAGGTTGAAAAGAACTGTCTTGTTGCAAGTACTGTTTTAAATAGGTAGGTTTTATTTGCAATTTTCCTTGTGCATCGGCATAGATCAAAGCAACATTATCTTCTATTGGCATTGCCGAAATTTCGGCTTGGTAATAATCGTTGTAATCTCCGTAAGGCCAACCTTCACCATAAAACTCTCCGGTAAAATTGGAAGCCGAATAAAAAAGTTTTTGGGAAGAATTTTTTAACAAATCAAAAGCTTTGGTCGATTTCAAAGTAGAATGTAAGAAAGAAGGATCGCCTGTTCCCCAAAAAATCAAAGAATCATTTTTAATAATATAACACAAACCGGGAATAGAATCGCCCAACATTTGCAGCGCGGTATAAAAAGTAAAAAGTTTAGTGTTGGACGCTGGCGTAAAATATTTATCAGCATTTAATTCGTAAACCATTCTCTTTTTGTCCTGATCGTAAAGTGCAAAACCGGTAAAATGACTGTGGTTAATGGTAGAATTTTTGAATATCTTACTAATCTTGTGTGTTGTTATTTGATGTGCACAACCCGAAACAATACTAATTATGAGGGCATAAAAACAATATGCAAGTAAGGCTTTGCCAATAGGTTTTAAAGAAATATTTTGTTTATACATTGATGCAAGATAAGCTAATTTTAGAAAGAAAATTTATCTTAAAATAAAAAAATTTCTATACAAATGCTTCTTAGAATTATAAATTCAAGCAGAAATTAGACACTTCTTTTATAGAAGTAAAAATGATAGCTTTTTAAAGTTTTGATCTAACAATACTTCCTTTAATTAACTTCAAGTACAATAAAACAATATTTTAAATATTATTTTACGCGTATTAACTTTTATAAAAGTTGTTATAATTTAGAGATAGAAATTTATCCGATTTTTAATTAAAAAAGTTGTATTTAATTAAAACATTAGGTTCATTTTTTCGTATAATTTGCCATTTAACGATTAATATTAGATTATCTAAACTACTATCAATTGTACAAGAACTGAATAGTTTAAGTTAAATAAAAATAAGTATTTGCAATATATCATTACCACTCAACACCTTTTTTAAACAGCGCAATTATCAACTCGTACCCAGTATGGTTTATTAGCTTATCCATTGAAGTAGTGTGGAACTTTATATCAGCAAAAACTATGTAATTGTATTTTCTAAACTTACTAACATACGTTTTTTGTAGTAGTACAAGTAGTAGAAATTAAATACTTGTACGCCCATTAATTCAACCTAACAGTCTAATAAACATCATAAGAGTGAACCAATACTTTTTAGCAACAGTACAACCAACTTCTAACCATGCAATTTTAGGAAAAGTTGCTGTATGTGGACCAACCTGCCATGTTACTTCTGGTAATGTCCAAAATGCTAACCTAAGTTTAAGTACACAAGTTGTTGATTTTTTTGGCCAGTTGTTTAACACTAAAGATTGGCCGCCGCGCTGGCATTGCGGCAACTGGTCTGATTTTCATGGCTGGTTATACATTGTTTCTGATCTCCTGATTTGGGCTTCTTATTTCGCCATCCCGGTACTTTTAATGTGGATGCTGAAAAAACGCACCGACATCCCTTTCCCTAAAATCATCTGGCTTTTTGTAGGATTCATCGTTTTATGTGGCACAAGCCATTTAATAGATGCCATCATTTTTTGGTGGCCGGCTTACCGCTTAAGTGCATTGATACGCTTTTTTACGGCTGCAATTTCCATCGGCACTGTCTATGCCTTGTTTAAAGTTATGCCGGCTGTACTTTCACTACGGAGTGTTGAGGAACTGGAGCACGAGATCAAGGAAAGAAAATTAGTTGAGGAAAAACTGGCAGCAAATGAGTTTTTGTTGCAGGAAGCTGGCCGTATTGGCAAGATAGGCGGATGGGAAATTGATGTAACAACTAATAAACCTATATGGTCGCCTACTATTTACGATATCCACGAAGTGGCTTACGACTATGACCCCAGATTAGAAGATGGCCTAAAATTTTTCCCCGAACCGTATAGGGGGCAACTGGAAAAAGCTATTACAGAAGCAATTAATACAGGAAAACCATACGACCTTGAACTACAATTTATTACAGACAAAGGTAGAAAGATTTGGGTGAGGACAGTTGGGAAAACAGTATATGATGAGCAAGGGAAGCTCGTAAAACTCAGGGGAATATTTACAGATATTAACGAATTTAAAATAAAAGAGTTTGCCTTAAAAGAATCCATAGAAACACAGGAAAGGTTAAACACTGCCTTAATCCAACAAATTGAGCATATTAAGCAGCAGGACAAGACGATCGAAAAAAGCCGGGAGTTCAAATTCATGACCGACTCAATCCCTCAAATCATCTTTACTGCTAAACCTAACGGGGATATTGATTATTTTAATCAGCATTGGGTTGATTACACGGGTTATAGTTTAGAAGAAACATTAAATTGGGGATGGGCACCCGTAATCCATCCTGATGATTTAGAATACACCACTAAACGCTGGATCGAAGCTTTGGCTAACGGAAAACCTTATGAAATTGAATACCGCTTTAAAAGGGCAGACGGTTTGTATAAGTGGCACTTAGGCAGGGCTGTGCCCATGAAGAACGAGCATGGCAACATCGTAAAATGGTTTGGCTCTTGCACTGATATTGATGAATTCAAAAAAACTTTGCAATTAGAAAACCAAATTGGACAGTACGAAGATTTTAACCGAATTATAGCCCACAATTTGCGCGGCCCGGCTAGCAGTATAGAAATGCTGCTTTTAATGATCACAAAAGCAAAAACCGAACAAGAAAAAGAAGATTGGCTTGGGATGTTAAAGCACTCCAGCAACGCATTAAATGAAACTTTGAATGAATTAATGAAGGTGCTGGAAGTTAGGAACAACAAAGATTTAGGTTTTGATGATTGCGATTTAGAAAACATGGTAAACCGCGCTGAGTCGATGTTAAAAGGGCAGATTATTTCTAAAAATGCAACCATTTTAACAGATTTTGAACAAACTTCTATTAAATTCCCTAAAATATACCTTGAAAGTATTATTTACAATATCGTTAGCAACTCTCTCAAATACTGTAAATCCAGCATCTCGCCCCAAATAAAAATAACTTCATCATTGGCAAATGAAAAAGTAAAGCTTACATTTGAGGATAACGGGCTTGGGATTGATCTAAAACTTCATGGAAAAAACATGTTCAAACTTAACAAAATCTTTCATCGTGGGTTTGAAAGTAAAGGCGTTGGGCTTTTTATGACAAAAATCCAAGTAGAAACTTTTGGTGGCACGATTAGTGTTGAAAGTGAGCCGGATGTAGGGACGAGGTTTACCATATTAATATAATGAAAAAAATATCTTTAGTAAGTATCATTGACGACGATATCGTTTTTCAATATTCAACTAAAAAGAGGTTAGAGTCAAGTGAGGTTGTTGAAGATATCATACAATTTTATGATGGTGAAGAAGCTATTGATTATTTTTTAGAAAATAAAAATAATGAAGCTAAAACTCCTGATTTAGTTTTTTTAGACTTAGAAATGCCTTATCTGGACGGCTGGCAATTTTTAGATAAGTTTACAGCCAACGAATTCAAAAAAGAACTCATCACTATTTATTTATGCAGTTCTTCCAATAGTCAGTCCGATTTAGATAAGGTTGAAGCATATCCTAAATTACAAGGTTACTTGATTAAACCAATTTCAACAGATAAGTTTACAGAAACACTGGAAGAGGAAGTTAGAAAGATTTCTAAAGGTTAAGTTTTACTGGCAATGTTTTATTTCTATCTTAAATTATCACCTTTTCCAACTTATCCAAATATTTCTGATCTACTTCTGCACCAATTCCAGGTTCATCTTTAATTTCCAATTGCGTGCCGTTATATTTGCATCCTCCAATTACGGGATCAACCAAATGTCCAAGCAGACAAGTATCCAAATCAAAAAAGCAAATATTTTTAAAAGCCATGGCAAAATGAACATTAGCGGTTAAAGCTAACCGGCTTTCCAACATGCCGCCTTGCATACAATTTATACCATTTTTCTCAGCAACCTGATTAATTAGTATTGCTTCGTTTATGCCACCACTTTTGGCAAACTTAATGTTGATGTATTTCGCAGATTTGTTTCGGATGATGCGATCGGCATCACGATGCGTATAAACACTTTCATCAGCCATAATTGGAATAGGCGAAAGTTTGCAAAGTTGGGGCAGCAGTTCATCATTATAAGTCCGCATGGGTTGTTCGCAAAATTGGATTTTGTATTGATCTAAAGCTTGCAAAATATGTACAGCTTCATCAAACGTCCAACCTTGGTTGGCATCTAAACGCAAAGTAACCTCTGCCCCTACCGCATTTCGTATTTGTTTAATCCGCTCAACGTCTTCATCTGCATGTTTACCCAATTTTACTTTGATGATATTGAAACCCTGGTTTTTATAATTTAAAGCTTTCGCAGCCATTGTTTCCCGCGTACCTATGCCAACAGTAATATCAGTTTCAATTGTTCTTTTTTCGCCACCCAAAAATTGGTACAATGGTTGGTTTGCATGTTTTGCTGCCAGATCATAAAGCAACATATCAAATGAACTTTTTATCGTATAATTTCTGGCAATGAATAAATGAAGTTCTGCCAGCCTTGCATCAATAGCTAAGGCATCCTTTTGCTTCCAAATAGCGGCAAAATCTTTGGCCAGTTCGAAACAAGTAGCTTGTGTTTCGCCCACAATCATCGGGAAAGCAGAACATTCGCCAACACCAGTTAAGCCAGTATCTGTATGTGCGCGGATAAAGATGTTTTGCACATAATCCATGGTTCCGGTAGCAATGGTAAAAGGCTCCATCGGTATAGAATACTTGTAGATTTCGAATGAGGTGAACTTCATACTTGTTTATTAAATACCAATAATTTTTTTTGAATATTTTGATGCTTCTTTTATCACCCTAAAACTGTATCTTATAAATTGATACAATAAATTTAGGGTGATAAAAGAAGCATTATTATAATTAGATACAAGTTTGGAAATGTTCTAATTTGAACATCTTATACTGATGATCAGCATACTTACAATCCAATATTGAATAATTATTGCAGTAAAAAATTGCAGGATACTTCTTTTACACCTCTAAATTTATGTTGATATTTTACTCAAGTAAAAATAATAAATGGATTCCAGTTTTTACCTGATAAAAGAAGTAGCCAAGTTAAAAACCTAATTCATAAGCCATTCGCCCTTACAGTGATCTCCGCAATATCCAGCACTTTAATTTCGTTTTCTTTATCCACATGTTTAATGCCGTCACTTAGCATGGTCATACAAAACGGACAACCTGCAGCTACTATTTGAGCGCCTGTTTGCAAAACATCAACCATCCGTTCATCATTAACTTCTTTGTTGCCGCGCTCGGCTTCTTTAAACATTTGCGCACCACCAGCACCGCAGCACAAGCCGTTACTTTTGCAGCGTTTCATTTCCACCAATTCGGTGTCCAGTATTTCCAATGCTTTGCGCGGCGCTTCGTAAACGTTGTTGCCTCGGCCTAAATAACAAGGATCGTGAAAAGTGATGCGCCTGCCTTTAAAACTTTCGCCACCTTCGGCTTTGAGTTTGCCTTCATTGATCAGTTGTTGTATCAGTTCGGTATGATGGATTACTTCATAATTTCCGCCCAAACCCGGGTATTCGTTTTTGATGGTGTTGAAACAGTGCGGACAACCTGTAACAATCTTTTTAACTTCATAAGCATTCAAAACTTCGATATTGGTCATCGCCTGCATCTGGAACAAAAACTCGTTACCTGCGCGTTTGGCCGGGTCGCCGGTACAGCTTTCTTCCGTGCCTAAAACTGCATAACTGATACCTACATGTTGCAGTATTTTGCAAATATCACGTGTGATTTTTTGCGCGCGTTCATCAAAACTTCCGGCGCAGCCAACCCAAAATAAAATTTCTGGTGTTTTACCTTCAGCTACCATTTGCGCCATGGTTGGGATATGTAGTTGGTTCATTGTTTTGTGATTAATGGCTCATGGGAAGAAGTAAAGTTCACAAGTGATGGTTGATAGGTTATAGTTAATAGTTCATGGGAAAAGCACAGTTCGAGACCTTGCAGGTTCTTACTATGATCTATGAACCATCCGCTACTCACTCTCCGCCCAATTTAGCCGGTCTGCATTTGAGTATTTCCAGGGTGCGCCATTATTTTCCATATTGCCGAACATATTGTTTAAACTGGCTGGCGACTGCGATTCTTCCATCACAATAAACCGCCGCATTTCTGTGATGATATTGAGCGGATCGATGTTTACCGGACAAGCTTCGGTACAGGCATTACAAGTGGTGCAAGCCCAAAGTTCTTCGCGGGAAATGTAATCGTCCAGCAAAGTTTTATTGTCCTGGAAATCCTTTCCCTGCTTATCCAAATTCTTGCCAACCTCGGTAATACGGTCGCGGGTATCCATCATAATTTTTCGGGGCGATAACAATTTACCTGTGATATTGGCCGGACAAACCGACGTGCACCTTCCGCATTCTGTACAGGTGTATGCGTCCATCAGGTTTTTCCAGGTGAGATCGGTTGCGTCTTTTGCACCAAAACGGCCTGGTTCTGTAGCTGTGGGAACGAACGAAGGGTCAACCATCGCTTTTACTTCATTTGTTACGGAAGCCATGTTATTAAACTGGCCTTTTGGCGAAAGTTTGGAATAATAAGTATTCGGAAAAGCCAGTAAAATGTGGAAATGTTTGGAGTAAGGCAGGTAATTTAAAAACGCCAAAATCCCGATGATGTGGAACCACCAGCAGCCACGTTCGATCATCACCAGCGAATTTACATTTGCGGGAAGGATCGGCGCAATTAAAGCACTCACCGGAAAACTGCCTGCTGTGATATAATGGCCAAAATGTAATGCTTGTAATTTGTAATCGGCAGCGTTCATGGTGAGGAAAGCCGACATTAAAAGGATTTCAATAATGAGGATATAATTTGCATCAGAGCGCGGCCATTCGGTCATTTCTACTCCTCTAAAACGTTTCAGTTTCAGCAGATTTCTCCTCGATAAAAACACTACGCAGGAAACTAAAACCAGCAAAGCCAGGATTTCAAAACCACCAATCAGCAAACCATACAAACTGCCAAGCGGCCGGGAAAAAACACGGTGCGAACCAAAAAGACCATCGATCATAATCTCCAAAACCTCAATGTTGATAATGACAAAACCAACATAAATAAACAAATGCATCACAGCCGCTACCGGCCGTTTACCCATTTTGCTTTGGCCTAATGCGACTTTTGCCATGGTTTTCCAACGTGACAGCGGGTTATCGCTCCGATCAGTATCTTTGCCAAGCAAAATATTACGGCGGATTTTACCGGCATTTTTGGTAAATAAAAAAACGGCTGCTGCCAGTATCACCAGGAAAATCAGTTGTGCAATCATTGGTATGAGTTAGTCTTCCAAAAATATAATTTATTAGGTACCTTTTGCAGATCTGGTTAACTGTTCAATGCCGTCCCACATATCGTCGGTAACCATTTCGAGTCCGTTAAATTGTCCTGCACCTTGCAGCCATTCGCCGCCATCGATCGTAATTACATCACCGTTAATATAGGCGGAATAATCGGAAATTAAAAAAGCGGCC
>CAZZVO010000014.1:0-29526 GCA_964657505.1 uncultured Mucilaginibacter sp.
TTACTTATGATATTTTGATTTTTCCGAAGCATCTGCAAAATGCCAAAACGTTGGTTCAAACTTTTCCTGATCAGCCTTTTGTGATCGATCATATAGCCAAACCAGACATCAAAAACAAAAATATTAATAGCTGGAAAAAAGATATTAAAGCAATTGCCGAATTGGAAAATGTAAGCTGCAAAGTTTCCGGAATGGTTACCGAAGCCGATTGGAAAAACTGGCAACCAGCAGATTTTACACCTTATTTAGACGTTGTTTTTGAAGCTTTCGGCACAAATAGATTAATGTTTGGTTCTGATTGGCCGGTTTGCAACGTTGCCGGCGGATATGAAAAAATGCTTTCCATCGTTCAAAATTACACTTCAACCTTAACCCAAAATGAACAGGATTTATTTTGGGGAGGCAATGCCGTTCAATTCTACCATTTATAATTCTGATTTTATGTCTGTAAAAACAGTATCTGCTAAAATCAATTTGCCGCCCGTAATTTGGGGCACCAGCGGTTTAGGGAATATTTACCAGGTTTTTCCTTACGAAACAAAACTGGCCATCGTTAAAGCGTATATTCAAAATTGTCCGGGCATTCCAATGTTTGATTCTGCCGGAAAATACGGTGCAGGTTTGGCTTTAAAAGTTCTCGGAGATTGTTTGCGCGAGCTAAATGTGAAACCGGAAGATGTGATCATCAGCAATAAACTGGCCTGGTACCAAACCGAATTGACCACGCCGGAACCTACTTTTGAGAAAGGAATTTGGAAAGATATTGACCACGATGCGGTACAAAAAATTAGTTACCAAGGTATTTTAGAATGCTTTGAACAAGGAAACCATTTACTGAAAACTTATGTGCCGCAAATGGTTTCCGTGCACGATCCGGATGAATATTTGGCAGCCGCAACTGATGATGCAGATGAAAAAAGGCGTTACAACGATATTTTGGATGCGTACCGCGCTTTAACGGATTTAAAAAATCAAGGCAAAGTAAAATCGATTGGTGTTGGCTCTAAACAATGGAAAGTGATTCAACGAATTGCTGGCGATATCGATTTGGATTGGGTGATGATTGCCAACAGTTTAACGTTGAAAAGTCATCCGCAGGAACTGATTGAATTTATTGGAGAACTGCATAAAAAGAACGTCTCCGTCATCAACTCTGCTGTTTTTAACGGTGGATTTTTAACCGGAAGTGATTTTTATAATTACGAAGAAATCAACCCAAATACGGAAACTGGCCAGGAATTGTACAACTGGCGGAACGCTTTTTTCGCGCTTTGTAAAGATTTTAACATCCAACCTGCCGAAGCTTGTTTTGACTTTGGATTTAATATTCCCGGCGTTACCAGCGTGGCTTTGAGTACTTCCAAACCCGAAAAAGTAAAAAGCAATATCGAAATGGCCACCAGAAAAATACCAGCAGAATTTTGGAAAGCCATGCAAGACCAGAATTTGTTGGATCAGCACAGTACTTCTTTTATCGGACAAAAATCATGAAGATATTAACCTGCACCGAACCCGGACAATTTGCGTATGGAACTGCCGAAATACCAGAATTACAACCCGGAAATGCCATCATCAAAATAAAACGCATCGGCATTTGCGGAACAGATTTACATGCTTTTGAAGGCACACAGCCGTTTTTTAGTTATCCACGAATTTTAGGTCACGAATTGGCCGGAGAACTGATTGATTTTGATGATGCGCCAGGTTTTGAGAAAGGCGAGGCCGTAACGTTCATACCTTATTTTAACTGCGGATATTGTATTGCCTGCCGTTTAGGAAAACCCAATTGTTGTGTACGGATTCAGGTTTGCGGTGTACATATTGATGGTGGAATGGCCGAATATTTATCCGTTCCGTCGCGCCTTTTAGTTCATGGCGAAGGTTTGAGTTTTGATGAACTGGCTTTGGTAGAACCTTTAGCAATTGGTGCGCACGGCGTTCGCCGGGCTGATGTGCAGGAAGGTGAATTTGTGCTGGTGGTTGGTGCTGGGCCGATTGGTTTGGGCACGATGGAATTTGCGCGCATTGCTGGCGGAAAGGTAATTGCTTTGGATATCAACGAAAACCGTTTAAACTTCTGCAAAGAAAAACTGAAAGTTCATCATACAATAAATGCCTTATCAGGAAACGTTTTGGAGCAGTTACAGGAAATCACCAACAACGATATGCCAACCGTGGTGATCGATGCAACCGGAAGCCAAAAAGCAATTACTAACGCGTTTCAATACATGGCGCATGGTGCACGTTTTGTGCTGATTGGTCTGCAAAAAGGCGAAATCAGCTTTAGTCACCCAGAATTTCATAAACGTGAAGCCACTTTAATGAGCAGCCGAAATGCTACACGTGCAGATTTTGAACACGTCATCAGCAGCATGAAACAAGGTTTGGTTGATCCAACAACCTACATCACACATCGCGTTTTATTTGATAAAGTAAAAGATCAGTTTGAAAGTTGGCTTGATCCGGCAAATGGTGTTATTAAAGCGATGGTGGAAGTTTGATGCTTCTTTTATCGGCATAAAAATTTGATAAAAGAATTAAGTTTAATTTTTCGATCAGTTCAATCAAAATCAATTTAATAATTCTTTGCAAAAATCGGAAGTAATTACTTAAAAGCTTTTGAGGTTTATGTTAATACCTGTCCATCTATGAATATTGGCTTTTCGTCGATGTCTGCTTTTTTTCTTCTCAAACATCTTTATCTTGGTTTTATAATAATTATACGATGAAATTATGGTTGCTGAGCGTGATTACCATCACGCTTATTAATTGTAATTAAGTTTATATTTAGAACGATATAATTTAAAGCAAAAAAGATTGTTTAGTTCAAATACCAATATGTTAAAGGATTATGAAAAATAATTACACTTTCAAAAACTTATTTATTGCAGGTTCAATCCTCCTTTTTGCATTAGCATCCTGCAAAAAGGAAAAATCTACTACAACAACACCAACTGTTGCTACGCCCATGAAATTGGGTTTGTACGAATTTGGCTCCTATTCAACTTACAATTTTAGGCAGTTGCAAATTAATGTTTCAAAAATTGGCACCCAAACTGTTTCTTACGGTTTAGTGTTTGATACCGGTTCCGGCGGCATGGTTATCGATGCACAAGGCGTTTTGCCAGCTTCTTTGATCACCAGTTCTGGTTTTAACTTTACCGGTGATTCTACCGTGGTTAATGGCATTACAGTTACCAGTCAAAAGCAAATTGTACAATATGGCGACAGCGACAGCAGCTCGACTAAGGTTTACGGGAATTTAGCTTATGCACCAGTTACCATTGGTGATGTAAATGGCAATATTGTTATCAAACGACTTCCGTTTTTTATATATTATAAGGCAGTTGATGCAAAAGGCACGCAACAAAGCCCGCACGAATTTGATGTAATGGGCGTATTGGATGAATATGATGTTACTTTTGCAAATAACGCCTACATTACCAGCCCTTTCACTTATTTCGACCCTGGCACAGGCCTTACTAAAGGTTTTAAAATGGCTGCATTAGGCACTTCTAATTTTTCAAATAATGGTTATGCTACTTTTGTACCGGGCGTACTCACTTTAGGTTTAACCTCGTCTGATCTTTCTTCCTCATCAGGTTTTGTGATGAACCAACTTACTTTTTACCAAGGCGCGGGTTATTTGCCTTATTTGCCAACAACGGTAACTTACGGTAGTAAAACCTCTACAACTTACGCGCTGTTTGATTCTGGCACAGACCCTTATAATTTTATTGAAGATAAAACAGTATCGAGCACAAGCTTGCTGCCAACCAATACTGCTATAACTGCTGCAACTGGTACTGGCTTCACTTACTCATATACAACTACTTCTACAGAAAGTCCAACATATATAGAAAACCCCGGATCGGGCGGAAGCAATTTTGCTATTTTCGGCATGCAGTACTTTTTGACCAATGAGTACATGCTGGATTATACCAACCATCAGTTAGGGCTGAAAAAAAATTGAATTGTATATTGAAGATTGATTTGTTTCCGAAAAAAAGAGAAGCTGCCTCAAAAAGGCAACTTCTTTGGTAATGCTTCTTTTATAAGGATAAATCCCGTGTCTATTTAAATATCTGTAATTGGCATAAATCTCGGTACAAAAGCTTTCATCAAACTCCAGGCAATTAGGTACGATAGCGCGCAAACAAAAAACATAATGCCATAAGCCGTTTGTGGCGTTGCCGAAAAATGATCGGTTAAACGACCAGCCAGTTGTTGTACCAAAACACCGCCGATACCGCCAGCCATTCCGCCAATTCCAACAACAGAACCGACCGCTTTTTTAGGGAACATATCCGAAACAGTGGTAAACAAATTAGCTGACCACGCCTGATGTGCTGCCGCACCAATGCAAATCACAATTATGGCATAAGTGGAAGCATTGGTACCAAACCGCTGTACATTTCCAAAGTACTGGGTTGATAAAAGTGCCAACGGAAAAACTGCAATAATTAACATCGCCGTCATCCGTGCGCGGTAAGTTTCCCAACCTTTATTAATGAAAAATATCGGGATACTTCCGCCAAAAACACTACCAAAAATTGCCGTTCCATAGACGATAAAAGTTGGCCACATTACTTCGTGGCTGGTCATCCCGAATTGTTTTTTCAGGTAATCGGGCAGCCAAAAAAGCAGGAACCACCAAATGCCATCGGTCAGCAATTTCCCGAAAAAGAACGCCCAGGTTTGTCGGCGTTTAAACAGCTTTGACCAGGAAACTTTTGCGTTATTTAACGGAACATCTTCTGATGCCGCTGCATGAACAACCAAATCATCGCTATGAATATAATCAAACTCACTTTTAGTTAAACCTTTGTGTACGCCTGGCGGATTATACAATAAAAACCAAAAAATCAGCCAGAAAAAACCGATGCCGCCGGTGATGATGTAAGCCATTTTCCAACCTAAATCCACACCGAAATGAATGAGGCACCAAGGCACAAACAACGACGCGATCATGGCGCCAATGTTCGATCCGCTGTTAAAAACACCTGTTGCCAAAGCGCGTTCTTTCTTCGGAAACCATTCTGCAACGGTTTTGATCGAAGCAGGAAAATTTCCGGCCTCGCCAATTCCGAACAAACTTCGGATGACGATATGTAAAGCAACGGTACTTCCCGCCAAAGCATTTAGCATCCCAAAAACCGACCAGATAATCAGTGAAAGTGCCAAACCTAATTTGGTGCCAATTTTATCAATCACCCAACCCGCAACAATGGTTATCCCAGCATAAAAAGCAGTAAAAAACGAAGTAACATAGGCGAAATCAGTGTTAGTCCAACCAAAACCACCTTGGGCAACCGGCGTACAAAAATGTTCTTTTAAGTAGCTGATTACCTGCCGGTCCATGTAATTGATCGTGGTGGAAAAAAGAAGCAGCGTAGCAATTACCCATCTGTATTTACCTATTTTTGTATCCATTTTTTTAGATTGATCTGCAACTTTTTACCAGTTCATGTGCTTCTTTTGTCGCTATAAAAAGTTCGTCGTACAACTTGCCTTCCATTACTTTTTTGCTGATAAGCTTGCTGCCCAGACCAACCGCGCTCACGCCAGCTTTGAACCAGCCGGTAATGTTTTCTTTGGTGAGTTCTACGCCCCCGGTCGGAATAAAAAGCTGACCAGGAAATAATTCTTTGATCGAACTTAAAAAAGCTTCGCCCAAAATATTAGCCGGGAAAAGTTTGATTAATGCCGCTTTATTTTCTTGTGCCGAATAAATCTCTGTTGGCGTCATACAACCCGGAATCCACAATATTTCGGCTTCATCAGCCATACGGCCAACGGCAGGGTTTACAATCGGACTAACCAAAAAATCTGCGCCGGCTTCCAAAAAATCTTCTGCTTCTTTTACCGACTTTATCGTGCCGATGCCTAATTCCAAATCCGGCATTTCCTCGTTCGCCAGCTTCCGCAGCAACTTAAAATTTCCCAAAGCTTCCGGTCCGCGGTTGGTGTATTCAAACACACGGACACCCGCTTTATAAATCGTTTTGGTGATCTCCAAACTCACTTCCGCATCCTTGTAAAAAAACAAAGGCAAAGTGCCTTGTTTCAAAATTTGATATAAAGAATGCTCTTTTTTACTACTCATTTTTCAAGATTTTTTCCACTGCTTCAACACTCATATTCGTCGCATCGCTTTCAATAAATAATTTGCCGTAAGCCGCCGCCGTTGCAAACTCCAATGCTTCTTTTACCGCTTGTTTTTTGTACAAACCGTAAATTAATCCGGCCATAAAACAATCGCCGCTGCCCACTTTATCTACAATTTTTTCGGCTTGATATTCCCTCGAAACCTCCAGTTTTCCATCGGTAAAAACAGTAGTGTAATATTCAATTCCGGGATCGCCGAAACGGAAAGTATTGGCCACATATTTACATTTCGGATAAGCTTCAATAATCGCTTCCGAAGTTTTTACCGCGTGGTTTAAATAGTTTTCTTTTGTGCCGATTTCATGAATATTTTCGTCCACATCAGTTCCCAACATTTGGTTGGCTGCCCAAACATTGCCCATAATCAAATCACAATATTGAGCGAGGTTTGGCATAATTTCGATTGGTTGCTTGCCGTATTTCCAAAGCTTTGCACGATAATTCAGGTCCAAAGAAATGAAGATATTTTTTTCGGAAGCAACTTTTAAAGCTTCTTCACAAACATCAGCTACATTTTGATTGATAGCAGGACAAATCGCACTGAAATGAAACCAGGAAACGCCTTCAAAAACTACATTCCAATCAATAGTTTTGGGTAGAAGTTCTGCAAAAGCCGAATAATTACGATCATAAATTACACCGGCATTTTTTAAATCTTTTCCTTTCGGGAGATAGTAAGTTCCAATTCGGTTTCCCTGGAAAACTACTGCCGAAGTATCTACTTTTTTGGCCTGTAAATATTGAAGGATTTGTTCCGATAACATATTTTCCGGCAAAGCAGTCAAGTAAGCCGAGGGCAAATCCCACAAAGCCAACGCCGTAGCCACGTTTAATTCTGCTCCACCAACGTAAAACGGCAAGGAGTTTTTTTGAAGCCAGTTTCCTTCCGTATCCGGACAAATTCGCAGCAACAATTCGCCAAAACTGAGTATTTTGCCCATTTTAAAAGTTGAAATAATTTTTGGCGTTGTGATAGCAAATATCCGAAATGATCTTTCCGATCCATTCCGGGTCGTTTGGCAATTCGCCGTTTTCTACATCTTCCCCAAACAAATTACACAACAATCTTCTAAAATATTCGTGCCGTGGGAAAGATAAAAAGCTGCGCGAATCGGTTAGCATCCCAACAAATTTGCTCAACAAGCCCATGTTCGAAAGCGCGTTGATTTGCTTCGTCATGCCATCTTTCTGATCTAAAAACCACCAGGCCGAACCGAACTGCACTTTTCCGGCAACAGAACCATCGTTGTAATTACCAATCATGGTTGCAATCAATTCGTTATCCGCCGGATTTAAATTATAAATAATGGTTTTTGCCAAACGGTTTTCCGAATCCAATCGGTTTAAAAATTTGGATAATTGCTTTGCCTGAGAAAAATCGCCAATCGAATCCCAGCCCGTATCCGGCCCTAACTGCTTCAGCATCCGCGTGTTATTGTTCCGTAGCGCGCCCAAATGAAATTGCTGTACCCAGCCTTTTTCCTGGTTCCATAAAGCAAATTCGAACAATAAAGCCGAACGGAATTTCAGGTTTTCTTCTAAAGTGATGCTTCTTTTAGCACGTATTTTTTGGAAGATATTTCTGATTTCTTCTTCCGTATAATCCTCCGCATAAATCTGTTCCAAACCATGATCGGAAATCGAACAACCGTTTGCCGAAAAGTAATCGTGCCGTTTCTTTAAAGCTGAAATGTAAGCGTCATAATCCTGGATGGAAACATCAGCTACGATTTCCAACTTATCAATATAAGTATTTAAAACTTCAAGATCATCCGGGTTCGTCGCTTTATCCGGACGAAAAGCTGGCAACATTTTTACAGAACCGCCTTCGTTTTTTAATTGTTGATGGAACTGCAGGTTATCTAAAGGATCATCAGTCGTACAAACCGCTTCCACTTTCATCTGGCTTAACAAACCTTGCACCGAATATTCCGGCGTTTGCAGTTTTGCAGTAGCTTGATCGTAAATGCTTTGTGCTGTTTTTACCGACAATAAATCGTGCAAACCAAAATAACGCTGCAATTCCAAATGCGTCCAATGGTAAAGCGGGTTGCGCATGGTGTACGGCACGGTTTCGGCCCATTTTTCAAACTTTTCGTAATCGCTTTTGCCGCCGGTGATATAATCTTCGTTGATGCCGTTAGTCCGCATCGCCCGCCACTTATAATGATCGCCGTACAACCAAACCTGCGTTAAGTTTTTAAAATTGCTGTTCCCGGCAATCTGGTCTGGCGGCAAATGGTTGTGATAATCTATAATCGGCAATTGCTTGGCAAAATCGTGATATAATTTTTGTGCCGTTGGTGATTGAAGCAGAAAATTCTCGTCTAAAAAAGGTTTCATTCAGTTTTTTGGTTTTTAGCTGATGGTTAGCAGCTCAATTTCTTGGTGGTAAAAGAAGCATTGGTTTTACAATGAAACGCCTCTTTTCCACGGAATAAAATCATCCTGACCGTGACGTACGGCACATACTTCAATTTCGCCGCTGGCTACACGGATTACATAATCTAAAATGCGTTCTCCAGCTTGTTCTATGGTTTCTTCGCCTTCAATCACGGTTCCGGTATTCAAATCGATAATATCACGCATTTTATTGTACAACTTGGTGTTGCTGGCGATTTTAATAACTGGCGTAACCGGATTTCCAGTTGGCGTACCCAAACCTGTCGTAAACAAAACCACATTTGCGCCCGAAGCAACTTCCGCTGTGGTCGATTCTACATCGTTTCCCGGCGTACACAATAAATTTAGTCCTGGTTTGGTTACTTTTTCGGGATAATCCAACACTTCCACAACTGGCGATGTTCCACCTTTTTTGGCAGCTCCTGCTGATTTTATCGCATCAGTAATCAAACCGTCTTTGATATTTCCGGGCGAAGGATTCATGTCGAAACCAGAACCAACCGCTTTTGCACGTGCATTATAAGTGCGCATTAAATGTGAGAAACGCTCGGCATTTTCGATATCCACACAACGGTCGCTCAGGTTTTGCTCTACGCCGCACAACTCCGGAAACTCTGCCAAAATAACCGAGCCTCCTGCTGCAATCAACAAATCCGAAGTGTAACCGATGGCAGGATTGGCAGAAATCCCCGAAAATCCATCCGAACCGCCGCACTCCAAACCAATACAAATTTTACTGATTGGCGCTGGCTGGCGTGTATTTCTATCGGCCAAAACCAAACCCGCAAAAGTTTGCTTGATGGCCAATGAAAGTAGTTCCGCCTCCGTACCAACTTTTTGCTGCTCCAGCACAAAAAATGGTTTATCAAATAACGGCGAGCGTTTTTTTATTTCTTCTTCGAGGATAGAAACCTGTGCATTCTGGCAACCCAAACTCAAAACCGTAGCACCGGCCACGTTTGGATGAGTGATATATCCAGCCAACAAGCCGCAAAGTGCTTCCGAATCCTGGCGTGTGCCGCCGCAACCGCCGTTGTGCACCAAAAACTTGATGCCATCTACATTCGGGAACAAACGGTCTTGTTTAGGAACCAGCTCGGTGTAAGGCATTTCTGCATTTAAAATTTGCGTAACATCGCTGCCGGCTTTGTACATTCTAATCAATTCCTGCGCCTGGTTGGCATAAACGCGGTTTCGGCCGTAACCCAAAGGTTTGATCAAGGCTTCCTCCAAAACATCTAAATTCCTGTTCTCACAAAAAACCATCGGGATAACCAGCCAGTAATTTGCCGTGCCAACGCTGCCATCAGATCGCGGATAACCGAAAAAAGTACGATTGGCAAATTTGCCGATATCCGGTTTATGCCAGTCGGTATTCCGTTCACCAATAAAAAAATCATTAGCCGCGTGATGCACGTTTTTTGTAGTCAACACACCACCTTTTGGGATAAAATTTTGTGCTTTTCCAACCAAAACGCCGTACATAATAATGTCGGCATTGGTTTCAAAATCTATCGCAGCAAACTTGTGTTTTGCCTGCACATTATCTTGTAAAATGTATTGCTGATTATCGTACGTAACAACTGATCCTTGCGGCAAATCGGTTAGTGCCACAATTACGTTATCGTTGGGGTTTACTTTTAAAACCTGATTTTTCATGTTTAATTAATATAAGTTTCATTCGATTGCCTGAATTAAAAAAATTCAACAATACTCGTCAACCAGTTTTTTGTCTAATAATGTTATATATGCTGAGACTATTTTATTTTTTTATTCATCAGTTTTTATTGTATCCAAATTTTCTGCTTTGCAATATTTCTTTCCACCAGCTCTCTCTATCAATTATAACTCTGTCATCAGTTGTTGATTTATAAATATCAAGTATTGAGTATTTAAAGTTTTCTTTTATGTAATCGAAGGTTTTCGATTTGAGTTCAGCGTTTCCACCGTGTCCAGTATTAACATAAGCTATCCAACGTCCTAAAATCATATCCTCACCATACGCTGAACCAACATACTTTTTTCCGTTAGATATATCTGTCAGAAGGTAAACTCCTTTTTGATTTTGTAACACTGTTTTCCAAGTATCTTTTTCAATTACTCGTTTCAATTCTCCCCAAGAAATATTTACTTTATCATATCCAGGAAATAAGTCATTATCCAACGAGCTTGGTAATATTTCTTTTAGAAGAAAATCATCTATTCTATTTCCATTTAAAGTAACAAAAGCATTGTTTTTATGAAACTGTACAACTAGTCTACCAAAATACTTTTCAAACTCCCTTATTTTTTCATGTTCGTAAAAAGTAGATAGACTGGACTCTGTTTCTCCATCCCAAAACTTATTATAGCTTTTTGTAATCCTTGAAATGTCAATTAATAACCATTCGTTGTTTTTAATCTGAGCTAATCCAATAACAATTTCGTTATCCTTAAACCATCTTTTTTTGGTACTATTATGAAAGTTTCCAATCAACAGTTTATTTGGATTATCGTGATATAGGGTTAATGCATTATAAGAAGTATTCGAAAGATTCAGTCTAATTTTAACATTGTCTAAATTTCCAAGTTTTAGTATGTCATTTAATTTAATGCTCTCCATATTTAGTTAATTTTTAATATGATTAGAACTTGCTCATAACTTTCTGCATAGCCGCCAAAGCACCATCAGCAATAATAACATCATAGTTTTGCTGCACAGCCACCAAAAAGCCTGGAAATAAAGTCAAATCTGTTCCCCAAAGTTCTGTATTATTTAAGATGGTGTAAACGAAAATATCAACGGGGATACTGTTTTTAATGCCATAAAAAAAGTGTGCCTGGTCGTCGTTTATCGGATAACTTGCGCCGTTTGCTTCTCCAAAATATTTCCCGCCTTCTTCTTTTTCCACTTGCATAAAGCGGAGATATGCAGCAAAACCCAAAGCAATCCGCGCTGGTACTTCATCAGATTTTTTGTAATGATTGAGCAAAACCGGCACCACGCGCATTTTTAATTTGGCGGAGAATTGTACGGTAATCGCAATCCATTGGTGCTTGATGTGCGGATTGCGGAAACGGTCTAAAACCTGGTTCGCAAAATCCTCACCAACTTGTTTATCGATCTCATAAGGAATGGCTGAAGAGATTTCTTCCCGCATCAAATCGCTTACAAAATTAGAAACAGCTTCATTATCCATTGCTTCTTTTACCGTGGTAAAACCGGCGAGAAAAGCCAAACCGCAACTTAAAGTATGCGTGCCGTTTAGCATCCGTAGTTTTAGTTCGCGGTAGATTTCTATATCCGGCGCAATGATTACGCCTTTATCGGCTTCAGCAAAACTTAAAATGGATTTTACTTTTTCATCGCCCTGGATCGCCCAAAGACGGTAAACCTCGGAAACGGTAAGTAATTTATCTTCATAACCGACTTTTTTCTGGAACGAAGAAACCGTTTCGGCATCTGGTTTTCCTGGAACAATTCTGTCAACCAAAGAGTTACAGAAATAATTGCTATTTTCCAGCCAATTGGTAAATGCTGTATCTAACTGATTAAAAGCGGCCAATTCCAATACAATTGCTTTCAGTTTATCGCCGTTGCCAACGATTAATTCGGTCGGCACAATCACCATTCCGCTTTCTTCGCTTCCGTTAAAAGCTTTAAACCTTTCTGCCAAAAACGCCAATAATTTGCCTGGAAAAGAAGCTGGCGGACGTAAATCAACTGCTTCTTTTACCAATTGAATTCCAACTTCAGTGGTGTTGGAAATGATAATTTTCATTTCCGGATTATGCGCGCATTTCAGGATTTCGTCCCAACTCTCACCCGCAGATAAAACCCGATTAATGGCGGAACAAACTATATTTTCTTCAACTTTTTGTCCGTTTTCGATGCCTTTTACGCATAAAGTGTATAAGCTATCCTGATCATCAAACTCCGAAGAACTTCCGGTTGAAGTAGATTTTACGACAACCACGCGGCCGTTAAATAAACCTTGGCGGTTGGCTTTATCAATAAAATAATCAGGTAATCCGCGCAGCAAAACGCCTGTTCCAAACTGTAATACTTTTTCGGGGAGATTGAAAATGGCCTCATCAGGAACAATTACTTCGGAAAATTGAATGGCTTTTAAATTGCGTTTAGATAAGATCATGGATTTTATGCTTTTTTTGCTTGGGGATATTTTAAAAAACTGAAAAGTATCACTTTTTTAAACAGGATCAAAATACGGACCGTGCTGCCCTGTGTTGACTTTCGGGCAATGCTTCTTTTATCGGCATAAAATTGGCATGTTAAAAAAATACAGGTAAAAGAAGCATCTATGCATCATGCTGTTATTTTGCCGGAACTTGTTTAACCAGCCAATTAACCAAATCGTTACAGGCTTTAAAGTTTTCGTAATTAGCAGGCAGTTTGCGGCCATCCACGTATTCGTTATAAAACCATGGATCGCCAACGGCAAAAACAGAACCCTTGCCATATTTTGCTGTCGCGATAATCACATCTTTTCCATCGGTAAAAGAAGCAACGGCAGGCGGCGTAATTTTTAAAGTTGAAATTTCTTTGATGTGAACTTTCTTTCCGGTTTTAAAAATCGGATCTGTATCCGGCATTTGGAAATTGCCAGTGGCAAATTGTGTTCCTGTAACTTTGTTCCGGCTGTCTTCATTAAACTCAATCCCAAATTTTTTAGATAAAATATTGAAATGTTGCAGATCACAATTGCCAACGTCGTTCGCTAACAAAACCAACACACCGCCCGCTTTTACCCAAGCTGCAACTTCTGTGGCATCCTGCTCGTTTACGTAATTTGGTTTTGCCGTTTCTTTCTGCGTATCCGGATCAACAATAATGTAAATATTTGAACCTTTTAAATTGGCATAAGTTGGCGCATCGTTTAAAGTTGCTGTTTTTACGCCGTGATAATTAAATGCATTTTTAAAGAAGCTAAAGCCATTGTTATCCATCTCGTTCCATTTGTAGTGAAAGGAGATGCTGCGGCCGGTTACATCTGTCATAAACTCATTGTTGAAGTATGAATCCAACATCACAGTTTGCCCTTTTCCGCTTTGTGGGATTTCGGCCAGCTCCATTTCATTTGCGGCGAGGATAGAAATGCCAGCTACTTCCGGATTGGTCATATTTCCGACGGCTTCGTATTTTAACATTCCGGCGAAGCCTTTTTTTGCAACGCTTTTATATTTTTCGGGGAGATAACCCAAACGCGTACTTTTTGTCAAAGTATAAACGAACACGCCGTTGGCAGAAGCACCAGTTCCGTTTGCCTTATTTATAAAACGTGGCCAGATACCAGTTTTCGGATTTTGATTTTGTTGAACAACGGCAGCAAACCGGTTCAAAATAGTTAACAATACTTTTCGTTGCGGATGGTTTTCGGGAAAGTATTCCAGCACATCAACCAAAGCCATGCCGTAATAACCAATTTTATTTCCTTCAAAACCAGTCTTAAAAGTGAGGTCTTGTGTCGAAATAAATTGTTTTGCAAGATCATCAAAAGCAGCAGGTTTATCAAATACAGCCGCGTATTCTGTAGCAAAAACCTGGCTGCCGTAAAAATCTTCCGGCTGCATTAGGTCGAATTTTTTGGGCTGATTTTTTAGTTGTCCATTTAACTGGTTTAAAGCTTTGTAGTATTTTTCCTGACCGGTAACGCGGTAAAGCAGCAGTAAAGCAGAGCCTATTTTAATGTTATTCAGGTTGAGGTCTTCCTGCTTGTAATTTGTTATTTTCCCGTCTTTATCCACCAAACGATCGATGCTGTGTAGAATATAACGATAGTATTCAACATCGGCAGTACGTTTCCAAACGCTTGCCATTCCTTCCAGCAAAAAGCCCTGATTGTACGCCGGTTTTGTAAACGCTGTTTTACTGGTGTCGGGCCATAGTTCCATGGCTGTTTTTGCCAATTTTTCTGATAACGGTTGCGCACGGCTTACGTAAGTTAGCGCGAGCAGCACTAACAGCGCAATGCTTCTTTTAGAGGTGTTTTTTTTCATGAATAATTATTTCGCCACTAATGATTTTCTACTGTAAATTTAGGTGTCAAAAACAGTATTGTTTGATTGGTACAAGCAGCATTAACTGGTTGTATAATGCCGAAGATGTGGCAATTGTACACAGAATTATGTACAAAACTAAGGGAAGCGGTCAAAAAATCTATGCAAACGTTGCCGGAATCAGTTACACATATCCTCAGGGATTTCCCTGGTGATTTTTTGCACTTTGGTAACCACCATCGTGCTGTCGAACTCGGCACCGATGCCTTCCTGGCCAGAACGTTTTTTGATGGCTTCCACTTCTACATAAACCGGTTCGTAAGGTTTTTCAAAGTTCATGTTCGAATATTCCAACTCCAGTTTGCCCGAACTATCGGTTACCCAATATTCGCGGCCGGTGCTGCATTCTTTAAAAGATTTTACTTCCAGCCCAAAACTGTACAAACCTTTGTAAACTTTATTTTCTGATCTGTTATACCTGTTGCAACTGCAAGCAAATAACAGCACCCATAAACCTACAATGAAAATCGTTCTTTTCATCCCGCTAAGTTAAAGTTCCTGGTTGATTTCATCCAGTTTTTGTACGCTTAAACGGGCACTAATACCCGAAGCAATAACAGAAATGCTGATCACCGTGATAAAAACTAGTAAAAAATCCGTTGGTTTTAAGGTTACTGGGTAAGCTTGTACCATCGTAGTTCCACCCATTGTAACAAACCCGAACTTCTGCTGTATCAAAGCAAATACAAAGCCAACAGCCATGCCGATTAAACAACCAATCAAGCTGATTAGCATCCCTTCATAAAAGAAAACATGGTGGATTAGTTTTTTTTCTGCGCCCAAACTGGTTAGTATGGCAATGTCTTTCCGCTTATCAATCACCAACATCGTTAATGAGCCAATTATATTAAAAATGGCGATAATTAGCACGAAAGTCAGGATTAAAAATATCGCCCATTTTTCGGAATTGAGGAGTTTATACAACGATGTATTTTGCTGCTGACGGTTTTTAACCACGTAACTTTTGCCCAACTTTTCCTGCAATTGCTGCTGCATTCGGTTAGTGTTGGCCTTATCTTTTAGGTTGAGTTCGATGTAAGATATTTTCTGAGGCTCGTCCAGCAGTTCGCGGGTAAAAGCAAGCGGGGTAATCACGATATCGTCAAAATCCTGCTGCACAGAAAACACACCCGACGTTCCAATGTAGCGCACCACAAACTCGTCCATCGGGTTAAAAGAACTAACCACATTATGCCGCGGCGAATAAATTTGCAGCATGGCCGACTGGTCTTTAACATTCAAACCCAAACTTATTTGTACCGATGCGCCAATTACGGCCAGGTTTTGTTTACCATCTTTTAAGGTGAAAGAACCGACCTGCAATGTGCTGTCTAAACGTGGGTTTTTTAAGAAATCATTGCTAACACCTTTTACCGTTCCAATAAACTGACTTTTGCCATAACGCAACAATACTTTTTCTTCCAGTACTTCGGTTACCGAAAGCATTTCCGGAAGTTTCCGTAAACTATCCAAATGCAAAGTTGCCGGGTCAAAAGTTTTGCCTTTTGTTGGCTCTATTTTCAGTTCGGGCGTAAAACTGCTGTATAAAGAAACGATCAAAGTTTCAAAGCCATTAAAAACCGAAAGAATCAAGATCAGCGCAGCACTTCCCACCAAAACGCCCAGCATAGAAATGCCCGAAATGATGTTGATGGCATTGGTAGATTTTTTAGAAAAAAGGTAGCGCTTGGCTATAAAAGCAGATGTATTCAATTTTTGGCGATGCTTCTTTTAGGGTACTTTTTCTAACGTTCAAGTTAAAAAAGGATTGTATTGTTTTTCGTAACCGATGGTAGTTTCGGTGCCATGACCGGGATAAACAATTACCTGATCGGGCAAGATAAACAACTTTTCGCGGATGTTTTTAAGCAACAGTTCCGAATCTCCACCGGGCAAATCGGTGCGGCCGATACTTTCGTGGAAAAGCACATCGCCGCCAATCAAAACGTGATCGTTTGCTGCATAAAAACACAAATGTGCTGGTGAATGGCCTGGCGCAAATATCAGTTCCAGTTCTGTTTCCCCAAATTTGATTGTCCCTGTTTCGGGCAAAAATGTTTCTGGCAAAGGCGAAACCTCGTAACGGATGCCCATCTGCGGTGCATAACTTGGAACGGCCGAAAGCAGCGGTAATTCGCCTTCGTGAAACTGAGGTTTCAATCCATACTGATCAAAAATAAATTTATTGCCCAGTACATGGTCGATATGGCAATGCGTGTTCAGCAGTAAAACGGGCTTTAACAAAGTTTCCTCGATAAAAGAAGCAACCTTGTTTTGTTCTTCTGCAGAGTACATGCCCGGATCGATGATGACACATTCTAAAGTATCATCAAACAAAATGTAAGTATTTTCCTGATAAGGATTATTGGCGAACGATTTAATATGCAACATAATTTAAGATAGCTAAACAAAGCACGGCAGCTTTATCTTTATAAGTAAAAACAGCACGGCTTTGTTGCAGCTTTTACTTGTTTTTAAAAAAAACCGTAAAACGCGTGCCTTTGTTCAGTTCGCTTTTTACTTCGATTTTGCCGCCTAAAGCCGTGATTTGGGCGTGCACAATATACAAACCTAAACCTTTGCCTTCGGCTTTATTGCTAAATCTTTTGTATAGGCCAAAAATCTGGCCGCCATATCTATTCATGTCGATGCCGATGCCATTATCCTCAAAAATCAAAACCGTGTTGCCTTGTTCTTGATAAGTTTTGATGTTAATCACCAACGGCCGCACTTCACTTTTATATTTTAAAGCGTTAGATAACAGGTTGGTTAAAATGCTTTCTAAATAACTTTCTTTAAAATGGATGGTAGGTGCTTCGGCAAAATCTTCTTCAATTTTTGCATTTGCAGTTTCAACCAAATACGAAAGCGACGCTTTTACTTTGCCCCAAAATATTGAGATGGATAAAGGCTCCGGATTTTTGTCGTCCTCGCTTTTAATCATCAAAATATCAATAATATCGTTTACGTTGATGTTCAAATTATTGGTAGAAGTTTTTACCGCTTCAATCAACTCCAGTGTGTCTTCATCTTTGATGTTTTCGGTCTCCAATAAACTCAGCAAACCAGTTAAATTGGCCAGCGGTGCACGCAAATTGTGCGATATCACGTACGAAAACTGCTTCAACTCGTTGTTGGTTTCCTGCAATTCCTTAACGTAATTTTCTGTTTCTGCTTCATTCTTTTTCCGGGCAGAAACATTGCGGTAAACGGCCACGAAATGTGTGGTGTTGCCGTGCTCATCTTCCACCGGACTGATGCTGTAATCTACCCAAAACTCGCTGGCGTTATTTTTATAATTGATTAAGCGTGTTTCAAAAACCTGGTTTTGGGTTGATGCTTCTTTTACCGGGTATTTTTTATGTAGCGATGCTGGCTTTTGTCCGATTATTTCTGCGGAAGTATAACCCGTTAAACAATTAAAAACCGCGTTGCTGTACACAATTTGCGAACTGTAAAAATCGGCCGAACTGTTTTTAGTGATGATGATTCCATCCGCGCTGTTATTAATGGCTGATTGCAGTAAAAGCAGTTGTTGCTGCGTTTCATCCGTTACGGCCGGTTGTAATTTGTTCTGTTTAGATGGATCAAGAATAATGGCCAAACGACAGGTTTTGTTATCCAAGCGTGTTAATTTGGATAAAACTTTAACCGCAACAATTTCCCCATTTTTGTTGATGTGTTTGCGCTCGCCGGCGAAACTTTTACAATTATTTTTTACTTCGCTTTGCTGCTGCAAATCGAAGATGTTAATTGCCCTAAATTCTTCTGCCGAATAACCATAAAATTGTTCTGCCGCTTCGTTAACCAATAATAATTTTCGGGTATCCAATCTATAAACCAATGCTGGCAAAGGGTTTCGGTCAAATAAACTTTTATATTGCTGGATAGAAGCTGCGATTTGCGCATTTTTCCTTCTCCTGGCAACGGCGTAAGTAATGCTTTTATGCAAAATCTGGCTGTTTAGGTTTTCCCTGCGGATGCAATCCTGCGCGCCTGCCCGAATTGCTTCGGCAGCAAAATTATCCTCAGACTGATCTGTCAAAACAATAACTGCCGGATAACTTGTTTTTTCTAAAAGCTTGGCAAATAACTCTTTTTCAAGTATTTGCTCAAATTTTAAGCTGATAATCAGCACATCAAACGCTAAGGAAGAATTGATTTCGACCGCTTTTTCTAAAAACGGGGAATAAACAATCACCGCGTTTTTGAATGCCTTATTTAAGTACCCGTTTATTTGTACAAAATTAGTTGCATCTTCATCAACAATTAAAATATTTAAAACGCCAAAATCCATGTTTCTAATTGCCTTTTACAAAAGGCCACTTAGTTTTAATTGCCTAATTGGTTGATTATAGTTTGATGTGATAATCTGCGCTTTATTTATCATTAATTTTATCAAAAATGTTCTGGTTGCCAACATTAATATTAATAATAGCTATCAAACATCTACGTAATAAATTTATTCCGGGTGTTAATACTACAAAAATATAATTATACAAGGTTAATATTATAACATATTAATTTAGAGTAAACTGTAATTCAATACTTTAAGAAATAAAATATTGTTTAAGTAAAAGCATCAGCAACAAATTAAACTATTTTAACAACACTGATTAACAATTATGAGATTTAAATTAGGCGATTTTGTGCGGTTTGTGGAAGAGAAAAGAGAAGGTTTTATCACCCGGATTATCGACGACCAAACAATTGGAGTAACCGGAGAAGATGATTTTGAAATCCCGGTTTTAGCTACTAAAGTAACTTCTGTGCATGGCCGGGAAGCAAAAATTACGGCAGCAAAAGAGCAGGAAATGGTGGCAGAAGTAGCCTCGGCAGAATTTGTGGCGAAAGGGATTTATTTAGTTGCAATTCCCGAAAAACAGGTTACTTCTGTGGTTCAGTTTCATCTCATCAATAACACATCTTATACTTTGCTTGCTTCTTTTAGCACCGAAAAAAACCAGGAATTTAAAGGCGAATATGCCGGGATTATCTCACCAAAAACAACCGTAAAAGTTTACTCTGCGGCTTTACCAGATTTGGCTATCTGGCCAAAACTTGTTTTCCAAATCTTGTACCACAGCAAACAAAAAGCAAATTTTTTAGATCCGCTGGTTTACAACGAACGCTTTAAAGCCAAAGATTTCGCCGGCGCAAAAACGCCTGTGCATTTGTTAAACCAGTTGGGCTGGCAGTTTCAGTTGGATGCTGCGGAAGTAAAAGTGGATGCACAAAAACTAAAGGAAAGCTTTTTTAAATCGCCGGAAGAGAAAAAAGTAGTCGAAAAACCATTAAAAGAAGTTGATTTACACATCGAGAAACTGCGCGAAGATTACCAGTTTTTAAGCAGCAGCGACATTATAAAAACGCAGTTGGAGCGTTTTCAAAAGACGCTGGATGCCGCCATTGTGCACCAGTTGCCTTCCGTAGTTTTTATCCACGGCGTTGGAAACGGGATTTTGCGCCACGAAATCCATAAAGTGGTAAGCAAACATCCGCAGATCAAAACATTCATGGATGCACGGAAAGAAAAATTTGGTTACGGCGCGACGGAAGTTTTCTTAAAATAGGAGTTGTTTAAACTTTCTTATGTTAGGATTGAATAATAGATATTTAAAGGACACATCCCTAACCCCTCTCAAGAGGGGAAACCTAACGCCTACCTTTCTAACGCCAGAAAGATAGCAAACTTTACTTCCCCTCTTGAGAGGGGTTAGGGGTGTGTCCTTGCGTTGTTCACGTTCAAAACAAGTTTTTAATCCTAAACCCGAATAAAAGTTAAACAACATGATTTTTACCTGATAAAAACAGTATCAACCCAAATATGCCAGTGTTAACCCCGAAACTGCTTTACAATTGGCTTTACTTTTTTATTGCCGCGGCGGTCCTGCTCAATTTTAGTGGGATTCTTGTGCCGATTTTAGGTTTAGACGGGCCGCTTTACGCTTGTATCGCCAAAACAATGGTGCAAAAGCACGATTATGTAAACCTGTTTTCGCAAGGAAAAGACTGGCTGGATAAACCGCATTTTCCGTTTTGGGTTACGGCTTTATCTTTCAATTTATTTGGTTTTAAAACCTGGGCGTATAAATTGCCAGCCATTTTATTTGTGTTGATGGGCGCGGTTTACACGTATTTGTTCTGCAAAAAGCTGTACAATAAAGAAGTTGCGTTATGGTCGGTTTTGATTTTTTTAACTGCCGAACATCTGATTATTTCCAACAATGATGTGCGCGCCGAACCTTATTTAACCGGTTTAATCATCGCTTCGGTTTTTCATTTCTATAAAACACTCGATAAAAACAGCATCTGGCATTTACTTTTCGCTAGCATTTTTGCTGCTTGTGCCGTTATGACGAAAGGTATTTTTGCGTTGATCCCAATCTTTGGTGCTTTTGCCGGACACTTCATCTTCACCAAAAACTGGAAACAACTTTTCCACCCGCGCTGGTTACTGGCTTTTGTTTTGGTGATGCTGTTTTTAGCACCCGAAATCTATTGCTTGTACCAGCAGTTCGATTTGCATCCCGAAAAATTAGTTTTTGACAAGCATAACGTTTCCGGCATCAAATTCTTTTTCTGGGACAGCCAGTTTGGCCGGTTTTTTAACAACGGACCAATCAAAGGCCACGGCGATCCATTCTTTTTTTTCCATACCTTGCTTTGGGCGTTTATTCCGTGGTCAATCTTATTGTATATCGCAGTAGTCCATTTCTTCCAACAAAAAAACAAACGTGAATGGTTTTGCATCAGCGGCGCACTGCTTACTTTTTTGATTTTTTCGGCTTCCAAATTCCAGTTGCCGCATTATATTACCATTGTGTTTCCGTTTTTTGCGATTTTAACAGCGCAATATTTAATCAGCATAAAAACAGCAAAAGGTTGGCGCGCCATTCGGATAACGCAAACCGTAGTTTTGGTTTTGCTGGTTTTGATTATTTTGATTCTTCGATATTTTTATCGTGCAGAGAACATTACTTTTTTTACTGCTTTACCGTTGATAATCGCTGTTGCACTCTTCATTTTTGTGTCGATAAAAGAAGCATTCGAGCTTAAATATAAACTGCTTTTTCAATCGGTTTTGGTTTCGATTTTTGTCAATCTCTTTCTCAACCTTAATTTTTATCCGTCGCTTTTAAAATATCAATCTGGCAGTGAAGCTGCATTTTATATAGATAAAAACAGCATTACAAATTTGCCGGTGGCACAGTTGCAGGAAGAGGAATATTCGCACGCTTTGGAATTTTATCTGCACAAACCGCTTTTTTTGGTAAATGAAGATGGAAAAGGAAATTTGCCCTCAAAACCCTATTTGTTGTTTGCTTCCGCAGAAAACATCAGCCAGTTGAAACAAAAAGGATGGAAAATCAAGCTGGTTAAAAATTTTGAGGACTACCAGGTAACGCGTTTAAAAGGTAAATTCCTTAACCAAAAAACACGAAAAGAAGCGACTTCGCAAACGCAATTGGTTTTGGTGCAACAGGATTTAACGCTTAAAATATCCAAATGAAACACAGCTTATTTGTCATTTTATTTCTATCAGGAATATCTTGCTTTGCGCAAAATGATGCAAAGCTAACACAACAATTACAGAATGCGATCCAAGGCTTTCAGGGGCAAGTTGGAATTTATGTGCATAACCTTAAAACGGGTAAAACCGCTTCCATTAATGCTGATACACTGTTTCCTACAGCCAGCATGATCAAGGTAAGTATCCAGTGCGGGTTGATGGATAAGATTGAAAAAGGCGAACTTCAATACAACCAGAAACTGGTTTACCGCGATTCGCTGCTGTATCCGGGCGAAGATATTTTAGGTTCTTTTAAAGATAAAGACACGATACAACTAAGCAAGGTGGCTATGCTGATGATTACAATGAGTGATAATACGGCCAGCACTTGGCTGCAAAAAATAGTTGGCGGCGAATACATTAACAACTGGTTACAGCAAAATGGGTTTAAAGTGATGCGGGTGAATTCGCGGGTTACAGGCCGGGAAGAAATAAAGGCAAAATATGGTTGGGGCGTAACTACAGCTTACGAAATGTGCCGTTTGTTTACAATGATACGACAGGGAAAAGCGGTAAGTCCTGCTGCCAGCGAACGCATGTACCGCAACATGGGCAGGATTTATTGGGACGATAAGGCTATATCGCAAATACCACCATTTGTGCAAACTGCATCTAAACAAGGCGCACTTAACGAATCGAAATCAGAAACGGTGATGGTAAATGCGCCGCATGGCGATTATGTTTTTTCAATCATCACCAACCACAACCAAGACCAAAGTTGGAAGCCAGAAAACGAAGCTTGTACTTTGATTCGTAAAGTATCTGCATTATTATGGCATTATTTTGAACCGACAAGTACTTGGAAACCAGCGGCAGGAATAGGAAAATATATGACTAATGAATAGTTTTACTAAGCTAAAAAGTGTTTGAAGGATTTGATAAAGGAATTATATGAAAAACAGCTTTAAAATAGTATTATTTAGCATGATTTCATTTGCGTTGGTCAGTTGCGACCAGGTAACAAAGAACTTGGCAAAAACCCATTTGATGGACAAAGAACCTGCTTCTTACTTTCATGATACGTTTCGGTTGGAATATGTGGAGAACACAGGTGCCGCATTAAGTTTGGGTGCCGGCTTACCGCAGCCTTACAATTTTTTATTGCTTAGCCTCATCCCATTGCTGTTTTTACTAGCTTTATTTGCTTATGCCATTATCAAAATAAAGGAGTTTAACATCATCAGGCTTTTGGCTTTTGCATTGGTATTTGCAGGAGGAATTGGAAATATTATCGACCGTGTTTTTCACGACCGTCACGTAACTGATTTTATGAACCTTGGTATTCAAAACCTCCGGACGGGCATTTTTAATGTGGCTGATATGTACATTACGGCTGGCGTAATTGGTATTTTCATTTCTTATAAAAGCCTTCAAACTGCTCAAACCAACCCATGAAATTACACTTTACACTACTTTTGCTTTTTGTTATTTCCATAAGCTTTGCGCAGCAGCAAAATGATACTTCAAAACATGCTGTTCCTCCAGCTACAATTAAGGAAAATTTTCAGGACGATTGGGCGGACTTGCGCCATTACGCAGCAAAAAATGCAGCGTTGCCCGCACCGGCACGACGCAATAAAAGGGTGGTTTTTCTTGGCAGTTCGGTTTTTGAGTTTTGGGAACACGTTGTGCCCGAATTTTTTAACAACAAAAATTATGTAAACAGAGGCGTCAGCGGTCAAATTTCTCCACAATTATTGATTCGGTTTAGGCAGGATGTAATCGAATTAAAACCAAAAGCGGTCATTATTTTGGCCGGAAGCAACGACATTGCCGGAAATTACGGTCATGTAACGAACGAAACCATTATGGACAACGTAAAATCGATGTGCGAACTGGCCAAGCGCAACCACATTA
The DNA here is from genome assembly GCA_964657505.1 of uncultured Mucilaginibacter sp. Classification (GTDB taxonomy): domain Bacteria; phylum Bacteroidota; class Bacteroidia; order Sphingobacteriales; family Sphingobacteriaceae; genus Mucilaginibacter_A. The sequence continues at coordinate 24,059 of CAZZVO010000014.1, forward strand.
AAGTAATCCTTTGCGATTACCTACCTGTATTCGATTATCCCTGGCGGAAAGGCTTAGAACCTGCCCGAAAAATCATCGCATTAAACAAAGAAATTGATGCTTATGCAAAGAAAAAGCACTTGTTTGTTTTAGATTATTTTAGCCCTTTGGTGGATGAAAGAAACGGCCAAAAAGCAGAACTGACTTTAGATGGCGTACATCCAAACGCAGCAGGATACAAAATTATGGCCGAAGCAACAGAAGCGGCAATTAAAAAGGTACTGCATTGATTACCTTGTTTTCTAAACTTTAAACTGGTTCAAAAAATAAAATAGTAAATTCGAATTATGGACATTCAATTTGTATCTGACGATAAAGGGAAAATAAAAGCTGTTCAAGTTGCGCTAAAGGACTGGAAAGAATTAGCATCAAAAGCAAAGGCTTTTGATTTAGCAACCAGCATTCGCCAGGGCTTAAAAGAAGTTGAACTGATAGAAAATGGCCAGATAAAAGCAAAATCTTTGGAAGAACTGGTGGATGAGTTATAGCATTGTTTTGACGCCAAACTTTGAAAAAGAGCTTAAAAGTTTGGCAAAAAAATATCCTTCGCTTAAATCTGATTTGATTGCTTTATCACAATCGCTTTTAGCAATGCCAATACAAGGTGCAGAAATATTCAAGAACTGTTATAAAATACGGTTTTCCATTAAGAGCAAAGGCCGAGGTAAAAGTGGTGGAGCACGTTAAATTACGTTTGTTAAAGTACAAAATGAGCGTATTTATATGCTTTCTGTGTACGATAAATCCGATAGAGAAACAGTTTCTGATCAAACTTTAAAATACTTGCTTAGCAATTTGGATAAGTAAATGGTTATATAACAATACCAATGTTCACCACCTGGCCAATAATCACCAACGCGGGATAAGTAAATTTTTGCGCTTCCGCCATCTCCGGCAAATCCTTCACATAACCTTTTACCGATTTTTGATAAGGCAACGACGCATGCTGAATTATTGCTGCCGGAACCAACCCTTTTCCAGCTTCTACATAAGTTGCCGCAATTTCGTTTAGCTTTTTCATGCCCATGTAAATTACAACGGTGGCATTACTTTGCATGGCCAAACGCAGATCATCAGAAAGCGAACCATCTTTTTTAGTTCCGGTGATCGCCCAAACACTTTCGCTTAAATTGCGGTGTGTTAGTGGAATATCTTCAAACCCGGAAGCCTGCATACTCGTAATTCCTGGAATAAAATAGGTTTTGATACCGTTTTCGCGGGCAAATAAAATCTCCTCGAAACCACGGCCAAAAATGAATGGATCGCCGCCTTTTAAGCGGATTACCTGTCCTTTTGCAAAAGCGTAATGCTTAATCAGTTCGAGGATTTTTTCCTGCGGCGTGTAATCTCCGTAAGGCTGCTTGCCTACGTAAACTGTTTCGCAAGTTTTTGGGGCGAGATCAAGCAATTGCTTGTTGGCTAAGTTATCGTACAAAATCACTTTGGCCTGCTGCAGCAACTTGTACGCTTTTACGGTGATGAGTTCAGGATCACCGGGACCAGCGCCTACCACGTACAATTCAGGCCGTACAATTTCTTCGCTCATGCTTCTTTTACCGGCATATTTTATGCGAAGGTAAATCTATTTGCTTTTCATCGCCATATAATCCAGCGTTAAATTGCACATCGCTTTTACGCCTAAAGTGAAGCCGCTTTCATCGATATAAAAATCGGGCGTGTGGTGCGAAGGTGCTTTTAACGGATCGCCGCCTTTTGGCATTCCGCCTAAAAAGAAAAACAAGCCGGGCACTTTTTCTTCAAAAAAAGAAAAATCTTCGGCACCGGTAGCAGCCGGGCGAAGCAAAACATTGTCAGCACCGGCCGTTAACTGTAACGTCGGCAGCATTTTTTCGGTCAGTTCTGGGTTGTTGTAGGTAACCGGGTAGTGTGTAGTGTAAGGGATTTTTACTTCTGCTGTTGCTCCCGCAGCTTCTGCTGTTTTTTGAACAATAGTTTTAATCCGTTCGATAAACATTTTTTCATCTGCCGCACCTAAATTTCGGATCGTGCCCAGCATTTCTACCTTTTCAGGGATAATGTTAGAACGATTGCCGCCGTTAATTGCACCAACGGTAACCACGCCGCCATTTTCGGTAACGTTCAAATTACGACTCACAATAGTTTGCAGCGCAGTAATAATTTGTGCCGAAGTAACAACAGGGTCAATAGACGACCAAGGATAAGCACCATGTGCAGAACGGCCTTTTACAATAATTTGGAAATCGTTCACAGCAGCCATCGTGCCGCCCGGGCGATAACCTATTTTACCAACTTCCGTTTGCGAATTGATATGCAGGCCGAAAATTGCATCTACTTTCGGGTTTTCCAGCACGCCTTCTTTCACCATTAAAGCTGCGCCGCCTTCTTCTCCAACGGGTGCACCTTCTTCTGCAGGTTGAAAAATAAACTTCACCGTTCCATGTAAATCACTCTTCATCGACGATAAAACTTTGGCCACGCCCATCAAAATTGCTACATGCGAATCGTGACCGCAAGCTGCCATCACCCCAACTTCTTGTCCGTTGTACATCGTTTTTACTTTAGATGCAAACGGGATATCTACGCGCTCGGTAACCGGCAAACCGTCCATATCGGCACGAAGTGCAACTACCGGTCCGGGTTTTCCGCCTTTTAAAATACCAACCACACCAGTTTTTGCTACGCCGGTTTTTACTTCGATACCTAAAGATTTTAAGTAATCAGCAACGATTCCTGATGTCCGCACTTCGTGGTTTCCCAATTCCGGATGTTCGTGGAAATCGCGCCGCCAGGCAATTACCTGCTTTTCCAATGCGTCGGCTTTTTTAGCAACTTCGTTTTTGTAGGAAGTTTGGGCGAAAGCAGAAAAAGAAAATAAGGCAAATGGCAAAAAGTAGATTTTTTTCATTGAGGTAATTGTTGGGAAGAAAGATAAGTATTTAGATGGATTATTTAGAAATAATTTTATTTAAGTGTTAATTTGATGAGTATCAATTTTCCCAAATGAAACTAAAATCATTCTTAAAAAACATTGTTAAAAGAAGCATTGTGCATCTTTTATTACTAACGGGCCTTTTTCCTACTGCCGGTTTTTGCCAGATGATTACATCTGCTGCGGATGTGTTCATCCAAACTCATCCTTTAATTGCGGATGGTGCAAAACCGATGTTAATTTCCAAGCAATTTAGCTTTACAGAAGGACCAGCGGTTGATAAAGCCGGCAACATTTTTTTTACCGATCAGCCGAATGATCAAATTTGGAAGTATGATGTAAACGGCAAACTCTCGCTTTTTATGGATAAAACCGGCCGTTCCAACGGTTTGTATTTCGACAAAAAAGGAAACCTAATTGCTTGCGCAGATGAACATGATCAGCTTTGGTCGATCTCGCCCAAAAAAGAAATTAAAGTACTGGTAACCGATTTTAAAGGTCGCCGGTTAAATGGGCCAAATGATCTTTGGATCGATGTAAAAGATGGCATTTATATCACCGATCCGTATTACCAACGTGATTATTGGGATCGAAAAACTTCGGACTTGGATGGCCAGAAAGTTTATTACCTCCAGAAAGGAAAGAAAGAACTGATTATAGTTGCCGACAGCTTGCAGCAACCCAATGGAATTGTTGGTACGCCGGATGGTAAATATTTGTATGTAGCTGATATACAAGGCAACAAAACTTACAAGTATGAAATTAAGGCGGATGGAACTTTAACCAACCGACAGCTTTTTACAGCAAAAGGAGCTGACGGGATGACGCTTGATAATCTGGGAAATTTGTATTTAGCCGGAAACGGCATCACGGTTTTTAATTCCAAAGGAAAGCAAATTGATTATATTGATATCTATGAAAAATGGACTGCCAACATTTGTTTTGGTGGAAAAAACAGAAACGAACTGTTTATTACTGCATCGCAAAGTGTTTATACGCTGCAAATGAAAGTGAAAGGTGTTGAATAAGATGATGCTGTTTTTATGCCGGTAAAAACAGCATTAGGCAAATAGTTTTTGCAGATCAATTTGCAGACCGGGCAGGGTATTCAGGTTGATCGTTCCGTTTTGACATTCTTTTTGTCGGAGTTCGAACTGATTTTCGATTAAAACATAAATTTCTATACTATTAAGCATCGGATCGACAATCAGGTATTCATTAACGCCGTAACGTTCGTACAAATCTTTTTTATGCAGTAAATCATAATAAGCGGTGGCAGGTGATAGGATTTCGATAACCAAATCAGGCGCACCATTGATTCTATCGTGGCGTAATTCAATTCTTCTTTCGTTAGAGATGTAAATTAAATCAGGTTGAAAGGCATTTTTATCATCTAAAACAACATCAAAAGGATAAAATAAGCAAAGGCCGCCTAAAATGTTTTTCTCCAAATATTGAGAGATCAACATAAAAAGTTTTCCGTTAACCAATTGGTGGTTAAGCGAAAAAGACGGTGGCATCACTTGTTCTCCATCGATCAATTGAAACTGCGGGCCTACTACTAATGACTGGTAATCTAATTCGGTATATTTCTTTTTCTCCGCAAGTTGCATAATCGAATTCATAGATTTTGGGGCGATAAAAGAAGTATTAGAAAAACAACATTTGCAGATCGATTTGCAAACCAGGCAAAGTATTTAGGTTGATCATACCGTTTTGCTTTTCTTTTTGCTGTAGCTCGAATTTGTTATCAATTAAAACATAAACCTCGGCATCAAAACGTTTTGGGTCGATAATCAGATATTCTTTTACACCATAACGTTCGTACAAATTTTTCTTTTGCTGTAAGTCATAATGAGCGGTGGAAGGGGAAAGTATTTCGATAACCAAATCTGGCGCGCCGCTGATACGTTCGCCAATTAATTGCGGCTTACGTTCTTCAGAAATGTAAAGCAAATCTGGCTGGAGCGTATTTTCTTCGTCTAACCGTACATCTATCGGCGATAAAACTACTAAACCACCAATCTTAAATTGTTTTAGAAAATACTTAATCAGAAAATGAAAATTTCCAATAATTAACTGGTGTAATAAAAAGGGCGATGGCGACATGATTAATTCTCCGTTAATGAGTTGGAATGGCGCACCTTCTTCCAGCAATTGGTAGTCAGCTTCGGTATATTTCTTTTTCTCCGCAACTTGCATAACCAAATTTATAGATTTTTAGGCGATAAAAGAAGCATTTAACTTAACCTTGAACAGCAAATAAATCAATCGTAAAAACCAACACAGAATTTGCTGGGATTGAACCTGCTACTGTGCTACCATAACCCAAAGCAGAAGGAATTAATAACAAAATACGGCCACCAGGTTTAATGAACGGAATACCAATTTGCCAGCCTTTTACTACCGCATTTAAAACAGTTGTAAAATTGGCGTTGGTATCAAACTGGGTTCCATCCAACAATTTCCCTGTGTAAGCTACGCGGATGGTAGAAGAAGTAGTTGCCGTGACACCGCT
>CAZZVO010000015.1:0-28807 GCA_964657505.1 uncultured Mucilaginibacter sp.
ATTTCGGTTCCAGGATTTGTCATTAGCGTATAGTGATTGTTTGATGCCTGATTAGGATGACTTAATGAAAACGTTGGACAATGAACTTGTATAGACGTTAATCCTGTTTAAAACAATTGAATTATTGTTCTTGACTTAAAATAATTATTCTGTAGAAATTTATATCTAACGAAATCAAGATGCTTCTTTTATCCCTGTAAATCTTACGTTTCAATTTAAATGTTCAAACGAAAGCAGATTTACACGGATAGACAAAATGATGTTTTATACTAATTTATCCGGCGTTATCGGTAAATCCCTTACCCGTTTGCCGGTTGCGTTAAATATCGCATTGGCTACCGCGGCGGCTACACCAACAATAGCCACTTCGCCAATCCCTTTTGATCCCATAGGGTTAGTAAAAGGGTCTTTTTTATCGATAAAGAGCACCTCTATTTGCGGCACATCAGCATTAGTAGCTACGTGGTAATCGCCCAGGTTACTGTTTACATACTTGCCATAACGGTGGTCTAACACACCATCTTCCATTAATGCCATTCCAATCCCCCAAACTACACCTCCGATAATCTGACTGCGGGCAGTGATCGGGTTGAGGATTTTGCCGCCATCCACAGCGGAAACTACGCGTTTTACTTTTACCATGCCAGAAAGCGGGTGTACATGTGCTTCAACAAAATGGGTACAATAAGCATGTGAAGAATATTTACCGCCATTTGGTGAGCCGCCGGAGCGGTGTGTAATTTCTAAATAAGGCAGGTTATAGTCTTTTAAAATTTGAACATAGTTAGGTTCTGTGCTGCTACCGTTTCCTGCAACCTCCTTAAATTTCGCTTTCAATGCGGTACAGGTATCAAATACTGCTGAGCCAACAGATGAGGTAGTGATAGAACCATATTCGCCAGGCGCAGCGGGCAAAGCAGAACTGCCTAGCTCGAACTTGATATTTTCAACAGGGATATCAATAATATCCGAAGCAATTTTAACCATAACCGTTGCCGTTCCCGGGCCCATATCGCTGGTTGCACTTTGGATAAGCAAGGATCCGTCTACACTAAACTTTGCATGTGCCGTACAACCTGCGCGGCCGGCACCGTAGGCACCGCTGGCTAAGCCATAACCCACCAGCCAACCATCTTCTGTTACAGAACCTGGTTTTTGTTTGCGCTTGTCCCAACCAAAACGGGCTGCCCCCTGTTCATAGCATTCATCCAGATATTTACTGGAGAACGGCAGGTTTTGTTCAGGGTCTTTTTGCGCATAATTGTTTTTTCTTAACTCCAACGGATCCATGTTGAGGGCAAAGGCAAGTTCATCTACTGCTGATTCCAGCGCATAAACACCTGTTGTTTCGCCTGGTCCGCGCGTATAAGTTGGCGTACTCAGATCAAGGCGTGTTAATCGGTATTGCGTGTTTACGTTGGGGCAATCGTATAAAAACTTGGTTGTATCAGTGATGCCCTCGGCAAATTGCTGGTAAGTTGATGTTTCGCCTGTCGCTTCATGGGTAATGCCAATTAATTTGCCATCCGCAGAAGCACCCATACCTATTTTTTGTACCGATGGCGAGCGATAACCTACCATAGTAAACATCTGCTCCCGGTCGATCACTACTTTAAGCGGCTTGCCTATTATCTTGCTGGCAATTAAAGCAGCTTTAGCATAAGGCCAAAGTGGTGAGCCGCTACCAAATGCCCCGCCAATTACTTTCGAAAAAACCTGTACATTTTGCTCCGGTAGTTTAAACAGGTTCATGATATCCTGCTGCATACTTTTAATGGCTTGTGCTTTGGTGTATATCGTTACCTTGTCGCCCTCCCAAAAAACGGTTGCCGCAAATGGTTCCATCGCATTATGCACATGGATTGGTGTTCGATATTCAACTTCAATTTTAACAGGTGCATTGCGGTAAGCGTTGACTTCGCCGCGCAGGTAATCGCTGCTATCGCCCCTTGGCTTATAGGTATTTTGCAGGTTGGCATATAAATCAGTTTGATGCCCGTCCTGCTTATAACTCACCTTTAATAATGATGCTGCATATTTGGCACGTTCTAAAGTATTGGCTACAACCAGCACAACCGGCTGCCCATTAAAATAAATTTTATCATCACTAAAAGTATTGATCTGGGTTTTAGAAATGGATGTATTGCCTCTATCATCCGAAATATCTACCGCATTTAAATGAGAGAGAACTTTAACCACGCCGGGTGCTTTTTCGGCAAGCTTGCTGTCGATCCCCGTAATTGTACCTTTGGCAATGGTTGAGCTTACCAACACACCGTAAACCAATCCCGATAGTTGATATTCGGCCGCGTATTTTATCGCACCAGTTACTTTTAAGCGGCCGTCTATCCGTTTAATACCTTCGTTGTTTAATACGCCTTCTTTCATTGTGGTTGAATAATTTAAATGGTTTTTCGTTTTTGATCGAAGGGTAATTGCTTGTTCTTTTAACTCGATCTAAACGAATAGGTTTAGGTTGATAAGAAGTTGAATTTAGGATATTATTCTTCTAAAAAATCATCCAAACAAACAATTTACAAAGAACTCGGAGTTAAACCGGAATCAACATAAAGCGCTGCTAAACCGACTAAAATTATAGGGATAAAAACAGCATTAGCAAACGCCTTGTCAGTTTTTACCCGATAAAAGAAGCATCTCCAAATAGTATAAGTCAAGCGCAATCGTCCAATGTAATTTTAAGGTGATTATAATCCTTCAACCATAGCTTATTGCAGATTTAATTGATTATCTATGTAAATACATTACATTTCTCAAAATTACAAATGCTTACGCTAACCCAATCCCAGCAGTATATAGATACCGAAGAGCAATACGGCGCGCACAATTACCATCCTTTGCCGGTAGTTTTATCCAAAGGTTCCGGCGTTTTTTTGTGGGATGTAGAAGGCAAACGTTATTACGATTTCCTCTCCGCTTACAGTGCCGTTAACCAAGGGCATTGCCATCCGCGGATTATTGAGGCATTAATCAACCAGGCACAGCAACTTACGCTTACCTCAAGGGCTTTTTTTAACGACCAGTTAGGGAAGGCGGAAGAATATGTTTGCAATTTGTTTGGTTACGATAAAGCTTTGTTCATGAACTCAGGTGCCGAAGCTGTAGAAACCGCTATCAAGTTGGCGCGAAAATGGGCTTATCAGTATAAAGGAATCGAAAACAATCGGGCAAATATTGTAGTTGCAGCAGGTAATTTTCATGGCCGCACAACTGGCATCATCTCCTTTTCCGATAGTCTGGAATCAAGAAATGAATTCGGGCCGTATTTGCCAGGCTTCAGCATAATTCCTTATAACAATTTAGCTGCTTTGGAAGATGCGTTTAAAAGTAACCCTGATATTTGTGCTTTTTTGGTAGAACCTATCCAGGGTGAAGCTGGTGTGATTGTACCCAATAAAGGTTATCTCGCTACAGCTAAAACATTGTGTGAAAAATATAACGTCTTGCTGTTGGTTGATGAAATACAAACTGGCATTGGCCGTACAGGCATGACTTTGGCGAGTGATTATGACGAAGTGCATACCGATATGCTGATCATTGGGAAAGCAATGGCTGGCGGCGTACTTCCGGTGTCGGCAGTTTTAGCCAATAATGAAATTATGTTGTGCATCCGTCCCGGCGAGCATGGTTCTACTTTTGGCGGCAATCCTTTAGCTGCGGCCGTTACGGTGGCTGCTTTACAAGTTGTGGCTGATGAAAAGCTGGCAGAAAATGCTTTTGATATGGGCATGATATTTCGGGAGCGCATGCAAAAACTGAAGCAAAAATATCCAGGTATTATAGAAGATGTGAGGGGAAAAGGGTTGTTAAACGCCATAGATATTGCAAACGCCAACACTTTTACCGCCTGGGATATTTGCCTGGCCTTGAAAGAAAACGGTTTGCTGGCCAAACCAACCCACGGCCATACCATCAGGTTTTCGCCGCCATTAATTATTACTGGGGAACAAATGGACAACTGTTGTGCCATCATCGAAAAAACAATTACAGCGTTTTCAAGCTAATCGCAATTTTATCCTGATACTTCTTTTATCCACCTAAAAATGATGTACAAATTTACTTTTAGCGCTTTGTTATCTGTCTGTTGTCTGCTAACCTCAGCGCAAACTTACCGGCCGCCTGTTTTTACTGATCCCGATAGGAATAAAAAAATTGAGGAAACTTTCCCGGTGATAGACCAGTTGTATAAAGATTATGCGGAGAAAAACCACTTCCCGGGTTTGGTTTACGGGATTGTGGTCGATGGTAAATTAGTGCACACCGGCGGTACTGGTTTTACAGACCTCAACGCTAAAATTCCGGCGAATGCAGCAAATTCTGCTTTTCGTATCGCATCCATGACCAAAAGTTTTACAGCGATGGCGATTTTAAAACTGCGTGATGAAGGCAAACTAAAGCTGGATGATCCGGTGAGTTTGTACATCCCGGAAATGAAGAAGATGAAGTACCTCACCAAAGATGCTTCCAAAATAACTATCCGGCATTTGCTTAGTCACGCGGCCGGGTTTCCGGAAGATAACCCTTGGGGCGACCGGCAGTTGGCAGATTCGGATGAGGAGTTGATCGCGATCTATAAAAAAGGCGTTTCTTTTTCCAACAATCCGGGCTTGGGCTACGAGTATAGCAATCTCGGCTTTGCTACTTTGGGTTATATTATTAAAAAGGTTTCGGGGGAAAAATATGAGGATTACATCTCCAAAAATATTCTAAAGCCTTTGGGGATGACGCACACTTATTGGGAATACACCAAAGTGCCAAAAGAAACGCTGGCGCACGGTTACCGTTGGTTAGATGAGAAATGGGTGGAGCAGCCTTTGCTGCACGATGGTTCTTACGGTGCCATGGGTGGAATGATTACTACGATTGAAGATTTTAGTAAATATATGGCATTGCACCTTTCGGCTTGGCCGCCACGCGATGATGCCGAGATTTATCCTGTTAAAAGAAGCTCCATTCGCGAAATGCAATATCCCTGGGATATTTCTTCGTTCAACGTTAATGCTAAACTGACTAATGGCCGTATCTGCCCAACGGTTTCCGCTTATTGTTATGGCTTGAGCTGGACAAAAGATTGCGATAACAAAATTTACATCGCCCACACTGGCGGTTTGCCCGGTTTTGGTAGCAACTGGCGTATCCTTCCCGAATATGGAATTGGCATTGTTTGTTTTGCTAATCTAACTTATGCAAGTGCCGCCGCCGCAAATAAACAAGCTTTAGATACTTTGTTTGCGCTTTCTAATATTAAACCGCGCCAATTGCCAGCTTCTGCAATTTTAGATCAACGTAAAAACGAACTTGTTAAATTGTTGCCGAATTGGAATAATGCAAAAGGAAGCAACATCTTCGCTCAAAATTTTTGGCTTGATTATTTTTCGGAGAAGTTAAAAATTGAAGCAACAGGTGCCTTCGCAAAAGCCGGAAAAATTATTACTGTGAGGGAAGTAGTTGCAGAAAACCAATTACGCGGTTATTTTATCATGGAAGGAGAAAAAGCCAACATCAAAGTAACTTTTACTTTAACACCAGAAAATCCGCCGTTAATACAAGAATATCATTTGGAATTAATTGCCAGATAAAAGTGTGGAGGAATGACCTTGTTGTGAATACAAAAAACTACAATGCTTCTTTTACCGCCTTAAAATTAGCTGGCATTGGCGTAGTATTGTTCTACCTTATCAATCAGATTAACAATATCGAAAGGTTTGCTGATAAAATGGGTGGCACCTGCTTCGGCTGCGGTCTTTTTTCCATCCATACTGGCCGAAATAACAATTACCGGCAAATCTTTAGTTTCGGGTGATTTCCTTAACTTTTTAACTACTTCGTCGCCAGTCATCAATGGCATCCACAAATCTATTATTACCAAACCGGGGTGTTCTTTGGTAATTACCTGGAACAAATTTGGACTGTTACTTTCTGCAATAGCATGGTAACCAAAGCTTTCTAGCACCAAAACAAGCATTTCTAAAATGCCTTGGTCGTCGTCACATACGAGTATTGTTTTGTTCTTCATCAGCAATTATCGGCAGTGTAAAACTAAAAGTAGCTCCTTTGTTGGTCTCACTATCAACCCATAAAGTACCATTATGGTTTTTGATAATTTGATCGCACACATACAAACCAATTCCCATGCCAGGAAATTTCTTTTGAATACTGCTCACCCGAAAAAACCGCTCGAATACTTTTTTCTGGTCTTCAGGGCGGATCCCAAGTCCGTAATCGGTTATGGCAACCTTTAAAAAATTACTAACGCGCGATAGGTAAACCGATATTTTGTTTGCTTCCGGAGAATATTTGATTGCATTTGTAAGCAGGTTGATGATTACCTGTTCTAAACGGTTTTGGTCTCCCGTATAATTTAATTCGGTTTTTCCGGTGATGGTAATTTGGTGGCTGGGTTGTATGGCTTGTAAGTTTTCTACTGCTTCCTGCACCATTTTATCAAAATCAAAAACCTCTTTGTGTAATCCAATTTTACCGTTTTGTATCTTAGAAGTATCTAACAAATTATTGATCAGGTTGTTCATCCTATTCAAATAATCATTGGTTTTGGCCAAAGCCTTCGTTGCTTTTTCCTGATTTTTAGGGAGAAGCCTTTCCAATATTTGGACATAACCTTTGATGGTGGTTAACGGCGAACGGAGTTCGTGGCTGGCGATAGCTAAAAAATCATCTTTGCGTTGTTCGGCTTCCCGGCGGTTGGTAATATCTTCAAAAGAGAGTAAAATACGTTCTTTGTAATTCCCGTCCAGCTCAATCCGGTGTGCATTTAATATCATCACCTTTTTGCCGATGTTTAAAAATTCATGTTCCACTTCAAAATCCAGAACCGGGTTATTGCTTGGCAGGATTTTTTCCAGCAAAACCTTTAACTGCGGAATGTTCCATTGCCCGTTTCCGAGGTCGTAAAGTTTTACACCTTTGGTTTCTGCTTCCGAAACTTTAAAAGTGCGCAAAAAATGGACGTTTGCACTTAATACAATCAAATCCGCGTTGAGCACCAACAGGCTTTCCCTAACGGTTTGTAGAATGCTTGTTAAGTATTCCTGGTTTTCGTGCAGGTTTTTGGTTCGTTCTGCAACGCGGCGTTCCATCTCTTCGCGTTCCTGCTGCAATTGCTGCTCTAAATTTTTACGTTTAGTGATGTCGTGCTGTACGCCCATTAAATGGGTAATGTTGCCGTTTGTGTCTTTTATTGGAGACAGATAGAGTTCGTTCCAAAACAGCAGCCCATTTTTACGATAGTTTCGCAATTCTACCCGACAAGTTTCTCCGTTAATGATGGCATTTTTGATGGTAAAGCGGGCTTCTTGTTCGCGGTCGTTGCCTTGTAAAAACCGGCAGTTGCGACCAATAATTTCTTCGGTAGTATATCCCGAAATTTCTTCGAAAGCTTTGTTGCAATAAATAATTGGCTGGTCTGGTTGATGAAAATCTGCAATAACAATACCCGAAACAGAAGCATTCATGGCCAGGCTCATCAACTCAAAATCCCGCTCGTAGGATTCGCCCGAAAAGGTAAAATTCAAGTGATTTTCTGCACTCATTATTTTTAAGTAAAAATGCTGTTAACCCATCTTCAATCCATAAAGATTGAAAAAGTAGGGCATACTGTTTTTATCGGCAAAAAATTATGGGGCAGTGGCTTTAATGGTTTCTGTAACTTTTCCGCAATCCGGCATTTCGTGCCCGTAATAAGGGTTTTGGATGTTGGCCGATGCGTTTAGCCAGTATTGTTTTTTCATGGGGCAATATTGGCGGTAAACGGTAGTACTGGTTTTAAAGGTTTTTAACAAGCTGTACATATCATCAGAAAGTGAAGCAAAATGTTCCCTTTGATGGCCAATGCTTTTAGATTCGCTGATGTGCTGTGCGTTATAACTCAGCTTGTCGCTGTAATTTGTCCAAGCCGTTTTTTGTCCGCCGTCCAATTGTGCAGGTTTTACTTGTTTAATTGCCTTGACTAATGCCGAAGCGCTGGAGTTGGCCGTTCGGCTGTCATCGTTAACCAAAGCTTTTTCTACGCTTAAATAGGCTTGCAAAACCTGGTTAACAGCAGTACTATTGTTCTGGGCTTTTGCTTGATGATACATAAAAGGCAGAAGCAGAAGCATCAATTTTGTTATATTTTTCATTGTATTTTAAAAAGCAATACGATAAAGATAAGTTTTAAGCCGAATAACAAGCATAAAAATAATACATAAAAAAATTGCCAGATAACGGATTAACGTTACCTGGCATTATGGCTTAACACACTGCTATAAACCGAAAATCAGTTTATAAAATACAAAGCGTGATCAAAATTTCACTGTGTAAAAACAGTATTATTTTTCCCAGCCTTCGCCTTTTTTGGCATGCCCGTTTTTAATGTGCTCTTCTGCTTTAGCTTTTCCTAAAATGGCAGCCATATTGTTTCCCTCAGCATCTTTTCCTACCGCAATATATCTGCCCGATTTACAATTGATAACAGGATCAACCATTGGAACATTTTTGGTTTTTGTTTTAACAGAATAAGCAGTTATTCCGCCTTCTGTTTCTTCTTTTTTAGCTTTTGCCATGAGATTTAGAGTTTAATAATTGATTAGTTTTAACTTGTAAAAATAGAATTTGTTTATATAAAATCGCAGTTTGTGCTACAGACTTAAAATTATATTTTTTTTATTATTTTCTATAATATTAACTGTTTTGATGCTAAAATGGCAACCATTGGTACAAAAAGGCTTCCTAATTTTAATACGATAAAAGAAGCATCTGTTTTGCCCACTCTTACAAAATATCAGCGTAGTGGTTTTCTGCTTTTAAACCAGTTTCTTTATTCAGTTTGATTTGTTTGGTGTGCTGTTCGATCAAACGCAAATCCGGCTCCATGCTGTGCATTGCTGCAATGTTTTTAGCTTCCGATAAGTCTTCATCCGCTTGTTTAAAATCGCCTAAAATGGATTTAACATCCGCCAAAGCAACCAACGAACCTACCATTTGCGCGTAGTTTTTTTGTTGCCGGGAAATCGCGTTGCTGCGCAGCACAAACCATTTTGCTTCCGAAAAACGTTTTTGGGCGAAATAGAAATTAGCTAAATTATCAAATTGAACACGCATGGCATCACTGCCATAACGCGCGCTGTGGCGCAGGTTTTTCATGATAAAAGCTTCTTCTGCATTTATGCTGTACCTGCTTCGGCCTAAATTAGTGTTAAAATTATTGAAAGAAGTGACAGGTAATGCTTCGGCAGTAATTTTATTAACAGGTGCGGCCGAAGTTAACCAAGGCAAGCGTTCCTGGGTTTTATGCCAAGGTAATTTGGAATACCATTGTGCAGAAGCCTTTATAGAGAAAAGACTGATAAAAACAGCTAAAAATATTTTCATAATTAGGTTGTTATTATAGACGTAGTTACAGCAGGATTACTAAATATAAGATGTTTTAGTTGAAAACTTCCAACTCATCATCATAGCTTGCCCAAACCATGTAAGGGTGTGTATCAGCATGATAAATTTCGCCGGTTGATTTTATGCCGATAATGCCTGCAAAGCCATCATACGCACTTAGTTCTGATAATGTTTTCTCGCAGGCATCACTTAGTTTAAAACCATCGGTTACGCGGGTTACAATTTTGGCCGCAACAGCACCGCTCATGATATCTTCGCCAACGCCTGTGCATGAAATTGCTGCAAAACCATTGGCATAATTACCGGCAACTGTAGCCGAATCGCTTACCCGGCAGGGGATTTCAAAACCTTTGCCGCCGGTTGAGGTAGCAGCCGCCAAATCGCCATGATCATCCAATGCCACACAACCAACAGTTCCTAAACGCACAGAGTTTTGGAGTTTTTGCTCATATTCTTGCTTGCGTTGTGCAGTTTGTGGGTTGAAGTAGGGAAAGCCGTGTTCGCGGGCAAAATCTTTTGCCCCGCTTCCGCTTAAAACGCGGTCTTGCATGTGCAATAATTTTTCGGCTACCTGGATCGGGTTTTTTACATCTTCCACATTTATTACTCCTGATATACGCTGCGTACTGCCGTCCATTAATGCAGCACTCAACCTGATTTTACCATCGCTTTGGATTTGCGAACCATAGCCTGCGTTAAACAGTTCGCAATCTTCTAACAAAGACACCGCAAAAACAGCAGTTTGAACGGCTGAATGTGTTTTTAAAAAATTGTAACTGGCTTCGGCAATCGTAGCCAAAGCTTCCTGTTTGGCTTTTTTAATTTCCTGGTTGGTGCCGGATTCGCTAAAAAAACCACCGTGAATAATCAGTTTCATGTTGTTAATCGATGTCTGGGATGTCTATAGGTAAACCGAAGGATGTTTTAACCGTTTTGTTAATGAACAGTTTGTGCTGCCGCAAATCAAATTTATCATAAATAGACATTACGTGTACTTTTAAGTTTTCCACAGAAACCGGCATGCCTAATTCTACATTATAGATATTGGTTTCGATGATATTGCGGCCATCAACCACAATCGTCAACCCCGATCCAATGGCTTCCATTGTTTTTCCTTCGGTGATCAACAGGCCGGCATCTTCGCCCAAGCCAATCCCCAAAATCCCGGGATTACTGGCCACGGCATAAAATAAACGGCCAATACGTCCGCGCTGCACAAAATGGGTGTCAATAATAACAGAATCTATAAAACCAAGTCCGGCTGTAATTTGCACTTCGCCTTTAATCATCGCTTCGTTGCTTTGGCCACGATAAATCATGTTGGCAGAAGCTGCAGCCGCTCCGGCAGAAGTACCGGCAATCAGCAAATAATCGTGCAGGTAACGGTCTTTCAGGATAAACAAAAATTCCGTCCCACCAAAAATAGAACTAAGGCGAAGCTGGTCGCCTCCGGTAAACATCACTACGTCTGCTTCTTTTATACGTGCTAAATAAGCAGGGTTATCGGCATCTTCCCGGCTGCGGATATCCATCACGTTTACATTATCCACATTAAGCTGTTTAAAAGCGTTAATGTATTCTTCGCCAACCAGTTCGGGGATTTGGGAAGCCGTGGTAATTACTTCTACAACCGTGTTTTCTGTATGTGCAGCTTCTGTGATAATCCGTTTTAATATGCCACGCTCAAAAAACTGCAGATGGTCTGGTTTTTTTATATTTTCTGAGGCACTAATGTTCGTACCCAGGTCAACAGCACCGCCGATAATTACTAATTTGCCTTTTGGTATGATCATCAATTAAAAAATTTGAAGTATTTTTCCAAAGATAACGGCGCAAGCATATAATAAGTGAATGATTGTTGCATTTTTGTTCAAAAACTTATTTACTTGTAAGTGTTTTAAAACAAATTCAACAAAAAAATAGGTGTAAAAGAAGCATTGAGCTATAATATTTATGAAAATAGAAAAAATCCAAGTCCTAAAAGGCCCCAACATTTGGAGTACTTACCGAAAAAAACTAATACAAATGCGGTTAGACCTGGAAGAACTGGAATACCGGCCAACCAACCTGATCGAAGGCTTTTTAGAACGGTTGGAAGCTTTAATGCCTTCATTGTACAACCACCGTTGTTCGCCTGGTGTTCCCGGAGGTTTTTTTGAGCGGATAAAAGAAGGCACCTGGATGGGCCACGTTGTGGAGCATATTGCGTTGGAAATTCAATCACTTGCTGGTATGGATACCGGTTATGGCCGTACCCGCGAAACGTATGTCAAGGGCGTTTACCACGTAGTTTTTAATTATGAAGAAGAAAAAGTAGGCGTTTATGCAGCAGAAGCAGCCGTAAAAATAGCCGAAGCGGTTATTAATAACCTGCCTTACGATTTGGAGGATGATATCCGCGAGCTTAAAAAAATCCGTGAACGGACCCGTTTAGGCCCAAGTACGGGTTCTGTTGTGGAAGAAGCCATTGCACGGCATATTCCATGGATCAGGCTCAATAACCAATCCTTAGTGCAGTTGGGTTATGGCAAAAACCAAATGCGTATCCGCGCCACCATGACTGAGCGTACCAGCAGTATTGCCGTTGATTTAGCCAGCAATAAAGAAGAAACCAAACGTTTGCTGGAAGAACAGGCCATCCCGGTGGCAAAAGGGATAACCATTACTTCCGTGGATGGCGTGCACGAAGCTATCCGTAAAGTTGGTTTCCCATTGGTTTTCAAACCTTTGGATGGCAATCATGGCCGTGGCGCAACCATCAACGTAAAAACAGAACAGGAAGCTTTAGATGCTTTTGAACATGCCGCTTTGGTTTCCAGAAAGGTAATTGTAGAACGCTTTATTACCGGTTACGATTTCCGGATTTTGGTGATCGACCACAAAATGGTAGCTGCTGCTTTGCGCGTTCCGGCAAATGTTATTGGCGATGGAAAATCGAATATCAGTCAGTTAATTGATACCGAAAACAGCGATTCGCGGCGTGGTTACGGACATGAAAACGTGCTGACGGAAATTATCATCGACCGCGATTTGTTAGATTTACTGCATAAAAAAAGCTATACGTTAGAAAGTGTACCACCGGCAGGCGAGCAGGTTTTCTTAAAATCCACCGCAAATTTAAGTACTGGAGGAACTTCGGTTGATGTAACTGATATGGTGCATCCGCAGAATGTTTTTTTCTGCGAACGCATTTCCCGCATTATTGGTTTGGATATCTGCGGGATCGATATTATGGCCGAAAACCTCACCCAGCCTTTAACAGAAAATGGCGGCGTAGTGCTGGAAGTGAATGCCGCCCCAGGGTTCCGGATGCACCTGGCACCAAGCGAAGGTTTGCCCAGGAACGTAGCTGCGCCAGTTATCGATATGTTGTTCCCGTTTGGCAAATCTGCACTCATCCCGATTATTGCAGTAACCGGCACCAATGGGAAAACTACGACGACACGTTTAATCGCCCACATCGTAAAAAATAATGGTTACCGCGTTGGTTTCACTACTTCGGATGGAATTTATGTGCAAAACACCATTATGGTAAAAGGCGATACCACCGGGCCAGTAAGTGCAGAATTTATTTTAAAAGACCCAACCGTTGAGTTCGCTGTATTAGAAACTGCACGCGGCGGCATTTTGCGCTCGGGTTTAGGTTTTGCGCAATGCGATATCGGCGTAGTTACCAATATCCAGGAAGACCATTTAGGTTTGAACGACATCCACACGCTTGATGATTTAACACGGGTAAAAGAAGTAGTGATCAATTCGGTGCGTAAAAATGGTTGGGCAGTTATCAATGCTGATAACGAATACTGCGTCAGGATTGCTAAAAATGCAAGCTGCAATGTGGTTTATTTCAGCATGAATGAAAACAATCCCGTAATTGTGAAACATTGCGGTCAGGGAAATATCGCCTGCGTTTACGAAAACGGCTACATCACCATTAAAAAAGGCGACTGGAAAATCCGTGTCCAAAAAGCGGCACAAATCCCTTTAACTTTTGGCGGAACCGTTGGTTTCATGATCCAAAATGTGCTGGCAGCCACGCTGGCTACTTTTGTTTGGGGTTTTCGTACCGAAGATATTAAAACTTCGCTCGAAAACTTCATTCCGTCGGCAGCACAAACGCCGGGACGAATGAATATTTTCGATTTTAAAGATTTTAAGATCATGGTTGATTTTGCCCACAATCCGGATGGTTTTAATGGCATCAAACAGTTTTTAACCACAGTTGATTCTCCGCAGAAAATAGGTTTGATTGCTGGTACAGGCGACAGGCGGGATGAAGATATCCGCGAGATTGGAAAAATTGCAGCCGAAATGTTCGATCACGTAATCATCCGGCAGGAAAACCATTTGCGCGGCCGCAAAAAAGAAGAATTGTTAAGGTTGATGGAAGAAGGCGTTTTATCAGCAGAAAAAAAGACTTCCTACGAAATTGCGGATAAAGATTTGGACGTGATCCAACACGCAATCCGAATGGCGCAACCCGGTGCTTTTGTGGTTGCTTTGAGTGATGTGGTGGACAACGCGATCGAGGTAGTGCAAAAATTCCAGGAAAAAGAACGCGCGGGAACACTTATATAATTTTCCGCCGACTTAAATATTCGTGCCAAAGTAAAATTGTGGCAATGGTGCGAAAAGGTTTCCAGGCTTCTGCAATTTGCAGAAGCCTTTCTTTTGATGTTTCTTTTGGCAGATTTTTTAGTTTTCTCAACGCGTTAACGGCAGCTAAATCTCCAATCGGGAAAACATCGGTTCGATGCAAAATCATCATTAAATAAATATCGGTTGTCCAGTTACCAATTCCTTTTATCGCGGTTAGTTTTGTTCGAACTTCATCGTCTGGCAAAGCGGTTAATTGATTCAAATCCAAATTTTCGTTCAACATATTTTCTGCTAAATCTCTAACATAAACTGTTTTTTGTCTGCTGAAATAACAGGCTTTCAATTCCTCATCTGTCAAAGCCAACAGGTTTTCTGCGGAGATTTCGCCAATCTTTTCTTTCAGTTTTTGGAGTGCAGATAAAGCCGAAGCCAGCGAAACCTGTTGTTCCAGAATAATATGTACCAACGATTCAAACGTATTTGGCCTGCTCCAAAATGGCGGATAACCGTACGCAGAAATTATACCGGTAAAAGAAGCATCCTGGCTGGCCATTTCATCGCAAAGCTGGTGGAGGTTTTGTTGGGTGAAGGAAGTAATCATTTCATCAAAAAAATATAAAGAAATTAAACCTGCAGGAGTTTTGGAATGATTTAATTTAGCAATCGAATAACGCTTTTTAATGTAATTGAAAAAATGCCTGAAAATGAAAAAATACAGTTGGTTTCTGATGAACTATTGATAAATAAAATTTATCATTTAAGAAATCAAAAAGTGATGCTCGATAGAGATTTGGCAGAATTATATGGCGTAAAATCTATCCGGTTACGTGAACAGGTAAAACGTAATCAAATTCGGTTTCCTGCTAATTTTATGTTTCAGTTAACAGGAACCGAAGTAGGAACGATGGTATCGCAAAATGCGATACCATCAAAGCAGTCTTTAGGCGGATATTTGCCTTACGCTTTTACGGAACACGGAATTTTGATGTTGTCGAATGTATTGAAAAGTGAGCGGGCCATACAAATGAGTATTCGCATAATAGAAATATTTGTAAAGCTACGTGAAATTTTACTTGAGCATAAAGATGTGGCTTTATTAGCAGAACAAGTGGAGAAGAAGCTGCTAAAGCATGATGAGAAAATAGAATTGTTGTTTACTTATTTAAGTAAGTTTATTGAAAAAGAAGAACAGCCGCGTACGCTGATCGGATTCAACCGAAAAGAAGAATTATCATAAATGAAATCAAAACCTTACAACAGCTTTTTATATATACTGTTTTCTTTGCTGCTTCCGGCTTGTTCGGCACTTAAAAATACATCGGTAAAAACAGCATCCACCACCATCAGCAGTTTAAAGTTTTTAGACGAATACGATTTGCCGTACAACCTACAGTATAAAAATACAACCGTTGGCGGTTTATCGTCCATAGATTATGATGCCAAAAACGACTTGTATTATTTGATCAGCGATGACCGTTCGGAGATCAATCCGTCACGGTTTTACACGGCTAAAATCAGTCTCACGTCAAAAGAAATTAACAGCGTAAAAATGGTAAACGTTACCACTTTGCTGCAGCAAAATAACCAACCTTACCCGGATTTAAAAAAGCATACGAAGCAAACTGTCGATCCGGAAGCGTTGCGTTTCAACCCAAAAACAAAGCAATTGGTTTGGAGCAGCGAAGGTGAACGTATTGTAAAACAAGGAGATACGGTATTAATTGACCCAAGTGTAAACATGATTTCTACCGATGGAAAATACATCGGCACGCTGCCTTTGCCAGATAATCTTCGGATGCATGCTACCGAAAGCGGGCCAAGGCGAAACGGCGTGCTGGAAGGTTTGGCTTTTGCCGATAACTATAAAACGCTTTTTGTGAGTTTGGAAGAGCCACGATATGAAGATGGCCCGCGCGCCAATGTAACAGAAGTTAACCCGCTGATCCGTATCTATAAATTTAATTGGAAAAGCAAGCAAAACACCGCGCAATATGCATACAAGTTGGAACCGATTGCTTATCCTGCCAAACCCGAAAGTGGTTTTAAAGTGAATGGCATCCCGGATATTCTCTCTATCAACAAAAACCAGTTACTGGTTACCGAACGTTCTTTTTCCGATGGCCGCGAAGGTTGCGTAATCCGTGTTTTTTTGGCTGATTTGAATGGCGCAGATAATGTTATCGATAATGCTTCGCTTATTAAAAATCCACCACAACATTTAATCAGCAAAAAACTGCTGGTAAACATGGACGATTTGAAGATTTATATCGATAACATTGAAGGCGCAACCTTTGGGCCGACACTGCCGAACGGACATAAATCCATCATCTTTGTGGCAGATAACAACTTTGCCAAAACCGAGAAAACGCAGTTTTTACTGTTTGAGGTGATGCCGTAAGTAATAATGCATACTGTTGTTAGCAGCTAAATCTTTATATTTGATTTATGAAGTTGGTAATTGAAAACGTTAAGAGCGAACATTACAAGTTGTTATCAGAAATGGCTAAAGCACTTGACTTTAAAGTAGTTGAGGTTGAATTGTCTGAAGATGAAGAAGACGAATATCTTTTAGCCGCAATGGAGGAAGTGAAAAACGAGCCGATTGCTACGAAAGAAGAAAAAGAAGAGTTTGAAGCATGGCTCAACGCTGTTAAATAAATGATTTATGAATATCAGCCTTCGTTTTTGCGAGATGTTAAAAAGGCGTCAAGGGAAGCACAGATTGATTTAAAAGAGATTATTTCTGAAATTAAAACAGCAAATCATTTAAACGACATTTCAAATTTAAAAAAGTTAAAAGGCGCAGTTGCTGCGTATCGAATAAGATGTGGAAATCATCGTGTGTGTTTCTACTTTGACAAGGAAACTTTGTATTTAGCAAGATTTCTTCCCAGAAAAAACGTTTATAAATTTTTTCCATAAGCATTCGTTTTAGGTAATTTGATTGATGAATAACTTACCTCCTTTAGCTGAGCGGATGCGGCCAAAAAGCCTGGACGACTATGCCGGTCAGCAGCATTTGGTTGGCGAAGGCGCAGTTTTACGCCGCGCGATTGAATCCGGCAACATGCCTTCCATCATTTTGTGGGGACCGCCGGGCGTTGGCAAAACTACGCTGGCCGGGATTGTTTCTCAATCTTTAGACCGTCCGTTTTTTGCTTTAAGCGCGATAAATTCGGGTGTAAAAGAAGTACGCGAAGTGATTGAGAAAGCTTCGTTGTTGAAAAAAGGCGGACAACCGCAACCCATTTTATTTATTGATGAAATCCATCGTTTCTCCAAATCTCAACAAGATTCGTTGCTTGGCGCAGTTGAAAAAGGGATTGTAACGCTGATTGGTGCTACGACTGAAAACCCATCTTTCGAAGTTATCTCTGCTTTGCTATCGCGCTGTCAGGTTTATATTTTGAAGAATTTGACGGAGGAGGAATTGATCAGTCTTCTGCAAAAAGCTATCGAAACTGATACTGTTTTTAGCACCAAAAAAATTGTAATTGAAGAATATGAGGCGTTGATTCGGCTTTCTGGCGGAGATGCACGAAAGCTGCTCAATATTTTTGAACTGTTGGTAAACGCTTTAGATAGCGATGAAATCACGATCACCAATAAATTAGTGCTCGATAACGTGCAGCAAAACATGGCTTTGTACGATAAGGCCGGCGAGCAGCATTACGATATTATTTCCGCTTTTATCAAATCCATCCGCGGCAGCGACCCAAATGCGGCCGTTTACTGGTTGGCACGAATGATTGCCGGTGGCGAAGAAGCTTCGTTTATCGCCCGAAGATTGTTGATCTTGGCTTCGGAAGATGTAGGCAACGCAAATCCAAATGCGCTGCTTTTGGCCAATAATTGTTTCCAAGCGGTTAATGTAATCGGTTGGCCGGAATCGCGCATTATTTTGTCGCAAACCGTTGTTTATCTGGCTAATTCCCCAAAAAGTAATGCCAGTTACGAAGCGATTGGCAAAGCGCAGCAATTGGTTGCTCAAACCGGCGATTTGCCCGTGCCTTTACACCTCAGAAATGCACCAACCAAGCTGATGAAAAACATTGGTTACGGCAAAGAATACCAATATGCACACGCTTTTGAAGGAAATTTTGCTGATCAGGAATATTTGCCAGAAGCCATTAGCGGAACAAAATTATATGAGCCAGGTAAAAATCCTGCCGAAGCAAAAGCGCAGGAACGTTTAAAGATTTTGTGGAAAGAGAAGTATCGGTATTGAGGTTTTCTTTTTAGCTTGGCCTCATGTTACCATTAGATAAAGATTTGCAGCTAAAAAAAGCATCCTTAAACGAGTTTACTGATGTTGCACTTCGGGTACTCAATTATCTGCCGAACATTTTAAGTGGTTTTGAAGAAAAATCGGGCTACCTCATTTATTATTCAACCATTGCAGGGACTAAAAAATTTGTAAGGCCAATCAGCAAGCGTCTTTTTATTACCAATCCAAATGATTTCGCTGCTAAACTTAGTTCTTTTAAAATCATACTCGAAAAATTAAAAACAAAAAGCAGTATGTTTTCTACAGAAGAAAAACTGCTTATCGATAGTGTTTTATATACAATCCAACAATCTATAGGAGCAGGATTAGATTTATTGGTAGATCAAAACAGTGCGCGAAAGCATGTTGGTAACCGATTTGAAGAATTAATAAAAGCCGTTTTTACCGAAATTGGGATACCAAATAAAAGGACTGTTCTTAGGATTCCATACGAAACAGATGAAGGACAGAAAAATTATGTGTGCGAAAATGATTTGATTTTGTCTGCCGACACCTCTTTGCTTTCTCAAAAAACTATCCATCCGAACGAAATTGTTGTTTCGGTGAAAACCACTTCTAAAGACCGGATGGGAAAAATGTTTATTGATAAAATACTTTTGGAACGCTTTGTTGGAACAGAGCTAAAAGTTATCGGCATATTTTTAAACGATGTACAACGAAAAGAAGGCAACAATATCAGCTTTACTTTAGTATCCGGCTTGTTTATGGTTTACAATAAATTTCTGACTAAACTGCAAGGTGTTTATTATTTAGACCCTCCTCCAAATGCTTTAAAATCTCCTTATAACCAACATATCAAAGCATTTTCTGAATTGATAACCGAAGATGTTTATACTTTGCTATCCTCGTAATTTTGTCCGCCTTTTTACGGATTCATGCTGATCCTTAGAAGTATAAATCCGGTTTAGATGTTCTTTATCTTCCAATCTGTTTTTTATGATGGTACAATAATCCGATTCTAATTCTGTTCCAATCCATTTTCGGCCGTAAGCTTCTGCAACCGCATAAGTAGTACCAGAACCGCCAAAAGGGTCAAAGATTAAACTGTCGGGATTAGAAGATGACAGTATAATTTTCCTGATCAGTTCAACAGGTTTTTGCGTTAAATGGGCTGTTTTTTCCCATGAACCGTTTGATATAGTAGGGATTTCGAAAACATCTTTTGGTTTAGCGCCCAAAGGGTTTGGATGCCATATATAATCACTTTTTTTACCATTACCAAATTGAGAAGATTCTGCCTGTGTTCTTTGCGGATATTTTAAAGTATGATTGTTGTATGGAATCCTGGCTTCATCAATATTAAAAACAAACTTTTCACTTTTTCTAAAATGCAAAATACTTTCATGCGAACGGCCCCAATCATTGCCTAAATTCCCTTTATTCCTGTAAAACCAAATTAGCCATTTGCAGCCTTTAAACAAGCTGGAAGCAGCCCATTTAATATCAGCTAATATTTCAGAAAACCCGCAAATGTACAATGAACCATCGTTACTTAATATACGACTTGCTTCTTTAATCCATTCCATACTCCAGTCAACGTAAGCTTTTTGAGAGGCAAAAGTATCCCATTCGGCTTTTTTAATATTATAAGGTGGATCGGCAAAAATTAAGTTTACACAACCGTCATCTAAAGTCTTCATAAACTTAATGGTATCTATATGATGTAAAGAACCAAATTGGGTTTTGTAAAATGGCAGATATACTTCTTTTGCTGGTTTTACAACATATTCTATCTCCATTTGCAAATCATTGGCTAAAGAAACTAACTGGTTCTCATCATAAACCCTGTAATTATTTAAAGGATGCCTGATACTTGAAAACTTTCCAGCCTTGTCCCAACGTCTTAAAGTTTCATTGCTAACTTTCAATAATTTGGCAGCTTCCCCAACTGTAATATATTTTTCCATGTTATAAAACCTTATACAAGGTTACACATTAATATTAAAAACATACTATTTTTGTTAGTAAAAAATACAATTGGTTTTGGTAGAGAAACACAATATTAAATTTCTTGCTTCCGCTTTTTAAAATTGTAAATTAACGGCGAATTTATCCGCCTATGACCAGCATTTTTATTCAGCACGAAATCAAATCTTTCCTTCGTACCATTGGTTCGGGCAAAAGCATCGCCGTAAAAATTGTGCTGGCCATCCTGATTTTGTATTTGTTGCTGAATGTTTTGGCGCTTGCTTTTTTTATGGATAAGATTTTGGAAGCCGTTTTCCCGAATGAAGATCTGATCGCAGCCTTTTGTAAAATCATTCTGTATTATTTCCTGGTCGATCTGCTCTGGCGTTTCCAACTGCAGGAACTGCCAACTTTGCAAGTGCAACCTTACTTGCATTTGCGCATCAAAAAAAATGCAATTGTGCGCTATTTGTCGTTCGCCTCGCTGCTTTCTTTTTTCAATTTATGGCCGGTTGTACTGTTTTTACCGTTCATTTTTAAAGTGGTTTGGGTTGATGCTGGCCACCTTACAGCTTTGCTTTTCATTGTTGCAATCATCGGTTTTACCGGTTTTAACAACTATTTGAGCCTGTTTATCAAACGGAAATCAAACTTAAACGGCTGGGTTTATTTAGGTTTCGCGCTTTTTTTAGTGTTGTTGGGTTTGGCCGATTTTTCCTGGCATTGGTATTCCATCCGCAATGTCTCTTTTTTATTTTTTAACGGACTGATTCAGCATTCTTATTATGTTTTATTACCGGTTGTTTTGGCTGCGCTGATGTATTTCGTCAACTTCATATACCTCAAAAATAATTTATATCTGGAGGAATTGGGTTCCAAAAAAACAGCCTATAAAAGTAGTACCGATATTCCATTCTTTGGCCGTTTTGGTAAAGTTGGCGACTTAGTTTCCAACGAAATCAAATTAATTTTAAGGAACAAAAGAAGTCGTTCCTCCATCATCATGACGGGCGCTTTCCTGTTTTACGGGATACTGTTTTACACAAACAAAAGTTATAGCGACAGCATGAAACTGTTTCCGGCGATTTTTATGACCGGCCTTTTCATCATCAATTACGGGCAATTTATGTTTAGCTGGCAAGGTTCTCATTTTGATGGTATCTTAATCAGCAAAATTAGTTTCCAGGATTTCTTGAAAGCCAAACTTTTGCTTTTCACCACCGTTTCTACACTTGCTTTTCTGTTGACGTTGCCTTACGCTTATTTTGGCTGGCATGTTATCTTCATCCATTTCATGATGTATTTGTGGAATATCGGTGTAAATACTTTAATTGTACTCTTTTTCGCTAACCGAAATTATAAGCGGATTGATCTTTCCAAAGGTGCTTCGTTTAATTGGGAAGGTGTTGGTGCCACGCAATTACTGCTCGGTTTACCACTAGTTTTGTGTCCTTATCTAATTTATCTGCCGAGTAAATGGTTGGGGAATGCGGACATTGGTTTGATTTTGATCGGAATAACCGGAATCCTGTTCGTACTAACCCGAAACTACTGGATCAAACAATTAGAAGCCGATTTTTACCAGAAAAAATATACCATTGCCGAAGGTTTCAGAAATAAATAAACATGATCGAAATTAACAAGTTAACAAAATCCTACGCCGGCGTTACGGTGGTTGATATTGCTGAACTGCACATTCAAAAAGGCGAAACGGTGGGTTTAGTTGGAAATAACGGCGCGGGCAAAACGACACTTTTCCGCATGATTTTAGATTTAATCCGGCCGGAAAGCGGTGAGGTTTTATCCAACGGAAAAAATGTAATGCATGATGAAATCTGGAAAGATTACACAGCTTCTTATTTAGACGAAGGCTTTTTGATCGATTACCTCACGCCCGAAGAATACTTTTATTTCATCGGCAGTTTGCACAATGAGAACAAAGTTTATGTAGATGAAAAGCTATCCACATTAACGGATTTTTTTAACGGAGAAATTCTACAAAAAGGAAAATACATCCGCGATCTATCCAAAGGAAACCAATGCAAAGTTGGCGTTGCGGCTTGTTTCCTCCAAAACCCCGAACTTTTGATGTTGGATGAACCTTTTGCCAACATCGATCCAACAACGCAAATCCGCCTAAAAAACCTGCTCAAAGATTTAGCCTATAAAAACAGTATGACCACAATTGTTTCCAGTCATGATTTAAACCACGTAACCGATGTTTGCCAGCGCATTTTGCTGATGAAAAAAGGCCATATTATCAAAGACATCCAAACCAATTCTAACACTTTGGAAGAACTGGAAACCTATTTTGCCGTTTAATTTATTTTTATGGTCGAAATTAGAAAAGCCACTACGGATGATGCGCCAATGCTTCGTTTACTGGCAGAGAAAATATGGTGGCCAACGTATTCGCAAATCCTCAGCAAAGAACAAATCCGGTTTATGTTGGATGTGATTTATGCGGAAGAAAAGCTTCGGAAGCAGATTGAGTCCGGCGAACAAACGTTTTTGATCTTACTAGAAAATGAAGTGCCGATAGGTTTTACCGCCTTTTCTGTAGATCAGGAAAACCAACAATTAATGACTTTAGAAAAAATATACTGTTTGCCCGAAACGCAGGGAAAAGGCTACGGCAAACTGTTGGTTCAAACGGTTGAAAACAAAGCGCGCGAAGCGGGAAAAAGTATTTTACAACTCTACGTCCATCGCCAAAACAAAGCCAAAAGCTTTTACGAAAAGATGAATTTTAAGGTGGTAAAAGAAGTAGACCGGCCGTTGGGCAAATTTTTACTAACGGATTTTGTAATGCAGAAGGAGTTGCAGGAACTTAGTTCTATAGTTATAGTTTTTTAACTTGTAACAAAAAAAATGTTTGTACAAACCAGCGGAGTTAAAGCGCCAACGATATTGTTGGGTATTATATGCACAATATCGTTATTAATTATTTCACTATTTGGTTCCAGGTATTATTACATGTTGATTAATACCAGCCTTTCGATATCAAGCAAGTTTATAATCTCAAGGATAATATTATGGCTTTGGCTTCTGTTGGTTTATTTGTATACACTTAAAATAGAAAAGCAACCCTTTCTGCTTTGGAGAGAAAACCAGTATAAAATCCGGTTTTATTTTTTATCAATTATCTTAATCTTGCTAATTGCTTTTGTTGGGTCGCTTGTTATAATGTTATTGATAATCCGCGCAGGTTGGTATAATTTCAGCAATATTATTTTTGACGTTAAGAATTTAAGTTGGACAATAAAATTGTTAATAGTACTAACAGCGGCAATTGTTGAAGAAGCCATTTTTAGAGGGTATTTAATACCCAGGCTACAGCTTTTTTTTAAAAACATTCATTTACCAATACTTGTTTCGGCAGGCTTGTTTGGATTAAGCCACATTGGTTATGGCACGATAAATAATATGATTGGTCCTTTTGTCGGTGGCATGCTTTTAGGATACCATTATCAAAAGTATAGGAATATTAAAATATTGATCATTTGCCATTTTCTTGTCGATTGTAGGATTCTGTTTTGGCATTAATGTCAAAAATCATAAAGTTCGTTGGGATACCACTTTTTCAATTTTGTCAGGATAAAAGCCATTCAACCAAGTATAATAGTTAACCGTCAATCTGGTAACTTCGGCAAGCCTTTCTACGCTGTTTTTTGCTTGCCAGAACTCCACATTCAAATAATCTTCGTCTTCTATTTTTATATGGTTAACTACCATCTCTATTTTTCTTTCCATACAATAAATATACAAAAACAAAGATAATTCGGTGTGAGATTGAATTGAAAACAAATTAGTAAGTAGCTTACTCCTCCAACTTCGGTATCCGTTTCGGCGTATCTTTTCCATTCACAATACTTCTCGAACTTAAAGCAATTGCACGAATCGTTGCCGTGATGTTGTTTACATCTAAGCTACTTAATTCATCTTTTACGGTGTGGTACAATTTGTCGGTATCAATTTGATCGGTAGAAATAGTATGTGCCGGAACGCCAACTTTTGCCAACGAAGCATTATCGCTGCGGTAAAATAAGTTTTGCTGCGGATAAGGATCAGGATAAAACTTAAAGCTCGTGCCTTCCAAATTCTTTTGCAAAATAGTCCCGAAATCAGAGCGTTCAAAACCGGTGATAAAAGCAGTATTCTCTCCGAATTTTGACGCTTTGCCGATCATTTCAATATTAAACATGGCTACTGTTTTTACCGGGTCAATTTGTGTGGCAAAATATGCAGAACCAAATTCGCCAATTTCCTCCGCAGTAAAAGCCACGAAAATTAAAGTGCGTTCGTTATTGTTCAGCTTTTTGTAGTAACGTGCCAATTCAATTACGGCTGTAGTTCCGCTGGCATCGTCATCAGCACCGTTGGCAATCGAATCGCCTGCAATGGCTTTGATAATCCCCAAATGATCGTAATGACCGGAAAAAACCACGTATTCTTCTTTTTTAGATTTTCCGGGGATCATTCCGGCGATATTAAACAAAGGCAGTTTTTCTACTTTTCCTGAATATTTTACGGTATAAGCTTTCACATCGGTAAAATCTCCGAGCACAAAAACCAATTGCTGGTTTGGGTTGATTTCTTTGCTGGTAATGCCATTATTGTTGCGCGCAGCAATCCGTTTAAAAAAAGATTCAAAATTCGGATCGACCAAAACCAGCATTTTTTTATTACTGCTGATGATTTTAGAATATTCTGTCCTGAAGTTCTTTTCGGCACTGATCTTTACAATTTCTACATCCGCATCGTTACTCCAACTAAATGAAGCAGAACCACTTTGAACCGTTACGTTTTCTTTCGGAATAATATTATTGTTGATGGAAGCCGAAATTTCTATCGGCGTGCTTTTATACATGCTAAAGTTTTGCCGATAATCCGCGTTACCGTTCAGCGGCTGCAAACCGATGTTTTTGTATTCGCTTTCGATAAATCGCGCTGCTTTTTCGATGCCTGGCGTAAAAGTGGCGCGGCCTTGCATGTCATCAGCAGAAAGGGTTTTGATAATCCTTTCCACATCGGTTTTTACAATTAATTGTTGAGGAGTTTGGGCGAAGGCTTGGCAACAAAAAAAGGCAGGTAAAAACAGTATCCAGTTTAATTTCATATAATTTAATAGCTAAAAGCGAAGGCACAACAAAAAAAGAGTGGTAAAAGAAGCATTAAGTTTTCAAATCTTCCCGCATCAATTTCCGTTCGGCGCGTTTGGAAATGTTGTTTTTAGTGAGGTTGATATTGGTATTGATACGATGATCTTGAACAGCATCGGTAACCGAAATATCCTGCTCCATATCTTTTTCGGCAAAGTGTAAATTTGCTTCTTCTGTTTTGCCTACTGCAACATCGTAAGGCCCGCGCGGCGACATCAGCTTAACCAAAACCGGCAAGCATTCAAACAAAATAAATAAATAACTGATGAAAGATTGGGCAAGATAAGTATCCAATTCGCGCGTACCGTTTTGGTTGTAAGATAACTGCCCCAACGCCCAATTTCGATCTGCAAAACCGGCCACATTAGCCAAACTATCTAATTGATGATCGTTAAATAATTTGGTTTCCGTTACACCTTCAATTTCTTTTCGGTTGCTGATGTATTGGTCCAATTTAAACTGATCTTCGCGCACCGTATTTAGCCGCGCTTCTTTCTCTTTCAAAACCGCATCTTTTTGTTTCGCATAAGTTCCAAAGCCAGTTTTCCCGGAAGTTTGGTTGGTTTTATCGCCAAAAATTTCCTGGTTTAATTGGTAGCGCGAACGCGTAATGTCTTTTTGTAAGGAGTCTTTTTCGGCTTTAATGTCTGCTGCTTTAGCTAAATCCATGCCGTACTTTTTGGTAAAAGTTTGGTTCATGGTATCGATTTTAGAACGCTGTCCTTTTAGATAAGCCGTTTTTAGTTTGGAGCGGATTTCCTTGTCGAAAATCTTTAACTCAAGCGGGCGGGAAATTACAATCCCGATCATTATCGCTAACAAAATCCGCGGCGTGGCCTGGAGGATTTGCGAATTAATCGAACCTCTTTTGTTGATGCTGCCCACAATGTAACGGTCCATATTGAAGATCGCCGCGCCCCAAATCAACCCAAACAATATGGCAAAAAACTGCGCGCCGGTACTTCCGCTAAACACAAAATACATGGCGTAACCGCCAGACAAAGCAGCAAATAAAGCGGTAAAAAAGATTGTCGCGCCGATTCCAACATATTTATTTAATTCGATCGGATACTTTTTCAAAGTGTCCACATGTACGCCGGAGCAGAACCAGAAAAATCGGTTTACTTGTTTCATAAATTCAAAAGTACTAACAAAAGCGCTAATTAGCTCATTTTTGGGAAGATGCCATTCCCTGCAATGCTTTTTTTACCGGGTAAAAACAGTGTTTGATTTAGAACGGACTTCTTTAAGAATAAATTATCGGCTGATTGTTACAAGCTGTTTTTAATCAATTAAACACTTAACTTTGAGGTATAATAATTACACAATGAAAGAAATATCCGTACAGGAACTAAAAGAAAAAATGGATGCTGGCGAAGATTTCCAGTTGATAGATGTGAGGGAAGATTTTGAATACGAAATGTCTAACCTTGGCGGAGAACTAATCCCATTAAGTGGTGTTTTGATAGAATCGGGAAAAATCGACAAAACCAAACCTGTAATTGTGCAATGCCGCAGCGGAAAACGAAGTGCAGCAGCTATAATGCAGTTAGAGCAGCAGGGTTTTACCAACTTATACAACCTAAAAGGCGGCATGCTGGCCTGGGCAGAAGAAATTGACCCGGAAATGCAGGTTTACTAAAATGGGTGCCAAACTTTTCCTGAATATTCTTTACAACTTGGGCATCATTTTATGTGTGATGCTGATCTATTGGAGCGTAAAACACGTTCGTTATGACTGGACGGCAGCCGGAATTTTTATTTTGATCGTTACAGTCATTCTAAAAATCAGGCTGGCAAAAGAGGTACGCGAACTTCAAAAAAAACAATTTCCTTAATCAAAAAAACACATGCTTTTAATTATTTTGGGCGTTATCCTGCTCGTTGTAAGCGGCTGGTTTAAACGTACGCCTTCCATTAACCCAGCTTACAGTCCGGTTATTTCTATCGCTGGTATTGCCATGCTTCTTTTAGGGCTAAGTTTTTCGGTGTTTAAAGTGATCGACCCCGGAAAAGTTGGCGTAAAAACCCTGTTTGGAAAGGTGGATAACGACGTGCTGCCAAGCGGTTTACATCTCATTAATCCGCTGGTTGATGTAACTACGTTTGATGTAAAAACCCAAAATTATACCATGAGCGGCGTTACTACCGAAGGGCAGAAAGAAGGCGATGATGCCATCCGTATTTTATCTGCGGATGGTTTGGAAGTAACTATTGATTTGTCGGTTCTTTTCCGTTTAAAAGCAGACCGCGCGCCTTTTGTGCTGCAAAATATTGGTGCCGATTATGTAGATAAAATCGTTCGGCCGGTTTCACGCACGGCAATTCGCGATAATGCGGTCTATTACGAAGCGGTTGCTTTGTATTCTACTAAAAGACAAGAGTTTCAGGATAAAATCTACAGAACTATCGCCGAAAGTTTTGCCAAAAGAGGCATCGAACTGCAGCAGCTTTTGGTGAGGAATATTACTTTGCCGCAATCTGTTCGAACAACCATCGAATCAAAAATTAATGCCGAGCAGGACGCGCAAAAAATGCAGTTTGTGTTGCAGAAAGAACGCCAGGAAGCTGAGCAAAAAAGGATTCAGGCACAAGGTATTGCCGATTACCAACGCATTATTTCTACTAATTTAAGCGATAAGCAGTTGCAGTACGAATCCATTTTGGCGCAAAAAGCGGTCGCCTTATCGCCCAACACCAAAGTGATTATTATGGGAAACAGCAAAGGTGCACCATTAATGCTGACAGATAAGTAAATTTGGCCGCTGCTTCTTTTATCGGCTAAAAAATAGTAAGGATGGTCGGTTATTTTGCGAAGTATAAAAATAGTATTGTCAATCTGTTTTTTTGATAATGTTACAAATAACATTATCTAATTGGGTTGCACTTTCCATCAGCATATTGCAAATATTACTTGAGTTTTGGTCGAGTTCCATCTTGTTCAAAATGCCCACCAATCCTATAATGTTGGCTACCGGCCTACGGATAACATGAGATTGTTCCCAACCGATCTGTTCTAAAACACTCTTTTTATGTTCGATTTCTGTTTTTGCAACTACCAATTGCTGGTTAGCGTTTTCATATTCGGTAATGTCGTAACCTAAGCAAAACATGCCGTCGGGTTGTTGGTTTTCATCAAAAAGGGCGCGGTACTCCCATTGGGTGAAAATATATCCGCCTTTACCATCGTGTTTACGGATCGTTGCCGGAAAAGACTTGTCGGGGTTTTCGAAACATTTTGCGGCAACCTCTTCGCACACTTTCATATCATCTGTGTGCATGGTAATGTGGTACGGCTGGCCGATCAAATTGCTGGCGATATAGCCAAAAGCATCTGCGTAGTGCGTATTTACATAACTGTAATTGCCATCCATCCCCGCTATAATGATATAGTAAAAGTTAGAGTTTTCTAACAAATTAATCGTTTCTGTAAAATGAAGCA
>CAZZVO010000016.1:0-26835 GCA_964657505.1 uncultured Mucilaginibacter sp.
TAATATCTAATTAAGAAAATGGCAGTTAAAAGATTTAAACCGGTTACACCTGGTACCCGATTCAGAGTTGGAGGCGATTATTCGGATATTACTACGAATGTTCCTGAAAAAACACTTGTTGTTTCCCATAAAAGATCAGGTGGTCGTAACCACTCTGGTAAAATGACCATCAGAAATGTTGGTGGTGGACATAAAAAGTCATACAGGTTAATTGATTTCAAGCGAAATAAATTTGATATTCCGGCTACTGTAGCTACAATTGAATATGATCCAAACAGATCAGCACGTATTGTTTTGTTAAATTACGTTGACGGAGAAAAAAGGTATATGCTGGCACCTGAAGGTATTCAGGTTGGACAAACTGTTCTTTCCGGATCTGCCGTTCCACCAGAAGTTGGTAACACTTTACCTTTAAAAAGTATCCCTTTAGGTTCTATCATTCATAATATTGAATTAAACCCTGGCCAAGGCGGTATAATTGCAAGATCTGCCGGAACATACGCACAACTATCTGCACGTGACGGTAAATATGCAATCATCAAATTGCCATCAGGAGAAACCAGAATGATTTTAGCTACTTGTTTAGCTACCATCGGAACAGTTTCTAATTCTGAAAAGGCAAACGAAGTATTAGGAAAAGCTGGCCGCAAACGCTGGTTAGGCCGTCGCCCAAGAGTTCGTGGTGTTGCGATGAACCCGGTAGATCACCCTATGGGTGGTGGTGAAGGTAGGGCTTCCGGAGGTCATCCTCGTTCTAGAAAAGGGTTATTAGCTAAGGGCTTCAAGACCCGTGATAAAAAGAAATCGTCTGATCGTTACATCATCGAAAGAAAGAAAAAATAATGGCACGTTCAATTAAAAAAGGACCATATATTGATCATAATCTGGAAAGAAAAGTTCTGACCTTAAATGATTCAAGTAAAAAATCAGTAGTAAAAACATGGTCGCGTCGTTCCATGATTTCTCCAGATTTCGTTGGTCATACATTCGCGGTACACAACGGTAATAAGTTTATACCAGTGTATGTTACAGAAAACATGGTTGGGCATAAGTTAGGAGAATTTTCTCCGACACGTACATTCAGAGGTCACTCTGAAAAGAAAAAATAACCGGTAATGGAAGCAACAACAAAAATTAAAAAGTCTGTTTTAGTCAGACAACGCAAAGAGCAAGAGAAAGCTCAAGTAGGCGGAGCTTCTGCTGCTAAGTTACAAAACTGTCCAACTTCACCACGTAAAATGCGTTTGGTGGTTGATTTGATCAGAGGGGAAAACGTAGAAAAAGCACTATACATTTTAAAGTATACCAATAAAGAAGCAGCAATCAGGGTTGAGAAGCTTTTGCTATCGGCTATCAAAAATTGGGAGTCAAAGAATGAAGGCAAGCGTGTAGAAGACAGTGCTCTTTTTGTAAAGGAAGTTTCTGTAGGTGGTGGCCGTCAATTAAAAAGACTTCGTCCTGCACCTCAAGGCAGAGGTTATCGGATTAGAAAACGTTCTAACCATATAACTTTAATAGTAGATTCTAAAAATGATAACATATAATTTGTAATGGGACAAAAAGCACATCCAATAGGTAACAGGTTAGGGATCATCAGAGGATGGGATTCTAACTGGTTCGGTGGCAATAATTACTCCGACAAATTAGTGGAAGATGAAAAAATCCGCAAATATCTTTCTGCACGTATTTCTAAAGGTGGCGTTGCTAAAGTAGTAATCGAACGTACTTTAAAACGAATCACGGTTACTATTCATACTGCTCGTCCGGGTATCGTAATTGGTAAAGGTGGACAAGAAGTTGATAAGATTAAAGAAGAGCTTAAAAAGCTGACTAAAAAGGATATTCAAATTAACATCTTTGAAATAAAACGTCCTGAGTTGGATGCACAATTAGTTGCAGAAGGTGTAGCCAAGCAATTAGAAGCACGTATCTCTTTTCGTAGAGCCATGAAAACTACGATTGCTTCTACTATGAGAATGGGTGCAGAAGGTATCAAGATCATGTGTTCCGGTCGTTTAGGTGGTGCTGAAATGGCACGTACCGAACAATATAAAGAAGGAAGAATTCCATTGCATACTTTTCGTGCTGATATTGATTACGCATTAGGGGAAGCTTTAACTACTTATGGTAAAATAGGTGTTAAGGTGTGGATTTGCAAAGGTGAAGTTTACGGTAAACGTGACCTTTCTCCAAATATTGGTGCCAACACAGGTGTTAATAATAAAAGCGGTCGTCCTGAAGGCGCTCCGGCTTATGGTGATCGTGGTGGCGATAGAAGAAATGCAGGTGGCAGCGGTGACCGCAGAAATAATAATGACAGAAGGTCTGGCGGAGGAAATAACAACAATCCAAGAGGTGGAAGCAATAATTCTAACCCGAGGGGCGGCGGTGCACCTGGTGCAAAAAGAAGATAATCAAATTCAAAACGATATAAGTTTTGTATAACAGTATAAGTTTAAAGTAATGCTACAGTCCAAAAGAACGAAATTTAGAAAAATGCAAAAAGGCAGAATGAAAGGCCTCGCAAATCGTGGCGCAGAACTTTCATTTGGTTCATTCGGCATCAAATCTTTGGAGCCAGCTTGGATCACAAGCCGTCAAATAGAATCTGCACGTATCGCTGTAACCCGTTTTATGAAACGTGAAGGACAAGTTTGGATCAGGATTTTTCCTGACAAGCCGGTAACTAAAAAGCCTGCCGAAGTTCGTATGGGTAAAGGTAAAGGTGCTCCGGAATATTGGGTAGCTGTTGTTAATCCTGGTAGGATCATTTTCGAAGCAGAAGGTGTATCACTGGAAACAGCAAAGGAGGCTATGCGCCTTGCAGCACAAAAATTGCCAGTGCAAACGAAGTTTGTGGTAAGACGAGATTACGTAGAAGCGGAATAATTAATTAACAAATTGAATCCTGAAAGCACAGGCTCTTCAAGTGAAATAAAAACAAAATGAAGAATTCAGAAATTTTAGAACTGTCAGCAGAAGAACTTTCTGCGCGATTAGCAGAAGAAAGAGCTAACCTGACTAAATTAAAATTTGCGCACACAATTTCTGCTATTGAAAATCCTTCCCGTATTGCTAAAATCAAGAAAGATATAGCTCGTTTAAATACTGAAATTACCAAACGCAAGGCGGTACCGGCTTCTGAAACAATTTAATTAGTAAATTAAAATGGAAAGAAATTTAAGAAAAACAAGAACAGGCTTAGTTGTATCCAATAAGATGGATAAATCTATCGTTGTTTCCGTTGAGCGTAAAGTAAAACACCCAATTTACGGTAAATTCGTAAAAAAAACGACTAAGTTTATGGCTCATGATGAGGCAAACACTTGCGGTATAGGCGATACAGTAACTATTATGGAAACCCGCCCTCTTAGCAAGAACAAAAACTGGAGATTGGTTGAAATTAATGAAAAAGCTAAGTAATGGTACAGCAGGAATCAAGATTAAATGTAGCTGATAACAGCGGAGCCAAAGAAGTACTCGTAATTCGTGTGCTTGGCGGTACTGGTAAAAGATATGCTTCTTTAGGCGATAAAATAGTTGTAACCGTAAAAAGCGCATTGCCATCGGGCAACGTAAAAAAAGGTACAGTTTCTAAAGCGGTTGTAGTTAGAACCAGTAAAGAAGTTAGAAGAAAAGACGGTTCTTATATTCGTTTCGATGATAATGCTGCTGTTCTTCTGAATAATCAGGATGAGCCACGGGGTACTCGTATTTTCGGCCCGGTTGCCAGGGAACTTCGGGAAAAGCAATTCATGAAGATTGTATCATTAGCACCAGAAGTATTATAATATGGAAAAGAAAAGTAATTCCCAGATTAAATTAAAACTCCGTAAGGGTGATCTGGTAAAAGTAATAGCAGGTGATTCTAAAGGATCTCAAGGAAAAATAACTGAAGTGTTTTTAGAGGAGAGCAGGGCTTTAGTAGAAGGTACCAATATGGTAACTAAGCATACTAAACCAAATGCTGCAAATCCTAATGGAGGAATAATTAAAAAAGAAGCACCTATTCATATTTCAAATTTAGCTTTGATCGACCCTAAAACTGGTAATATTACCCGTACAGGAAGAAAAAGAAGTGATGATGGAAAATTGATCAGAGTAGGTAAAAAATCTGGGGAGGAAATTAAATAATGGCTTACGTACCAAGATTAAAATCACAATATAAAGATGGTATTCGCACTGCACTTAAGGATAAATTCCAATACAAAAGTGTAATGCAGGTTCCGAAATTGGAGAAAATTGCTATTAACCAAGGTGTTGGTGCTGCTACGACTGATAAAAAGTTGATTGAAACTGCAATATCAGAATTAACAACAATAACCGGTCAGCAAGCTGTTTCTTCAAAATCTAAGAAGGATATCTCTAACTTTAAATTGCGTAAAGGCATGCCTGTAGGTGTACGTGTTACTTTACGTGACAACCACATGTACGAATTCTTAGATCGTTTAATTTCCGTAGCTTTACCGCGTATCCGTGATTTCAAAGGAATTAACGATAAAGGTTTTGACGGAAGAGGTAACTATACTTTAGGTATCACGGAGCAAATTATTTTTCCAGAGATCAATATTGACAAGATCAAT
Source organism: uncultured Mucilaginibacter sp. (assembly GCA_964657505.1). Taxonomy (GTDB): domain Bacteria; phylum Bacteroidota; class Bacteroidia; order Sphingobacteriales; family Sphingobacteriaceae; genus Mucilaginibacter_A. Next base: position 4,584 of record CAZZVO010000016.1, read on the forward strand.
AAGATTATGGGTATGGATATTACATTTGTTACTTCCGCCAATAATGATGTGGAAGCATTAGAACTTTTAAAATCATTCGGGTTACCGTTTAAAAACCAAACAACCAATACTAATGGCTAAAGAAGGTGTAAAGGCACGTGATGTAAAACGTGCAAAGGCTGTTGCAAAATATGCTGAGAAAAGAGCAGAATTAAAAGCTGCTGGTGATTTTATTGGGTTAGATAAGTTGCCTAAAAATTCTTCACCTGTTCGTCAACATAATCGTTGTAAGTTAACTGGCCGTCCAAGAGGTTACATGCGCCAGTTTGGTATTTCAAGGGTTACTTTCCGCGAAATGGCATTAGCCGGAAAAATTCCGGGAATAAAAAAAGCAAGTTGGTAATAACGAATGTTTCGTTCGAAACACGTTACTAATTACAATGCTTCTTTTAGCACATGAAATTTGAATTGATAATAGGTCGGCAGGAAGGCCCCGTCCGATACCACTATCAGAATTATAATAGTAAATGAATACAGATCCAATTGCAGATTATCTTACTAGAGTAAGAAACGCGATCAAAGCAAACCACCGTGTGGTGGAGATCCCGGCATCAAATATTAAAAAGGAAATTACAAAAGTACTTTTCGACAAAGGGTACATTGCAAATTACAAATTTGATGATACCGCCCCGCAAGGCACTATTAAAGTTGCTTTAAAGTACAACCCTGTTACTAAAATTTCTGCTATCCGTAACTTATCACGTATTAGCAGACCAGGCTTACGTCGATATGCAGGTACTGAAAATATGCCGAGGGTATTGAATGGTTTAGGTATTGCCATATTGTCAACTTCTAAAGGTGTAATGTCTGATAAAGAAGCAAAACAGCAAAATATTGGCGGTGAAGTTTTATGTTACATTTATTAATCGGAGGAATTAAGAATGTCTAGAATAGGAAAAGCACCTGTTACATTGCCAGGTAATGTAACAGTTTCTGTATCTGAAGATAATTTAGTAACTGTTAAGGGACCTAAAGGTTCTCTATCGCAATTAATAGATAGTGATATTTCAATCGAGCAAACAGAAGGTCAAATCGTTATTAAACGTCCGTCAGAACAAAAACGACACAAAGCTTTGCACGGCTTATACCGATCCTTGGTCAATAACATGGTAATCGGCGTTACTGCTGGATACAAATTGGAGCAAGAATTAGTAGGTGTAGGTTATAGGGCTACAAATACCGGAAATACATTAGATTTAGTTTTGGGTTTCTCTCACCATTATGTGTTTGAATTGCCTAAAGAAATTAAAGTTACTACCACTGCGGAAAAAGGAAAGAATCCTACAATTATTCTTGAATCTATCGACAAGCAGTTATTGGGTCAAGTTGCAGCTAAAATTCGTTCATTAAGGGCGCCAGAACCATATAAAGGTAAAGGTATTAAGTTTGTAGGTGAGCAATTGAGAAGAAAAGCAGGAAAATCTGCATCAAAAAAATAATTGTATGTTAGGTAAATTATCAAGAAGAGAAAGAATAAAAAAAGGTATCAGGAAGCGTTTGACTGGTTCTTCGGAACGTCCGCGTTTATCTGTTTATAGAAGCAATAAAGGTATATATGCGCAGGTTATTGATGACTTGTTAGGTAAAACGTTAGTTTCTGCTTCCTCTTTATCCAAAGAATTTACAGCAGAAGGATCAAAATCAGATCAGTCGGTTGCTGTAGGGAAATTGGTAGCAGAAAAAGCAATTGCCGCAGGTATTAAAGAAGTAGTATTTGATCGTAACGGTTACCTATACCATGGAAGGATCAAATCTTTAGCAGAAGGTGCACGTGAAGGCGGTTTAATTTTTTAATTCAATTAGCAAAATGTCAACTATCAATATAAAAAGAGTTAAATCAAGCGAGATTGAATTAAAAGATCGTTTGGTAAGTATCCAACGTGTTGCTAAAGTAACAAAAGGCGGCCGTACATTCAGTTTTTCAGCTATCGTTGTAGTTGGGGATGAAAATGGCGTTGTAGGATATGGTTTAGGCAAAGCAAAAGAAGTAACAGAAGCAATTGCAAAAGGAATTGATGATGCAAAAAAGAACCTAGTAAAGGTTCCTATCATCAACAGCACTATTCCGCATGAGCAAATTGGTAAATTTTCAGGTGGTTTTGTGTTTATTAAACCAGCTGCAATTGGGACAGGTGTAATTGCCGGCGGTGCAATGCGCGCTGTGTTAGAATCAGCAGGTGTACATAATGTGTTAGCTAAATCAAAAGGATCTTCAAATCCACACAACGTTGTTAAAGCTACTGTTTCTGCTTTATCACAATTACGTGATGCATATACTGTTGCACAACAGCGTGGAATAGATTTAGGAAAAGTTTTTAACGGTTAATATAAAATGGCTAAAATAAAAATTACACAGGTTAAAAGCATTATCGACAGAAGCGAAAGGCAAAAATTAACCATGAAAGCTTTAGGATTAAGAAAGATCAGCCAAAGCGTAGAGGTAGAAGCTAACGATGCTATAATTGGTATGGTGCGTAGTGTTAATCATTTGGTAGCGGTAGAAAATATTTAATAATATGAATTTAAGTAATTTAAAACCAGCGGTAGGTTCTATTAAAAATAGAAAGCGGATAGGTAGAGGTACTGGTTCTGGTCGTGGTGGAACTTCTACCCGTGGACATAAAGGTGCTGGTTCCCGTTCTGGCACATCAAGTAAAGTTGGATTCGAAGGTGGACAAATGCCATTGCAAAGGCGTGTACCTAAGGTTGGATTTAAAAACCCAAATCGTAAGGAATACGTAGGAATCAATCTTGACATTTTGCAAGAACTGGTAGAGAAATATAATTTATCCGCAATAGACTTTGAGGCATTAAAAATGCATGGATTAGTTTCAAGAAATGATTTAGTAAAAATCCTTGGCCGCGGTGAACTAAAAACCAAATTGGAGGTAAAGGCACATGCTTTTACAGAAACAGCTCAAAAGGCAATAGAGTCTGCAGGCGGATCAATCGTTAAGTTGTAAATTTCAATGAAGAAATTCTTTAACACTTTATCCAATATTTGGAAAATCGATGATTTAAGAGTGCGTATTATAAATACACTTTTATTTCTTTTAATTTATCGTATAGGATCTTTTATTGCTATTCCTGGGGTTGATGCAAATGCAATTGATTCTCAAAAAACGAGAGAAGGCATTTTAGGCTTACTTAATATGTTTGCTGGAGGATCTTTCTCAAGGTCGTCAATTTTTGCTTTGGGTGTTATGCCTTATATTTCTGCGTCCATCGTGATGCAATTATTAGGTATAGCAGTGCCATATTTTCAAAAGTTGCAAAAAGAGGGGGAAAGTGGCCGAAACAAAATAAATCAATGGACACGATACCTTACAATTGTTATTACTGCTTTGCAGGCAATTGGATATGTTAAATCGCAAATTCCAGCAGAAGCTAAGTTATTTGCTGAGCCACTGTTTACGATATCATCGATTTTTGTTTTAACTGCGGGTACTTTATTTGTAATGTGGTTAGGTGAAAAAATTACGGATAAAGGAATTGGCAATGGTATTTCCCTAATTATCATGGTTGGGATTATTGCTCAGCTTCCTTTCGGCATTTTTTCAGAATTTACATCCCGCATTAGTGGAAACGGTGGTCCAATAGCCTTTTTAATAGAGATTGTAGCTTTAGTTGGTGTGGTGATGTTTACAATTTTAATTGTCCAGGGAACCAGAAAAATTGCTGTTCAATATGCGAAACGGATTGTTGGTAACAAACAATATGGCGGAGTTCGTCAATATATTCCTTTAAAAGTTACTGCGGCTGGTGTAATGCCGATTATTTTTGCTCAGGCGTTGATGTTTATTCCCGCGACTGTTGCATCATTTTTCCCAAATGCTGCTTCTAATGGCTTTTTGATGGCAGTTTCAGACTATACTTCTTTTACCCACAATATTATTTTTGCTATCCTGATTATTCTTTTCACGTATTTTTATACGGCTATCACTGTTAATCCTAATCAAATGGCAGATGATATGAAAAAGAATCAGGGTTTCATTCCTGGTGTAAAACCTGGAAATACAACTTCAGAATATATTGACGCGGTAATTTCGAGAATCACATTACCGGGATCAATTTTTCTGGCTATTGTAGCTATAATACCTGCTATTGCTTCCAAATTAGGTGTAAATAGTCAATTCTCAAGGTTTTTTGGTGGTACATCATTGATTATTTTGGTTGGAGTTGTTTTAGATACTTTGCAGCAAATTGAAAGTCATTTATTAATGCGTCATTACGATGGATTGATGAAGACTGGACGTATTAAAGGTCGTACTGCAATTCCAGTTGCCGCCGGAACTACTCCTCCAGCAATTTGATTGGGTTATTTCAAAATGTCTAAAATCAATTTCAAAACATCAGAGCAAATTGAACTAATTAGGTTAAGCTGTGAATTAGTTTCCAAAACGCTTGCAGAAGTTGCTAAGCTGATAAAACCAGGTGTTAAGACTATCCAGTTAAATAATGTTGCTGAAACTTTTATTCGCGACAATGGCGGTGTTCCGGCCTTTTTAAATTATAGTGGTTTCCCCTACTCCTTGTGTATTTCTTTGAATAACCAAGTTGTGCATGGTTTTCCCGGTAAGCATGAGTTAATTCCTGGTGATTTAGTTTCCATCGATTGTGGAGTCGTAATGAATAAGTTTTACGGTGATTCTGCTTACACATTTTCTGTAGGTGAACCACAAGAAGACATAAAACTGTTAATGCAGGTTACTCAAGAGTGTTTGAGATTAGGGGTGGAAAAAGCTGTTTCTGGAATGCGGATAGGTGATGTTGGTTATGCTGTACAAGAACACGCTGAAAAATTTCGTTTTGGTGTTGTGAAGGAATTGGTTGGTCATGGTGTTGGTACAAAACTACACGAGAAGCCTGAAGTTCCAAATTACGGAAAAAAAGGTTCTGGCATTAAGTTAGAGGAAGGTATGGTAATTGCCATAGAACCTATGATTAATGCAGGTAGGGCTGGAGTGAGGTTTTGGGATGACGGTTGGACTGTTTCTACTTCTGATGGCAAACCATCTGCTCATTATGAGCATACAGTAGCTATAAAAAAAGGCAAACCAGACATTCTAACCTCTTTCGATTACATCGAAAAAGTTTTAAAAGAAAAAATTAATAATTAACAAAAATTATATTAATTTTGCATCCCGCTTCAAAAATAGATAATGAAGTAGAAATCAATAAAATATGGCTAAACAAGCCTCGATTGAACAAGACGGTGTAATAAAAGAAGCATTATCAAATGCAATGTTTCGTGTAGAATTAGAGAACGGGCATGAGATAATTGCTCATATTTCAGGAAAGATGCGTATGCATTATATCAAAATTTTACCGGGTGACCGTGTAAAACTGGAAATGAGTCCTTATGATTTAACAAAAGGTAGAATTACTTACAGATACAAATAAAATAAGATGAAAGTCAGAGCATCTATTAAAAAGCGTAGTGCAGATTGCAAAATCATTCGCCGTAAAGGTAAACTCTATGTGATCAACAAAAAGAATCCAAAATACAAACAACGTCAAGGATAAACAATGCTTTAATTAAGAGTGCTTAAAATACATTCTTTATTGTAAAAGATAATTATATAAAAATTTATGGCAAGGATTGCAGGTATTGATTTACCAAGAAACAAACGTGGCGAAATTGGTCTGACTTACATTTTTGGAATAGGAAGGTCTACAGCTCAGGATATTTTAACTCAAGCTGGGATTGATTTTAATACAAAGGTTCAAGATTGGTCTGACGAACAGCTTACTACTATTCGTGGTATCATCAATGATCAAATTAAGGTTGAAGGTTCTTTGCGTTCCGAGGTACAATTAAACATCAAGCGTTTAATGGATATTGGTTGTTACAGAGGAACACGTCATCGTAAAGGCTTGCCTTTAAGAGGTCAGCGAACCAAAAACAATTCACGTACCCGTAAAGGAAAACGTAAAACTGTCGCTAACAAGAAAAAAGTTACCAAGTAAAAAATAATTGTTAACAGCTTTTATAGTTTCATTTAAGCGAGCTGTTAATTATCAATCAATCAAATGGCTAAAACTAAAAAAGTTACCAAAAAGCGTATTGTTGTTGTAGAGTCTGTTGGCCAAGCACACATTAATGCTACTTTTAACAATATCATTGTTACTTTAACTAACAATAATGGGCAAGCGATCTCCTGGTCATCTGCCGGAAAAATGGGATTCAAAGGTTCCAAAAAGAATACACCATATGCAGCAGGGCAGGCAGCATCTGATTGTGCAAAGACTGCACATGATTTAGGTTTGCGTAAAGTAGAAGTATTTGTTAAAGGACCGGGTGCTGGCCGTGAATCAGCTATTCGTACTTTGCAAACTTCAGGTATTGAGGTAACTACCATTAAAGACATTACCCCAATGCCACATAACGGATGTCGTCCATCTAAAAGAAGGAGAGTTTAATTAATCAATTTTAAAGCTAAGATTCAGTACTGTTTTTATACTGATACTTTAAAAAAACAATAAATGGCCAGATACACCGGACCTAAGTCCAAAATTGCAAGAAGATTCAGAGAGCCTATTTTTGGCCCTGATAAAGCATTAGAAAAAAAGAATTATCCTCCTGGAATGCACGGAACCTCTAAAAGAAGAGGAAAACAATCTGAATATGCTGTACAGTTGATGGAAAAACAAAAAGTTAAGTACACTTACGGTGTATTAGAACGTCAGTTTGAAAACTTGTTCCACAAAGCATCTTCCAAGCAAGGTATTACAGGTGAAACGCTTTTAAAATTATTAGAAGCACGTTTGGACAATGCAGTTTATCGTTTAGGTATTGCCCCGACGCGTTCTGCTGCACGCCAATTAGTTAGCCATAAACATATTACAGTCAACAACGAATTAGTTAATATTCCTTCTTATTCTTTAAGAGCAGGAGATGTAATTGCGGTTCGCGAAAAGTCAAAATCACTTGAAACGATTGCAAACACTGTTTCTGGCAGGAGAATAAATAAATTTAGCTGGTTAGAATGGGATCCAAATAACCTTTCAGGCAAATTTCTGAATTATCCTAATCGTGACGAAATTCCTGAAAATATCAAGGAAAACCTGATCGTCGAGCTATATTCTAAATAGTAGTATTAGATGTGTTAACCGAATGTTATCGGTTGACACATTTTCAATTTTAATCACACAATCATAACTCATAGTACATAATGGCCATATTAGCATTTCAAAAACCAGATAAGGTGATCATGCAGAAATCAAATGATTCTGACGGTACGTTTGAATTTCGTCCTTTAGAACCTGGTTTCGGCATCACTATCGGTAATGCTTTACGTCGTATTTTGCTTTCTTCTTTAGAAGGTTATGCAATTACCTCTGTTCGTTTTTCTGGTGTTACCCACGAATTTTCTACGATAAAAGGAGTAGTTGAAGATGTTACTGAAATTATCTTGAACTTAAAACAAGTACGTTTTCAAAAAACAGGTGACTCTGGCGATTCTGAGAAGATATTTGTTATAGTTAACGGCCAGGATAGTTTTAAAGCTGGCGACATCACCAAGTTTTCTAATAACTACACTGTTTTAAACCCAGATTTGGTAATTTGTAACATGGATTCTTCCGTTACATTGGAGATTGAGTTTACAGTTAGCAAAGGAAGAGGTTACGTACCAAGCGAAGAAAATAAAAATGCAGATGCTGTAGTAGGTGTTATTGCAGTTGATTCAATTTTCACTCCAATCAAAAATGTTAAATACGTAATCGAAAATTATCGTGTTGAACAAAAAACAGATTACGAAAAATTAGTTTTAGATATCGCAACTGATGGTTCTATCCATCCGGAAGATGCATTAAAGGAAGCTGCAAAAATACTGATCCAACATTTCATGCTGTTCTCTGATGAGAACATGATGTTGGAAGCACAGACGAAAGAAGAAGCAAAAGAAGTTGATGAAGAAATTTTGCACATGCGCAAAATTTTAAAAACTGAATTGGTTGATCTTGACCTTTCTGTAAGAGCTTTAAATTGTTTAAAAGCTGCTGATATCCGCACTTTGGCAGAATTAGTTTCTTATGATGTTGCTGATATGCTTAAATTCAGAAATTTCGGCAAAAAATCTTTAACTGAAATTCAAGATTTAGTTAAATCAAAAGGTTTATCTTTTGGCATGAACCTTTCGAAATATAAATTAGACGAAGAATAGAAACACACCTTTCTATTAATAGGAAAGGATTACATTATCCATTGGCATAATTCCGCGGGTTTGAATAGTCGCCCAACGGTATGCACGTGCAAAACAGCAAATTATGAGACACGGAAGAAAAGTAAATCATTTAGGCCGTACAGATAGCCACCGTAAAGCGATGCTGGCCAACATGGCTTCATCACTTATTTTACACAAACGCATTACAACAACACTTGCTAAAGCAAAAGCTTTGCGTGTTTATGTAGAACCTTTAATCACAAAATCTAAAAGCGATACTACGCATTCACGTCGTACTGTTTTTAGCTACTTAAAAGACAAAGAGTCAACTACTATTCTTTTTCGTGAAATAGCTGAAAAAGTAGCAACACGCCCAGGTGGTTACACACGTATTGTTAAAATGGAAAACCGTTTAGGCGATAACGCCGAAATGGCAATTATTGAATTGGTAGATTACAATACGGTTTATACGAAAGGAAATGCAGTTGCCGGGAAAAAATCAACTCGCCGTCGTGGTTCTGGCCGTAGCAAAGCTGATGGAACTGTTGCTGTTGCTTCCTCTGAAACTGCTGGTGTTGTTGATACTCCATTAGAACAAAGTGCACCTGCAACCGAAATTCCTGATCCTTCATCTGCAGGAGAACCTTTAGCACCTGACGAAGAGTTATAAATAATTTTTAGAGTAGAATTTTAAAAGCCTTGATATTATCAAGGCTTTTTTTGTAGGGTTAAATTAATAGCAATACTTCTTTTATCATACAAAATTTAAGTCCATACAAGCAGTAATTGTATAATTTCTGACAGGATGTCATTGAAAAACCTACCAAAAAGTATAATGATCAAGCTAAAACCTGTCAGCTAATACTTAATACTTAAAATACTACCCCTTGGCACATTGCTTGTTTAGCATTATGTATTATTAACAAGAATTTAAAGAAAAATCAAATATATGGCTAAGATTATTGGAATCGACTTAGGAACAACAAATTCCTGTGTGGCAGTAATGGAAGGGAACGAACCTGTTGTTATTGCAAATAGCGAAGGAAAACGCACAACACCTTCTGTTGTTGCATTTGTAGATAATGGCGAACGTAAAGTAGGAGATCCTGCTAAGCGTCAGGCAATTACCAACCCAACAAAAACTATTTCTTCTATAAAACGCTTCATGGGAAACCAGTTTAACGAGGTTACCAAAGAAATCGAACGCGTTCCTTATAAAGTTGTTAAAGGAGATGGCAATACACCAAGGATTGCTATTAACGACCGTAATTATACCCCACAAGAAATTTCAGCAATGATCCTTCAAAAAATGAAGAAAACTGCTGAAGACTTTTTGGGAACTGAAGTAACAGAAGCAGTTATTACCGTTCCTGCATATTTTAACGATGCACAACGTCAGGCTACAAAAGAAGCTGGCGAAATTGCTGGTTTAAAAGTTCGTCGTATCATTAACGAACCAACTGCTGCTGCTTTGGCTTATGGTTTAGATAAAGCGCACAAAGACATGAAAATCGTAGTTTTTGACTGCGGTGGTGGTACACATGATGTTTCTGTGTTGGAATTAGGCGATGGTGTTTTCGAAGTAAAATCAACAGACGGTGATACGCACTTGGGTGGTGATGACTTTGACCAAGTTATTATTGATTGGTTGGCAGATGAATTTAAAAGCAACGAAGGTGTTGATCTCCGCAGAGATCCAATGGCTTTGCAACGCTTAAAAGAAGCTGCTGAAAAAGCTAAAGTTGAGTTATCAAGCAGCGCACAATCTGAGATCAACTTGCCTTATATTACCGCTGCTGACGGCATGCCTAAGCACTTGGTAAAAACTTTAACACGTGCAAAATTTGAGCAATTAGCAGATAGTTTAATTAAAAGAACAATTGAGCCATGCCGTTCTGCTTTGAAAAACGCAGGTTTAAGCACTTCTGATATTGATGAAATTATTTTGGTAGGTGGTTCAACGCGTATCCCTGCAATACAGGAAGCTGTTGAAAAATTCTTCGGAAAATCACCATCAAAAGGAGTTAACCCTGATGAAGTTGTTGCAATTGGTGCCGCTATTCAAGGTGGTGTTTTAACAGGAGAAGTTAAAGATGTATTGTTGTTAGACGTTACCCCGCTTTCTTTAGGTATTGAAACTATGGGTGGTGTGATGACGAAATTGATCGAATCAAATACAACTATTCCATCTAAAAAATCAGAAACTTTTTCTACTGCTTCTGATAACCAGCCTTCCGTAGAAATCCATATTTTGCAGGGAGAAAGGCCAATGGCTGCTCAAAACCGCACAATCGGACGTTTCCACTTGGATGGAATCCCGGCTGCACCTCGTGGTATCCCGCAAGTTGAAGTTACTTTTGATATTGATGCTAATGGAATTCTGCATGTATCTGCAAAAGATAAAGCAACTGGTAAAGAGCAGAAAATACGTATCGAAGCTTCTTCCGGCTTAACTGATGCTGATATCAAGAAAATGAAAGATGAAGCTGAAGCGAATGCAGAATCTGACAAAAAAGCAAAAGAAGAAGTTGAAAAACTAAATGCTGCCGATGCTTTAATCTTTTCTACTGAGAAACAATTGAAAGAGTATGGCGATAAAATATCTGCGGATAAAAAAGCACCGATTGAAGCTGGTTTAACCAAGTTGAAAACAGCTTATGCCGCTAAAAATGTAGCTGACATGGATGCTGCCCAAACCGAACTAAACAGTGCTTGGAACGCGGCATCCGAAGAAATGTACAAAGCTACGCAAGATGCAGGTACACAAGGCGGACCAACTGCAGACGGTGGTGCTGAACACACTCAAGCAGCAGGAAAAGAAGCTGATTCTGTAACTGATGTCGACTTCGAAGAAGTAAAATAACCACGAAAAGGTTAACAATAAATTTAAAAGCTGCTTCCAAAATTTGGAAGCAGCTTTTTTTATGCCTATAAAAGAAGTATCAGTTATGATTTTCTAAGGAAATCGATCAGTTGCGAAACTGCTTTTCCACGATGGCTAATGTTGTTTTTTTCTTGAAGAGACATCTCGGCAAAAGTAATTGGATAACCAATAGGCTGAAAAATTGGATCGTAACCAAAACCCTTAATTCCGGAACGTTCTGTACGGATTACGCCTGGAACAATTCCTTCAAACCAATATTCCTTTCCTTGCCAAATTAAAGAAATTACAGTTTTAAATTGTGCATGCCGGTTTTCAACACCTTGCATTTGGTCTAAAACGCGTTCTATATTTGCTTCATGATTGCCATGTTCTCCAGCATATCTTGCAGAAAAAACACCAGGTTCTCCGTTTAAAGCTTCTATTTCTAAACCACTATCGTCGCCAAAACAATCAACCTTAAATTTTTGATGAATGTGATGTGTTTTGATAGAAGCGTTTTCTTTAAAAGTACTTCCGGTTTCTTCGATTTCATCTTCACAAAAAATATCTTTTAAACTTAAAATTGTGAATTGTTTGCAAACAGCTTGGGCAACTTCTTCAATTTTGTGTGCGTTATTGGTGGCAAATACGAGTTCTTTTATCATTATAAAATTTTCATTGGTTCCCAAAAAGCTTTGGTTTTTTCTTTGTTGCCCAGCATTTCTGTAAAGCTGTAGGTGTATAAAATCTGCAGGTTTTCATAACTGCTGATCTCGTTAAATTTCGCTTCGGGCAAACCTAAATCTTCCGGCTTCAATCCAAAACACACCATTTTTTGTGGCATAAAAGAAGCATTAACATCCGCAAAATTTTTGTTGGCAGTAGTAGCATAATCAAGAATGGCAACATCGTCCAAAACCAATTGCTTACGCAAAAGTGTACTTTCTAAAGCTTTTAAATGGTTCTCGGGCAAAGCCTCGTTAATTAAAATAAGGAAATTTTTCTGGTTCTTCCCAATAAAAATAAATGCTGGTTTTGGTTCTTCTTCAACATAAACGCTTACTGGTTTTTCTGATAAAACTTTGTTGAAGTATATTTCTTTTTGTTCTAAATCTCTCAAATCCAGATAAAGGTCATCGTTCATTAAAATCCGAAGTGCGGCTTCATGTCCTGCTATCATAAAGTAAATTTGGTTAAAAATAGTTAAACTGTTTCTGGCTTCGCTATAATTTGGGGAATATTGCAACTAAGTTGTGCCGGATAAAGTTTTATGCGGAGAGATGAGATATTTTTACGAAATTTAACGAGTTTACACCGCTAAAAACAGCATGTGTATTTTATAGAAGCTATATTTTAATATGAGAAAGTTTACCGTTTTGATCCTGTGTTTTGCGATGAGTGTTTTTGCTGCTTCGGGTCAGAAAAAGTCTTTAGACAAAGTTGCGGCAGTTGTTGGCAACAGTATTATTTTGAATTCTGATGTTGAAAGACAATATGCTGAGTATTTGGCACAAGGCAACCAGCCAAACGATGCGATAAAATGCCAGGTGTTGCAACAATTGCTTACCCAAAAATTACTAAATCAACAAGCTGTTATTGATAGTGTGATTGTAAAGGATGACGACCTGGACAACGAAGTAGATAGAAGGATGCGTAATTATGTGCAACGTGCTGGAGGTCAGGAGACGTTGGAAAAGTTTTTGGGGAAATCTATTATTCAGTATAAAGATGAAATCCGGCCGGATGTGAAGGAACTGCTTACGGCACAAAAGATGCAGCAGAAAATAACAGAGAAAGTAAGCGTAACGCCGCAGGACGTTAAGAACTATTTCAACGCCATTCCGAAGGATAGTTTGCCATCGATCAACAAAGAAGTAGAAATTGCACAGATTGTATTTAACCCAAAACTAACACGGGAAGAAAAACAAGTTGCCCGCGAAAAAGCAGAGGGTTTGCGTGAGCGGATAAAAAAGGGAGAAGATTTTGCCACTTTGGCTACACTTTATTCGCAAGATCCTGGATCGGCACCGGCTGGCGGCGATTTGGGTTTTTTTGACAGAAGTGCTATGGCCAAGGAATTTACATCGATGGCCTTTAAATTAAAAGCAGGAGAAATTTCGCCTGTTTTTGAAACAGAATTTGGCTTTCACTTTTTGCAGGTGATTGAACGCCGTGGGGAACAAGTACACGTAAGGCATATTTTAATTATTCCCGAAGTAACGCAAGCCAGTTTAGATCGCGCTAAAATTAAGGCAGACAGCATTTACAAGATGTTAAAAACGATGAAAGTTGATTTTTCTTCTGCGGCTTCTTTTTATTCGGAAGATAATGAAACCAAATATAACGGTGGCATGATGCTGAATGCGGAAGATGTACAAACCCGTTCTACGTATATTCCTACTGACAAATTGGATCCGCAGGTTGCCTTATTAGTTGATACAATGAAAGTAGGAAGCATTGCCCCGCCTGCTTTGTTTACCTCACAAAAAAATACGAAGAGTTATAAAATAATGTATTTAAAATCGAAGACCGACGCACATAAAGCAAATCTGGCACAAGATTTTCCTAAGCTAAAAGATGCAGCATCTGAAAGTAAGATCAGCAAAGCGGTAAGCGCGTGGTTTGAAAAACGGCGCAGAGAAACTTTTATCAATATTGATCCCGAATATCAAACCTGCGATCAGCTTAAAACTTGGGTAGTTACAACAGCTCAGGTAAAATAATATGCAACATTCGTCGGAAGTAGAGGCTGCTGATGCTTTATATGCATCGTACCGTGAAGTTAAAGCAGAGATTGGCAAAATCATTATCGGTCAGGATGAAGTTGTAAAATCAGTCCTGATCGCTATTTTTAGCAACGGGCATTGCTTATTAGTTGGTGTGCCAGGCTTGGCTAAAACTCTGCTGGTACAAACGGTAGCGCAAGTGCTTGATTTGAGCTTTAACCGTATTCAGTTTACCCCGGATTTAATGCCTTCTGATATCATCGGTTCGGAAATTTTGGGGGAAGACCGCAACTTTAAATTTATTAAAGGGCCGGTTTTTTCTAACATTATTTTGGCTGATGAAATCAACCGGACACCGCCAAAAACACAGGCTGCATTGTTGGAAGCGATGCAGGAAAAAGCAGTTACGGCTGCCGGTATAACCCATCAATTGGATAAGCCGTTTTTTGTTTTGGCCACACAAAACCCGATAGAACAGGAAGGTACTTATCCTTTGCCGGAGGCGCAATTAGACCGTTTTATGTTTAATATTTCGTTAGATTATCCTTCTTTTCAGGAGGAACTGAATATTGTTAGAAATACCACGGGCACCAACATTAATATGGTAAAAAAACTGCTGAATGCAGAACAAATACGCTACTTTCAGCAACTGGTCAGAAATATTCCGATAACCGATCATGTACTGGAATATGCAGTAAAATTAGCTGCTAAAACCCGCCCGAATACTGCTTTGGCTACACCAAAAGTAAACCAGTTATTGAGTTGGGGCGCAGGGCCGCGGGCATCTCAGTTTTTGGTTTTAGGCGCGAAGTGCCATGCCGTGATTTCAGGAAAATATTCTCCGGATGTAGAAGATGTGCAGGCTGTGGCTAAAGCTATTTTACGTCACCGCATTGTTCGTAATTACCGTGCAGAAGCGGAAGGTTTATCGGCAGATCAGATTATTGAGCAGTTGTTCTAATTCCAGCATTCATAATAATTTCATCAACAAGAAAGGCCGCCCATTTAAGCGGCCTTTCTTGGTAATACTGTTTTTACCACCTATTTCTCAATAGGCGAAAAAATCTCCACTAAAACATTCCATTTGTGGGCTTTATCCGGTTCCCAAATGCGGATATAATTGTAATTGTTGGTCGTTCCGCCTTTGTTAATTTTAGCTTTGCCATAACTGTAAGCCAAATCACCACTTAAAGCACGGCCGGCATTTGTATTTAAAGCCTCGATAGAAATAGCCTGGTTGCTTACAAACTGCAGTATTTTATCCTGGCCAATAATGGGTTCAAAACCGGGGAAATATAATCTTCCGTCTAAAGTCAAAAACTCTTTATATGCGGAAACAGCAGTAAAACCTCCCAGGGAAGAATTGAACAGTTTATCTGTAGTGATAATAATGTTGCGGCCATTAAAAGGATCTTTGCTAACGGCACGCGCAGCAGTAATAGGGTCTTTAAAATCTACTATTTGTGCTTCTTTCGGCTCCGGATGTTGCAGGTTGATGTTGAAAAGCAACTTTAGTTTTCCGTATAAATCTGTTTGCCAAATAGATAAGTACTCGCCATATTCTGCATCATCGCCTGTATTTTCTTTAAGCAAATAGGAACCTGCCGTAAAAGCAAGGTCACCATTTGCAGAAATGCGTGCAATTTTTGGTGTTGCAGTTAGTTTGCCCGGGATTTTTTGGCTGGCGGTATAAAAAGTTTTGGCAGAAACAGGTTCTGGTTTAAATACAATAGCATCAGGTTCTATAACTGCAAGAGAACCATCGCGGATGCCTTTTTGGTTAATTACTTTGCTGTAATCTTTTTCGGCATCTAATACTTCTTTTACCTGTGCAGTTTTTTGTGCCACAGCTAAGCCATTAAAGTATAAAAAAGCGACAAAAGCAATAAACGTTTTTTTCATTGTTGATGTGGAAATAATGCGTAAGATATTCATTTTTTGCCTGTGAGGCTTTGGTTTTAATTGAACAAATAGTTTTTCTAAACTAAAGACAATTTAATGTTTAACTGGATCTGTAAAACTTTATTATAAGCTGATACTGTTTTTACCGCCTCTTTTTTGGGTTGTTGGAAAACGGTTTAAGTTTAAAACTTTCAAATTTTCGACCAGCTTGTACCTTCTTTGCTGTCTTTCAATTGGTAGCCTATTTTTTGCATGCCTTGCCTGATCTTATCTGAAGTTGCATAATCTTGGTTGGTTTTTGCTTCGCTGCGAAGGTTGATTACAAAATCTAATACTTTCGGTAATTCATCAGATGCTGCAGATTCGTCTTTCAAACCTAAAACATCAACAATAAAATGCTGCAGCAATTGTTGCAAAAGCTCTAGGTTTTGTTGATCGACCTTTAATTTTTGATCATGAATGGAATTAACAATCCGGCAAACTTCAAACAACTCCGCAATTAAAACAGGACTGTTAAAATCATCGTTCATGGCTTCGTAGCATCTTTGCCGCAAAGGCGCTATTTCGATTTCTCCGTTGGGAGATGCTTTTAAATCTGCTGATAGCGCAAATGCATTCATCATCCTTTTAAAGCCTTTTTCTGATGCTTCCAGTGCTTCGTTCGAGAAATCCAACGTACTTCGGTAATGTGCTTGCAACATAAAAAACCGGACAGTCATCGCACTATACCCTTTGTTAAGTAAGGAGTGATTTCCAGAAAAAAGTTCTTCCGGTAAAAAACTGTTCCCTAATGATTTAGACATTTTTTGTCCATTCACGGTTAACATGTTCGTATGAACCCAGTAATTGGCCGGCATTTTACCGCAAGCAGCTTCGTTTTGCGCAATTTCATTGGTGTGATGTGTTGGCGCCAAATCCATTCCGCCGCCATGAATATCAAACTGCTCGCCTAAATACTTTTTGCTCATGGCCGAACATTCCAAGTGCCATCCCGGGAAACCAATGCTCCAGGGTGATGGCCATTTCATTAAATGTTCTAGCTTGGCTTTAATCCACAATGCGAAGTCCAGCTTACCTTTTTTCTCTTCCTGTCCGCCTAAATTTCGGGTATTGTTGAGCATATCCTCCAAATTCCGGTTGCTTAAAATACCATAATTATGGTTTTGGTTGTACTTTTCTACATCAAAATAAACCGAACCGTTAACTTCATAAGCCAGTCCTTTTTCTAAAATAACCTTTACTAATTCAATTTGCTCGATGATGTGGCCGGTTGCAGTCGGTTCGATGCTGGGTGGTTTTACATTGAAAACTTGCATCACGTTGTGGAAATCGACAGTATATTTTTGTACAATTTCCATCGGCTCCAATTGTGCCAATTTTGCTTTTTTAGAGATTTTATCTTCGCCTTCGTCTGTATCTCCTTCCAAATGCCCGGCATCTGTAATATTACGGACGTAACGAACTTTATAACCCAAATGCAGAAGGTAACGGAAGATGAGGTCGAAAGAAATAAACGTGCGGCAATTACCCAAATGGACGTCGCTGTAAACCGTTGGCCCACAAACGTATATCCCAACAAATGGCGGATTAACGGCTTTAAATTCTTCTTTTTTGCGCGATAAAGTATTGTAAATAAAAAGCTTTTGCTGCATCGGGCAAATTTATATAAAAAGGCGGTTTGTTGGTTACTTTAACAGTAAATCGGCGCGAATGGCGTAATGGTCGGAAAGCTTTTTCTTAAAAACTTTATAATTGATCACTTGGAATTTGGGCTGGGCCAAAATATAATCGATCTGATAATTAGGGAAATCTCCATTATAAGTTGCACCAAAACCATTTCCTTTTTCACGGAAAGCGTTTTTTAAACCTTCCGACATTTTATTGACGGCAAAAGAAGCAGGTGTATCGTTAAAATCGCCAGCAATTAAAAATGGGTACGGCGAAGTATTTGCATGGTTTTTAACCAGATAAACCTGTTCGCTGCGTTTTAAAAATGCTTTTTTTAGCTTACTTAAAATTCGTTTGTACGAGTGCAGGTTGGTTTCTTCTGCTTTAGTAACGCTGTCAATCACCTGGTAATCTTCGGGCATAAACTGGATGGATTGCAAATGCACCGCGTAAACACGAATGGTTTGGTTTGCTTTTTTTACATCTATAAAAATACACTGGTTGGTGCTGTTGTTATCGGCCAGCGGAATCAAACCTTTATTCACGATTGGAAACTTGGAAAAAGCTGCAATTCCATTTCCTTCGTAATCAATATTGTTTACTGTAAACCGATAGAAATAGTTAGTATGCAATACTTTTTTGATAGAATCGACCATAGCAGCTTCGCCTTTCTTCCGCGAAAAAAATTCCTGTATGCAAATGACGTCTGGCTGTTCCTCATTAATCAATTGTAAAATTTCTTTTCTGGTAGGTTTCGAACCTGGTCCGTCTAAACCTTGAAAGCTGTGGACGTTGTAAGTCATCAGCCTAAAATAATCGGAAGAGGATTTAGGACCTTCGGGCGAAGTAGAATTTAGGTTGAAACTTTTTACCAAGATGCTCCAGCCCAATAAAATGCTGAACAATGGGATAAAAATAAATTTATTAAAACGGATAAACCAGTATAAAACCAGTACAATGTTGGCCAGAAGGAGTGGCGGATAAGCCAAACCAAAAAAGGCAATTGGCCAGAAAGTACGCGGATCGGTTAAGCTGGCCAGCAAACTTAGCAGGATAAAAATGGAAGCTAAAACTGTAAAAACTAAAACTACTTTATCAAAAAAAGGCAGTTTTTTAACTGGTTTCGTCTTTGCTGGCATTGAATAAGGTATCCTTTTCTTTTTTAGTGAGGCTGGCATAGCCCGATTGCGAAATTTTGTCTAATATAGAATCAACTTCCTCTTCTTTGGATCGCACTGTGCTGTTTTTAGCATAGTTTTTTGATACGATTTGCAGGGTTTTAGGTTTAGAAAAACGTTCAAAAGCCTGACCTAACATGGTACTTCCCTGTAAATGTTTGATGTAAAAGAAGCCTGCAATCGCTCCGCCGATATGCGAAATTTCGCCTCCGGCGTTTGGCCCGGTAATGCTGATCAGATCAAAAAGAACATAAAATAAAGCAATCCACTTCAGTTTTACAGAACCTAAAAACAGCAGTTGTATAGTATAATCGGGCAATAAAGTAGCGGTTGCAACAATAATAGCCATTACTGCTGCAGAAGCACCAACGGTGGTAGATCCAAATTTCGCTTCTGCAAATAGCGGAAAAATATTGTAAAACAACACGTACAAAAATGCACCTGCCAAACCGCCAATAATGTAAAGGTCTACCAGTTTTTTACCGCCCAGATATTCCTGAAAAATGCCACCCAGCCAGTAAAACCACAACATGTTAAATAGAATGTGGAAAAAACCGGCATGCAAAAACATATAGGTGAAAGGAGTCCAAAAACGGACCAATAACTTAGGCAAATAAGAAGGAATTGCCAAATAATCATTAAGCACGGTTGTGATCGCCGCATTACGTGTAGTCAGCATTTCGATTACACCAAGCAGGCTCAAAAACAAAAAAACGATTACATTGATGCCAATCAATAAGTTTAACCGGTTTCCGGAACGGAAAACTTGTGTACGAATTTCATCCCACATAAAAATATCTTTTAAATTATCGTTTTTAATAACGGCACTTTAGTAAAAATCGTTTGTGCGGCGCAGGTTCCAAACCTTTAATAAAATATAGCCAAATAAAGCTCCTCCCAAATGGGCAAAATGTGCAACCGAATCGCCTTGGTGCTGACTTACGCCTAAATATAATTCCACCACAATATAGCCAATTACAGCATATTTTGCTTTAACTGGAATTGGAATTAGCATGATATACAAACTTGTTTCCGAATACAAAACGCCAAAGGCCACAAGCACACCGAACAGTGCACCAGATGCGCCAACCATCGGCACAGCGTAAATATCCCTCAATTTCTGTACACTTTCTGCCGCAATGTTATAATGGATTTCGGGATTAAAAGTATAACTGCCCAAAATGCTATGCACTTCAAAAGCCTGAACCAGCATTTGCAAAGCCAGTGCACCAATACCAGTAATAAAATAGTAGTTAAAAAACCTTTTCGGCCCCATAAAATGTTCGATAGCCGGACCGAACATGTACAAAGCAAACATGTTGAAAAAAATGTGTGCCCAACCAGCATGCATAAACATGTAGGTGATAATTTGCCAAACCCTAAAATAAGGGGAATTGAAATAAAATGCGCCGAGATAATTAGCCAGTTCTATCCCCATACCTTGAAAAACCAGCGTGGCAATAAAGAAGATAATGTTGATGATCAGCAGGTTTTTTACAACTGGCGGGATATTGGCAAAAAAAGATTGTCCGAATAAGTTCATGTTTTTATAAGAAGCGGTACGATGCTTCTTTTATCGATCAAATTTTTGAAAAAGTTCTTCTAAAGTATAAGTGATAATTACCGGCTTCCCGCTAAGCGAAACATTGGGCATTTTGCAGGCAAACAACTGGTCTATCAGTAGGTTCATTTCCTCCAGTAAAAAACGCGTTCCCGGTTTTACTGCTGCATTTTTGGCCAACGTGCGCGCCAGGTTGTCGTGTTTATTAAGCTTCAACGCCGACTGGTTATTTTTAAAGCCTTCAAGTAGTTTCTCCAGCATTTCGTTTTCACTGGCTTTGGTCAGTTCTGCCGGGATGCCTTCTACAATCACTGTATTTTTCCCAAACTCACGGATGTCAAAACCTAACGCACGCACATCGGTCAGTAAACTTTTTAACAGTTCAAAATCCGAAGTGCTCATGCTGATGCTTTGCGGAAACAAAGTTTGCTGGCTCACGCCCGAATGGTTTTCCAACTGCAATAAAAACCGTTCATACAAAATCCGTTCGTGTGCCGCTTGCTGGTCGATCAGCATAAAACCAGATTTTATTTGCGATAAAATAAACCGATTATGAATTTGGAACAATTGCCGCTCGCTCGATTTGATCAATTGCCGGTTATCCACCAAAACTTCCCTTTGCTGTGTGTCTATTTCCTGTTGTTCGGCAATTTTACCTTGCGTTATGGCGTACAAAGTATCCCAGTTTTGTACAAAATCTGGTTTGCGCCGCTCTGCCGAAT
Organism: uncultured Mucilaginibacter sp.; assembly: GCA_964657505.1. Taxonomy (GTDB): domain Bacteria; phylum Bacteroidota; class Bacteroidia; order Sphingobacteriales; family Sphingobacteriaceae; genus Mucilaginibacter_A. The sequence goes on from CAZZVO010000016.1 coordinate 25,411, forward strand.
GCCGTAAAACAGAAGTGTCTGATGCTGTTTTTACCTCATTAGAAAATGGGTTAAAGTTTGGGTTGAAGCTGATGCCTGGCGGAACAATCTGGTCGAATGGTTTTGGGGTGATCATCTGGTCGAAACCGGTTTCCTGGTTAAAATCAAGCGTTGGCGTAATGTTGTATTGTCCCAAAGAACGTTTTACCGCCGAACGGATAATGGCATAAATCGCCTTGTCGTCCTGGTATTTAATTTCTGTTTTTGTGGGATGAACGTTGATGTCGATTTTGGCCGGATCGATCGAAATGAAAAGCACATACAGCGGAAAACTATCATCCTGCAACAATTCTTCAAAAGCAGAAGAAACGGCGTGGTTTAAATAATTATCGCGGATAAAACGGTTGTTCACAAAAAAGAATTGTTCGCCGCGTGTTTTGCGCGCAAATTCTGGTTTCCCCACAAAACCTTCTAACTGGATAATGGAAGTTTCTTCTTTCACCGGCACCAATTTCTGGTTATAATTATTGCCTAAAAGATGCACGATCCGTTGTTTTAAAGAAGCCGAAGGCAGATGAAAAACTTCTTGCCCGTCGTGGTGCAGCGTAAAAAATACTTGCGGATAAGCTAAAGCCACGCGCTGAAATTCATCAATAATATGGCGCGTCTCGATCGAATTTCCTTTTAAAAAATTGCGGCGGGCTGGCGTGTTGTAAAAAAGGTTTTTAATGCAAACTGAAGTTCCGGCTGCTGTGGCGCAAGGTTCCTGACTAATTACGACTGATGCTTCAATACAGATTTTACTACCCAGTTCATCTTCATGTCGCCGGGTTTTCAGTTCCACTTGCGCAATTGCTGCGATTGAAGCCATCGCTTCCCCACGAAAACCCATCGTTCTAATGGCAAAAAGATCATCGGCCTTGCGGATTTTAGAAGTGGCGTGGCGTTCAAAACACATCCGCGCATCGGTAAAACTCATGCCGCAACCGTTATCAATTACCTGGATCAGCGCTTTGCCGGCTTCCTTAATAATCAACTGTATTTTATCCGCGCCCGAATCTATCGCGTTTTCCAGCAATTCTTTTACTGCGGATGCCGGGCGTTGTACCACTTCTCCGGCCGCAATCTGGTTGGCAACGGCATCAGGCAAAAGATGGATAATATCAGACATTAATCTTCCTCAGTTCTATTTTGATGCTAAATTAAAAAATTGATCGCATAACTTCGCAGTTTTAGCGCGTAGATGTAGCTTTGAGAAATTATGATGGTAAACTGATAATATTTTTGCCGCCGCTAATGAAACAATCTGAAACTGCTTTACTTAAAATTGAATGAATTAATTGGGATATGGCCAACTTAACATCACATAAAAGATTTACCCTGATAAAAGAAGCATTCGGCCTTATGCTTCTTTTATCGGTGATTTCTTGTCGGCAAAAAAAGGAA